>NZ_JBEZYU010000008.1:0-183898 GCF_040638875.1 Nocardia sp. NPDC024068 | reverse complement strand
CTGTCAGCCCTCGAAGCGAGGCGGCGCAGCCGCGAGTCTCGAGGGCTGACAGCAGACGCTTCGGGGGCCGAACCCCGCGCGCGCCAGCGCGCCAATAAACACAGCACCTTGACGAGCAAGGTCACCTGCCCCACCTTCGCGGGCAACGTCACCTGCCCCCTTCGCGGGCAACGTCACCTCCCCACCTTCGCGAGCAACGTCACCAGCCCCCTTCACGAGCAACATCACCTCCCCACCTTCGCGAGCAACGTCACCTGCCCCACCTCCACAAGCAACATCACCTCCCCACCTTCACGAGCAACGTCACCTCCCCACCTCCACAAGCAACATCACCTCCCCACCTTCGCGAGCAACGTCACCTCCCCACCTCCACAAGCAACATCACCTCCCCACCCTTCGCGAGCAACATCACCCACCCCACCCCCACAAGCAACGCCACCACCCCACCTTCACGAGCAAGCCTGCCTGAACACCTGGGCGGGTTCCGTGATCCTGGAAGTGCTCAAAAGCCGCAACCTATGGTTGGTGCGTTGCACTCCCCGGAACGGTGCAGGTGGGTCAATTCGGGGTCAGTGACAACCCGCCCGCCCTACGGCGGGCTACTGACCCATAGCGGGCGTCCAAACGGAGCCAGGTGCGGCTGGCGCGGACCCGGACCAGCTCACCGGGTTGGATGCGGCCGGAATCGGCGCGGTCGCCGGAGTGCGGGATGAAGTCCATGGCGGTGAGCGCGAAAACCACCCGCATCGGCACCTCCACCTGTTCTGCGGCTGCCGAGACCGTGAGCACGGTCTGGTCGAGCAGGGAGGCGGGTGGGCCGTGATTGGAGCCGTGCTCCTTCGCCAGATCCGCGCCCCGTTCGGCCAGTTCCACCAGCGTGCGGGCCGGGAGGTCGTCGATGTGCGCGAACCCGCTGCCGGGGGGCAGGGCGCCGCGCCAGGCGGAATCGACGGAGAAACCGAGGTCCGTCGGACCCGGCGAGGCCAACCCGGCCAGTACGGTGTCGGCGCCGACTGTGACATCGTCGACGCCGAGTTCGGCGCCGACGGTCCGGGTCGCCAGCGCCTCG
The DNA here is from genome assembly GCF_040638875.1 of Nocardia sp. NPDC024068. NCBI lineage: Bacteria > Bacillati > Actinomycetota > Actinomycetes > Mycobacteriales > Nocardiaceae > Nocardia > Nocardia sp. NPDC024068. Next base: position 182,829 of record NZ_JBEZYU010000008.1, on the reverse strand, counting down.
AATCCGGTGGCCACCCAGGCCGCCACCCGGCCCTCTCCGCGCCGGCGCAACCGCACCACCACCGCCGGATCCAGGCGCTGCGCCCGGGTGAGGAAGGTGGCCAGATTCTCGCGTTCTGCCGGGTCCGACACAGTCAGGACCCGATGTTCGGACATCACGATCGGCTCGGAACCCCCGCGCGCGTCATTCGGCCTTCCACTGCGCCAGATAGTCACGCTCGGGCAGGCTGAGGCGGCGCAGGCGCTGGGAATCGATATCGAAGGCCGCCAGCTGGGTGGTGGCGGTGACGGCTGCCGGGGTGCCCGGTGCGGAGCCGGCGGCACGCACCTCGTAGGCGACCGTGAAATCGACGGCCCGCAACCGCTCGATCCACATGGCGATATCCAGCGGGGTGTCCTCGTGCCGCAACTGGCTCCGATATTTCACGTGCAGGTCGACCAGCACACAGCCGTCGCGCAGGGCGACGGTGGGCCGGTCGTCCCCGAACAGCCACGGAATCCGCGCCTCCTCCAGGAGGGTGACCATCCGGGCATGGTTCACGTGCTGGAAGACGTCCATATCCGACCAGCGCACATGCACCGAGGTATGGAAGCGGCGCGCCGGGGCGGCCGCGACCACCCCGGTCTCCTCACCGTTGCGGGAAACAGCGTTCGTCACCGTGGTACCTCCGATTGGGCGCCCACCCCACTCACCATGCTGCGCACCTGCCGCGCCGCAACCGACAGCGTGGCGAGATCGTGGGTTCCGGACTCGAACAATTCCGCCAGCGCCGCGCGTGCGCGACCGAGCCGGGACTGATTCTTGGACTCCCAGTATGCAATCTTCTCGTCCGCGCTCTCCTCCGGGTCGCCGCCGGAGAGCACATCGAGGGTGAGCGATCGCAGCGAACTGTACATATCGTCGCGCAACGCGAGCCGCGCCAGCGCGTGCCAGCGGTCGCCGCGCTCGAGATGGCTGACCGCCTCGAGCAGCCAGTCGATCTTCAGATGCTCGTTCAGCGCGTAGTAGAGGGCACCGACCTCGGCACCCGAGCGGTCGGTGATATCGGCGATATCGAGCACATCGAGCAGCGGGAACAGGTGCAGCAGCCCGAAGACCTCGGTAGCCAGATCCAGCGGAGCGCCGTGCGCGATGAGATCGGCGGCATGGTCGGTCAAGGTGGTCACATGGTGTCCGCGCAGCCAGCCGGGCACCTGCGGAGCCAGTTCCCGCACGCCCTCGCGGTAGCGGTTGATCTCGGCGCCCACGGCGATGGGCTGGGGCCGGTTGGTGAGCAGCCAGCGCGACGCGCGGTCCAGGGTGCGCTTGGTCTCCAGTTCGAGCTGATCGCGCACACCCACCGACGCGTCGGCGGCACGGATACGCGCCCAGACGTCGTGCAGCCCGAAGATATCGGTGACCGCGGTGAACGCGCGCACGGTATCGGTGGCGGTCGCGCCGATCTCCTCGCCGAGCCGGAAGGTGTAGGTGACCCCGCCGTAATCCACCACCTCGTTCGCGATCAGGGTTGTCACGATCTCGCGACGCAGCCGGTGCTTCTTGATCGCGGAACCGAACCGCTCCCGCAGGGGCGTCGGGAAGTATTCGGGCAGCCGGGCCGCGAAATGCGCGCTGTCGGGCAGATCACCGGACAGCAGATCGGCCTTGAGCGCAAGTTTCACATGGGCCAGCAGGTTGGCCAGTTCCGGTGACGCCAGCCCGCTGCCTTCCTCGAGGCGGCGTTTGAGCACGATATCGCTGGGCAGGGCCTCCAACTCACGGTCCAGGCCGCGGCGGGTCTCCAGATCCTCGATCAGGCGCCGGTGCACATTGAGCATGCCGGTTGCCTCGGCCCGGGAGATCCCCATCACGTAGTTCTGGGAGACATTGTCCTCCAGCACCATCCGGGCGACCTCGTCGGTCATTTCGGCGAGCAGCGGATTACGGTCGGCGATTTCCAGTTCCCCCGCCGACACCACACCGTCGAGCAGAACCTTGATGTTCACCTCGTGGTCCGAGCAATCCACGCCCGCGGAATTGTCCAGCGCGTCGGTATTCATCTTTCCGCCGTTGCGGCAGAACTCGATCCGGCCGAGTGCGGTCACACCGAGGTTGCCGCCCTCACCGATCACCTTGACGCGGAGTTTGTCCGCATTCACCCGGACGGCATCATTGGATTTGTCGCCGGCGTCCGCGTTGGTTTCGTTGCTCGCCTTGATATAGGTGCCGATACCGCCGTTCCACAGCAGCTGCACGGGGGCGAGGAGAATGGCCCGGATCAATTCCGGCGGCGAGAGCGATACGACGTCGTCGCCCAGTCCGAGGGCGACCCGCGTCTGCGGGCTGATCGGCACCGATTTCACCGTACGGTCGTAGACGCCGCCACCCGCGCTGATCAGCGACCGATCGTAATCCGCCCAGCTCGACCGGGCCAATCCGAACATCCGGCTCCGCTCCGCGAAAGAGGAGGCGGCATCCGGGTCCGGGTCCAGGAAGATATGACGATGGTCGAAGGCGGCCACCAGGCGGATATGCTCCGACAACAACATCCCGTTGCCGAACACGTCGCCACTCATATCGCCGACACCGACCGTGGTGAAATCCTGCGACTGCGTGTCGATTCCCATTTCCGCGAAGTGCCGCTTCACACTCTCCCACGCACCCCGCGCGGTAATACCCATCGCCTTGTGGTCATACCCCGCCGAACCACCCGACGCGAACGCATCGCCCAGCCAGAACCCGTACCGCCCCGCCACATCATTGGCGATATCGGAGAACGTCGCCGTACCCTTGTCGGCCGCCACCACCAGATACGTATCGTCACCGTCGCGGCGCACCACCCGGTCCGGCGGCAGCACCTGCCCACCGGCGAGGTCGACGTTATCGGTGATATCCAGCAGGCCCGAGATGAACGTGCGATAGCACTCCACGCCCTCGGCCATCCGGGCCTGGCGGTCCACCGCGGCGTCGCCGGTGGCGGCGGGCGGGCGCTTCACCACGAAACCACCCTTCGCACCCACCGGCACGATCACCGCATTCTTCACCGCCTGCGCCTTCACCAAACCCAGAATCTCGGTCCGGAAATCCTCCAGCCGATCCGACCACCGCAAACCACCACGCGCCACCGCACCGAACCGCAGATGCACACCCTCCACCCGCGGCGAATACACGAAAATCTCGTACTTCGGCCGCGGCTGCGGCAGTTCGGCGATCTCCTGCGGCTCGACCTTCACGGAGATGAAATCGCGGGCCAGGCCGTCGCTGTCGGTGACGTAGTAGTTCGTGCGCAGCGTGGCCCGGATCAGCCCGAGAATGGCACGCAGGATGCGGTCGGCGTCCAGGCTGACGACCTCATCGATGCGGTCGCGTACGCGCTGTTCGAGTTCGTCGCAGCGCTCAGCCGAATGATCGTCCGGATCGAACCGGGCGGCGAAGAGCGCGGCGAACAGACGTGCGGTGTCCGGATAGGTGTGCAACACCCGCGCGATATTGAATTGGCTGTACGGAAAACCGGCCTGCCGCAGGTATTTCGCGTAGGTCCGCAGCACGGCGACCTCACGCCAGTCCAGCCCGGCCCGCAGCACGAGTTCATTGAGGCCGTCGGCCTCGGCCCGCCCGTACCAGAGGGCGTCGAACGCGGCGGTAAACCGATCGCGCACCCGCGCGGCCGTCGCGGCGACGGTCTCCGGCCGGGTGAGCGTATCGGGCGCCACCTCGAGCAATTCGGCGTCGAGATCCTGGTCGACCGCGCCACGCAGCAGCTCCGGGTTCGCCTGCAGGCCGAAATCGTAGATCCAGTGTTCCTGGTCGGCACTGCGTCGTTCCTGGTCGGTTTTGCGTCCGTCGGCTTCACGCCGGATCCGGTACGGCCGCTCGTCGAGGACCTCCACGCCGAGGCTCTGCAGCACGGGCAGCACCTGGCTCAGCGAGATCGCGCCACCGCCGATGTAGAGGGTGAAGCGCCAGCAACCGGCGGGTGCGTCGGCCGTCCGGTAGAGGTGCTGGTCGATTCCGCCGGCCGTCAGCCGCTCCAGCCGGTCGATATCGGCCAGCGCCCGTCGCGCGGTGAAGTCCTGCTTGTAGCCCTCGGGGAACGCTTCGCAGTAGCGGCGCACGATCCGCGGGTCGAGCACGGTGGAACTGCTCACCGCGTCGTTGAGGTGATCGTCCCAGGTGCGGCTCGCTTCGGCCAGCAGATTCTGGATACGCAGCCGTTCGGGCTCCGAGATCTCCTCGGCCGAGGAGATCCGCACCGGGTCGGCATCGACGGCACCCGGCATACGGATGGTGAAGTACACACTGGCGAGTTCGCTTTCGCTCACCCGCGCCGAATAGTCGATGGAGGCGCCGCCGAGTTCGCGGACCAGGATGTCCTGGATTTCCAGGCGGACGGCGGTCGTGTAGCGGTCCCGCGGCAAATACACCATGGCGGCGACGAAGCGCCCGTACGGGTCGACCCGGAGGAACAGGCGCACCTGACGGCGCAGGCCCACATTGAGAACCGCGCCCGCGACACGACGCAGGGTCGTGGCGTCGGAGGAGAACAGTTCGGGCCGGGGAAAGCCCTGCATCACCTCGAGCATGGCCTGCCCGGAGAACGAATCGAGAGCGAATCCGCTGCCCTCGATCGCCGAGAGCACCCGCTGCCCCACCACCGGGATGTCCAGCACGTTCTCGTGCAGCGCCGTCACCGTGAAAACACCGAGGAAAAGGTGTTCACCATGGACCTCACCGCTGCTGCCGAGATCGGCCACACCGATGAAATACGGGTGCACGGCACGTTGCATGGTCACCGGGACCAAGCCCTGGGTCATCCGCAGCAGCGGCCGCGCGCCGGTATTGACCGGCACCTGGAATCCGGAGCCGGCATCGGGATGCAGGACGCCGAGCCCGGAATCGTCCACCGGAACCGGAACCGACTCACCCGGCTCGTAGCGGTATCGGATGTACCCGAGAACGGTGAAATTACCGTGGGCCATCCAGCGCAACAGCCGCGCGCATTCGGACGGCTCGATATCGGCCTCTGCGACCACTGCGGCATCGGCGCCGTCGAGCCCCGCCGCCAGCTCACCGAGCCGGGCCTCGATGGCGCCGGTATCGCGGCTGACCCGTCGCACATCGTCGATGACTTCGGGTACGGCCGCGGCGATCTCGGCGAGCAGTTCCACACCGGTGGCCGGATGTAACTGGAGATGGATCCAGGATTCGCGACCGGCCGCCGTCCCGTTGCGACCTCGGCCGGCCTCGTGCGGACGCGCCGCGACCAACCGGCCGTCGGCATCACGCTCAACGGTGACGATGGGGTGGATGACCTCGCTGACCGTGGCGCCCATCCGGCTGAAAAGCGCCGTCACCGAATCGACGAGCATCGGCATATCGTCGGTCACGATCTGCACCGCGGCGCCCAGACCGGATCCGTCGTCCGGATGGTGCGCCCGCACCAGGCCCTGACCCGGCTGCCGGGTCAGGGCCAGGGCGAGATGGGCCCGGAAGGTGAGGGTGGGAGCGGTGATCTCGCAGTCCGCGTCGTCGGTCCCGACGTGCCGGAAGTAACCGTCCTCCAACGCGCCGAGTCCGGCTCGGAGCCCGTCCGGCAGTTCGGCAACCCATGCCTCGCTGGACAATTCGGACGAGACCGTCATTTCCCACTCCCTTGAATGCGGATGTTCTCGGACACACCGTTGCCGGTCCCGAGGGTAGTCCCGAACCCTGGTAGCGGGAAAAGAGCCGCGGCGTTACCCGCGGGTCAGCTTGCGATGTGTCACGCGATGGGGCCGTGCGGCTTCCGGACCGAGGCGTTCGATCTTGTTGGCCTCGTAGGCTTCGAAGTTGCCCTCGAACCAGAACCACTTGGCTTCGTTATCGGCGTCACCTTCCCACGCGAGGATATGCGTGCAGGTGCGGTCCAGGAACCACCGATCGTGGGAAATAACCACGGCGCAGCCCGGGAAATGCTCCAGGGCGTTCTCCAGCGAGCCGAGCGTTTCCACATCCAGGTCGTTGGTGGGCTCGTCGAGCAGGATCAGGTTGCCGCCCTGCTTGAGCGTGAGCGCCAGGTTCAGCCGGTTGCGTTCACCGCCGGAGAGCACCCCGGCCGGCTTCTGCTGATCAGGGCCCTTGAATCCGAACGCGCTCACATAGGCCCGGGACGGCATCTCCTGCTGACCGACCTCGATGTAGTCGAGTCCGTCGGAAACCACCTGCCATACCGTCTTGTTCGGATCGATACCGGAGCGGGACTGGTCGACATAGCTCAACTGGACCGTCTCGCCGACCTTCACCGTGCCGCTGTCCGGCTCCTCCAGACCGACGATCGTCTTGAACAGGGTGGTCTTACCCACACCGTTCGGGCCGATCACGCCGACGATCCCGTTGCGGGGCAGAGTGAACGACAGATCCTTGATCAGCTGCCGGTCGCCGAAGCCCTTGTCCAGATGTTCGACCTCGACCACCACACTGCCCAGGCGGGGACCGGCCGGGATCTGGAGCTCCTCGAAGTCCAGCTTCCGCATCTTCTCGGCCTCGGCCGCCATCTCCTCGTAGCGACCCAGGCGCGCCTTGTTCTTGGCCTGCCGGGCCTTGGCGCCGGAACGCACCCAGGCGAGTTCGTCCTTGAGGCGCTTCTGCAGCTTCTGGTCCTTCTTACCCTGCACCGCCAGGCGCTCGGCCTTCTTCTCCAGGTAGGTGGAGTAGTTGCCCTCGTAGCCGATCGCCCGGCCACGGTCGAGTTCCAGGATCCAGCCGGCGACGTTGTCGAGGAAGTACCGGTCGTGGGTGACGGCCAGGACCGCGCCGGGGTACTGCGCCAGGAACTGTTCCAGCCACAGCACGCTCTCGGCGTCGAGGTGGTTGGTCGGCTCGTCCAGCAGCAGCAGATCGGGTTTGCTCAGCAGCAATTTGCACAGCGCCACCCGGCGCCGCTCACCACCGGAAAGGTTGGTGACCGATTCCTCCGGCGGCGGACACCGCAGCGCGTCCATGGCCTGCTCCAGCTGGGAATCCAGATCCCAGGCATCGGCGTGGTCGAGATCCTCCTGCAGTTTGCCCATTTCGTCCATGAGCTCGTCGGAGTAGTCGGTGGCCATGAGTTCGGCGATCTCGTTGAACCGGTCGAGTTTGACCTTGATTTCGCCGAGGCCCTCCTCGACGTTCCCGCGGACCGTCTTCTCCTCGTTCAGCGGCGGTTCCTGCTGCAGGATGCCGACACTGGCGCCGGGCGCGAGAAAGGCTTCGCCGTTGTTCGGCTGGTCCAGTCCGGCCATGATCTTCAGCACGCTGGATTTACCGGCGCCGTTGGGGCCGACGACGCCGATCTTGGCGCCGGGAAGGAAGTTCAAGGTGACATCGTCGAGCACGACTTTATCGCCGTGCGCCTTACGAACCTTCTTCATTTGGTAAATGAACTCAGCCATGGCGATCACCCTATCCGTCGAACATCGGTCTGGTTTCATACGTCGGCGTTCGCGGCCCGGTCGTCCCGGGCCGGCGGCACCGCCGGCGTTTCGTCCTGGTCCCCCACACCCCCGGGTCCGGTTTCCCCAGCGTGGGACCCGGCGGAATTATTCCCGGTGACCGGGGTATTCCCGGACCGCCGGCGCGTTACCCGGGCGGTGCAGCGGGTGAGATCCGGCCCCACCGTATGCGCCCGCATCTCGAGGTCACGGCGCTCGGCGCCCTCCCGGGTACGGTACTCGTTCGACCGGAGCTGACCCTGCACGATCACCGGATCGCCGCGCCGGATGGAGGCATCCACCCCCGCGACCAGCCGCCGCCAGCAGCTCACCGTGAGGAACAGGATCCCATTGTCCACCCATTCACCGGAATCGCGATCCAGCCGCCGGGCGGCACTGGCCAGCCGGAAGCTGACCGTCTGCTCCCCACTCGGCAGCTCACGTTTCACGGGTTCGGTGACCACCGTACCCACCACCGTCGCCACTGCTTCGTACATATCCACCCCTTCGTCCTGACCCGGCGCGTCCGGGCCGGGCCGGCCCCGCGGTCCGGGAACGACTCCATCCTCGCCCGCCCGGCGGAGCCGCGGAGAGCGCGAACGACATCTGTGGACAACTTCCCCGCCCCGTCATTCCTGTGGACAACCCGCGCGGGCCGATCACCGACCGGCCGGAAACCGGGCCGTCAGAGCACCGGCAGTTCGGTGTTCGCCCCGCACAGCACCACCACCGGGCGCTCCCCCTCCGCCGGCACGTACGCGCCGCTGAGGATCGCCGCGAGCGCCACCGCTCCGGCCAGTTCCACCACGATCCGGAACTCCCGCCAGAGATACTCCCGGGCCTCGGTGATCGCGTCATCGGTGACCAGCACGGATCGCACGCCGTAGCGACGGGCCACATCGAAGGAGATCTCGCCGATCCGCGAGGCCCCGAGCGCGTCGGCGGTGATACTCGATACGTCCACATCGACCGGTTTCCCGGCTGCCAAGGCCCGGTGCAGGGTCGGGATCCCCTCCGGCTCCACTCCCACGATCTCGCGCCGGCGGCCGCCGGCCGCGGCGATCCCGCCGATCAGACCGCCACCGCCGACGGCGACCAGAACCGGCGGCCGGCCGCGGACCTGTTCCTCGATCTCCAGCCCGATCACACCCGCCCCGGCCACCACGGCGGGCAGATCGTAGGCGTGCAGTTGCAGCGCGCCCCGCTCGGCGGTGATCTCACAGGCGTGCTCGTAGGCCTCCGCGTAGGTGGTGCCGTACCACCGCACCTCGGCGCCGTGCGACCACATCGCCGCGACCTTCGTATGCGGTGCCGATTCGGGGACCACCACGGTGCAGTTCTTACCCATACCGGCCGCGGCCAGCGCCGCCGCGATACCCGCGTTCCCGCCGGAGGCGATCACCACATGTTCCGGGCATACCCGCTCCGAGAGCAGCGCGTTGTAGCTGCCGCGGACCTTGAAGGTGCCCCCGTGCTGCAGATATTCCAGTTTCAAGGTCACCGGCACCGGTCCGAACGGTCCGGGCACGACGGTGTGGAACACCGGGGTCTTGCGAATATGCCTGCCCAGCCGCCGCCGCGCCGCCCGTACATCCGACCGGTAGATCCGCCGGAACGGTTGCACGGGCGTCAGCGGGGTTTTCTGCTCGGTCATCTACCTACTCGCCCGATCTCGCTTGGCCAATTCGGCGAACATGGCATTGTGCGCGGCGAGTTCGGCGTTGTCGTCGCGTTCGGCGGCCCGGTCGGTACGCCGGGCCAGCCGCTCGTCGCTGCGCGACCATTGGATCAGCAGCGCGAGCATCACCACTACCAGCGGCACCTCACCGCTCGCCCATGCGAGGCTGCCGCCGGTGCGCTGATCGCCCAGCAGATCAGTGTGCCAGTCCAACGCCAGGCTGCGATAGAACCAGCCGCCCAGCACCGTGCTCATCCCCATCAGGACCACGCCGAAGAACGCGTGGAACGGCAGCGAGCCGAACACCATCGCCAGCCTGGTCAGCGGCTCTACCCGCCGGGGTTTGGGGTCGATACCGATCACGACCCAGTAGAAGAGGTATCCGCTGATCAGGAAGTGCAGGTTCATCAGCAGATGCGCGGCGTGGGAATCGACGAAGGTGTCGAAGATACCGCCGAGATAGAGGGCGTAGAAACCGGCCACGAACACCACCGACGCGACGATCGGATGGGTGAGGAGGCGCGAGACCGGATTGTGCACGGCGGCCAGGACCCATTCCCGGGGCCCCGGCGGCCCGGCGCGGCCCGCAGCCGGGAGCGCGCGCAACGCCAGGGTCACCACACCTCCGAGCGCCAGCAGGATCGGCGTCAGCATCGACAACGCCATATGGGCGCCCATATGAACGCTGAACATCGCGGGCCCGTACCGGCCCACCCCCGACGAGGTGGTGAACAGCAGGACCGCGCAACCCAGCAGCCAGGCAACGGTCCGGCCCACGGGCCAGCTGTCACCGCGCGCGTGCAGGCGGCGGACCCCGAGGAGATACAGCACGGCCAGCACGATCGCAAGGGTCCCGAAGATGAGATCGAACCGCCAGTCGAACAGCAGTCCCGCCACGGTGGGCGGTCCGTCGAGGCTGTAACCCAGTTCCACCTCGACCGGGGTCGGCACGGCGGACGGCGGGGGTGGCGGCGTGCGGCCCAGTCCCGCGGCCAGACCCATGGTCGCGGCGAAGAGCAACATCTCCACCCCGGCGAAACGCACCAGTGCCCGGCGGTCGCCGGGATCGGCCGCCAGAGCCGGGAGCGCGGCCCGCCGCTGGAACCAGCCGACGACGCCGAGCGCGGCCAGCGCCGCGACCTTGGCCAGGACCAGCCGGCCGTAGGTGCTGGTGAACAACTCGTCGAACGGCACCCGCACCCACGCATTGACGACGCCACTCACCGCGAGCACCCCGAACGAGACGGCGGCCACCGGTGAGAACCGGCGGGCAGCGAGATCGGTGTGCGTACCGTCACGCAGGGCGTTGACAAGTACCGCGATCAGCCCACCGACCCAGACCGCCGCCGCGATCAGGTGCAGGATCAGGCTGTTGGTGGCCACGTCGTGGGAGCCACCCGAGGACGAATGCCCGGTCAGCGCCAGCGGCATCATGGCCGCCAGGGACGCGGCGAACAGAACCGGGGTCCATCCCCAGCGCAGGACCAGGCGGCAGGCCACGGCCAGGAGCAGGGCGCAGATCGCGGTGAGCCGCCAGGTCCCGGCGAGCTCGATCTCGTCGATCACGCCCCACAGATCCTGCGGCGCGAGCATTTCGGTCACCGGCCTTCCGGTGCTGTCCGATACCGTCAACGGCACCAGCAGCGCCGCGCAGACGGCCCAGGCGGCCGCGAGCACCGATGCCCGCCGGACGGCGCGATAACCGCCGGTGTCGAGGAGCCCGCTGCGCTGCGGCGGCACCAGGAAGGCCGCGAACAGGAGAGCGCCCACTGTCAAGGCGGCGAACAGGTCGGCGAGCGCCCGCACCGCGGGCAGGCCGTAGGTCGTCAGCGGACCCGGATCGGGTATACCCAGTAGGCTCAGCGCCGCAGCGGCGGACAGGCTCACGACAGCGACGGCGACCAGCGCCGCCAAGGCTCCCGCGACCACCGTCAGCACTGCCGGGACCGTCGCCGTACCGGCCGGCCCGCCGACCTCGGTAACTGGTTCGGCGGCGGAGGCCCGGGCTGACGACATAGGTTCGAGGGTAGTTCGGCGGGTCCCGACGGGCCCGGCCGGGCTGTTCTGCGGGCAGCCCAAAACAAACGATCCTGACGATCGCTACACTTTTCAGCTGGACAACGCGACCGTTGTCCGCGATGGTGGAACCACTGCCTCCGTAGCTCAGTTGGATAGAGCAAGGGCCTTCTAATCCCTAGGTCGCAGGTTCGATTCCTGCCGGGGGCGCTCCACCCACCCGACTGAGCTGCTCAGGCCGGTCGGAGTGGGTGTACCCACTCCCCTAGAACTCCAAACACACCGGCCGCACAGAGAGTTCGGATTTCGCCTCGGGACCGCGCCGCGGTCCCGAGGCCCTCCGGTCGCCGCCGCGGCGAGCCGGTCTCCGGATGCCTGTCCTAGGGTGACGGCATGGGTTTGCCTTCGCCTGCCGCCGATAGCCGCGCCGTCGTCACCGGCGCCTCCTCCGGTATCGGAACCGCTCTGGCCACCGAGCTCGCGCGCCGCGGATACTCGCTCGTACTGGTGGCGCGGCGCGGCGACCTGCTCGACGATCTCGCCGACCGGCTCACCCGCACCCACGGAATCACCGCGGAGGTTCGCGCCGTGGATCTCGCCGACCGCGCACAGCGCGCGCCGCTGTCCGAGGAATTGGCCGGGCGCGATATCTCGATCCTGTGCAACAACGCCGGTATCGCGACCTTCGGCCCGCTGGCCGAGCTGGATCCCGATTACGAACGCGACCAGCTCGAGCTCAATGCCGTGGCCGTACACGACCTGACGCTGGCGGTGCTACCGGGCATGCTTGCCCGCCGCGCGGGCGGAATCCTGGTGAGCGGGTCGGCGGCCGGGAACATGCCCATCCCCAACAACGCCACCTACGCCGCGAGCAAGGCCTTCGCCAACACGTTCACCGAATCGCTGCGTGGCGAGCTCAAGGGTTCGGGCGTGCACATCACCCTGCTCGCTCCCGGCCCGGTCCGCACCGTCACCCCGGATCCGGCCGAGGCGTCCCTGGTCGACCGGATGGTTCCCGACGCACTGTGGGTGTCGTCGGACCACACCGCCCGGCTGTCGATCGACGCCCTCGCCCGGAACAAGATGCGGGTCGTCCCCGGTGTGATCGGTAAAGGGATGAGCGCGGCCGGTAACTACGGCCCGCGGGCGTTCACCGCACCCATCGCGGGCGCGTTCTACAAGAAACTGGGCGGCTGAGGCGCGGCGGTGCGGATATCGGATCCGCACCGCCACACGCCCGGCGTATGCCGTACAGCACACGAATGCACATCACGCGGTGTTCGGCTGATTAGGCTGGTGCGAGTGTCCGATAAATTGATCGTGTGGATGGATTGTGAGATGACCGGGCTCGACCTGGTCGCCGATAAGCTGATCGAAGTGGCCGCCCTGGTGACCGACAGCGACCTCAATGTGCTCGGCGACGGGGTGGATATCGTCATCCACGCCGACGACGAGGCGCTCGCCGCGATGCCGGACGTGGTCGCCGATATGCACGCCCGGTCGGGACTCACCGACGAAGTGCGCCGATCCACTGTCACACTGGCCCAGGCCGAGCAGCAGGTACTCGATTACGTCATGCAGTACGCGCCCACCGCGCGGACGGTACCGCTGGCCGGCAATTCCATCGCCACCGATCGCGGTTTCATCGCCCGGGACATGCCGCGCCTCGACGAGCACCTCCACTACCGGATGATCGATGTGAGTTCGATCAAGGAGCTGTGCCGCCGCTGGTATCCGCGGATCTATTTCGGCCAGCCGGAGAAGGGTCTGGCCCATCGCGCGCTCGCCGATATCCAGGAGTCGATCCGGGAGCTCCGGTATTACCGCCGCACCGCCTTCGTTCCCGCTCCGGGCCCGTCGACGGCGGAGATCGGCACGATCGCCGCCGAGGTCGGCGCCCAGGCACCGGGGGATTTCCCCCCGGCATCCGGCAAGTCCGAATCGGCGCAGGTCACCGCCACACCGGAAACCGATTAGCTAACGACGGGGTAGACACGCTAGTATCTAGGCCGCCGGTGTTATTCGGCGATGGTGAGTGTAGTTCAGTTGGTAGAGCACCAGGTTGTGATCCTGGCTGTCGCGGGTTCGAGTCCCGTCACTCACCCTGAGAAAGCCCGAGGGCTCCGCGCCCTCGGGCTTTTTCGTATCCGGTTCGAGCGCGCCATCCGGTTCGGATACGCCGCGGCCGGTCAGGCGGTGGGCTTTTCCGTATCCACGACCGGGGGGACAGCGTCGCGAGCACCCTGATCCAGCCGGAACGGCGGGTACTCGTCGCGCAGCAGCGACGCATAGGCCTGTACGCGCAGCATCCAGCGATTGATACCCATCACGAAGTCGAACAGGCCCTGGGAATAGCGGGCGACGAACAGCAATCCGATCAGCGCGACCAGGGTGAGCACTCCGATCAGCGGTACGCCCATGGCGCTGGCCATACCGTCCGCGTCGTCGTAGTCGGCCACCCAGGCGGCGCCGGTCAACCCGCCGATGATCAGATAGTGCGGGATCGCCAGCAGCCACCATTTCACCAGCACCAGGCCGCGATGCAGAGTCTCCGGGTAGTCGACGTCGAGATCCGCCGGATAGGTCTCGTCGACCGCCAGCGAGAACGGCGGGTATCTATCCGTTCCGGCCGGTGACCAGGCGTAGTAGGAGACCCGCCACGACCAGCGCATCACCCCCACGCTGTAGTCGAACAGGGCACGCGGATACCGGCCGGTGAACAGGATCGCGAAGAACGCGATCAGCGTCACCACGGCGTAGCCGATGTGCAGGAAGAACAGGATTATGTAGTGCGGTACGGCCAGAATCCATTTCACGATCCACATCCAGCGCGACAGCGCGGGGTCCAGATCGCCGCGGACCCGGACCGGATAACCGGCGGGAGCAGGCATTGATCAACGCTCCTTCGAGTGTGCTCGTCCCGGCCGCGCCCGATGAAGCGCGGCCGTACCTCAATTGTGAGCTATAACACACTCATTCGGGATCCCCGTGGGATACCGACACTCCATCGAGATCAGGAGCGCAGCGAAAACGATCGGCTCCTCAGCGGACCGGAGTCTTCTCGAACCCCTCCAGGGGTGCGATCCGCGGCAGCGCTTCGGGATGCTTCTCGTTGAGCCAGCCGATGAGTTCCTCGCGCACGGCACAGCGCAGCGACCACACCGCGTCCGAATCACGCCCGGTCATCGACGCGCGAACCTCGATACCGGTGGGGGTGCTGTCGGTGACCAGCAGATTCCAGCTCCGGCCGTCCCAGTCGGGATGGTCGCTCAGGTACTCGTAGAGATGTGCCCGCAGCCCGGCTACCGGGGTGCTGTGGTCCAGGTACAGGAATACGGTGCCGGTGAGTTCCGGCCCGCCGCGGGACCAGTTCTCGTAGGGCTTGCTGTTGAAGTAGGAGACCGGCATGGTCAGCCGGCGGTCGTCCCAGATCCGGACAGTGAGGAAGGACAGCGTGATCTCCTCGACGGTGCCCATCTCCCCCTCGACCACGACCGTATCGCCGATTTTCACCGAATCCCCGAAGGCGATCTGCAGACCCGCCATGAGATTGCTCAGGGTGGACTGGGCGGCCACACCGGCGATGATGCCGATGATGCCGGCCGAGGCCAGCAGCGAGGTGCCCAGCACCCGCAACTCCGGGAACATGATCAGCATGGCGATGGCGGCGGTGGCGACCGCCAGGACCGAGCTGGTGATCCGGCGGATCAGGGTGAACTGGGTGTTCAGCTGCCGGACCCGGCGCGGATCGCGGGCGCGGCGGGAATAGGTGTTGAGCAGGCCGTCGGCGACGGCGTCGGCGATATTGACCACCAGCCAGACCGCCGACATGGTGACCATGGTGGCCAGCACGTTGAGGATGACGGCGTCCTGTTTCAGGTCCAGTTCCGCCAAGGGGTAGGTGAGCCGCAGCGCGGCGAACCCGAGGAACAGCTGCAGGGGCAACTGCATCCGGCGCAGCATGCCCGGAACAGCGGTCTTGGGATGCCGGGCCGACCAGAACTTGAGCCCACGATCGATTGCCCAGCCGATCGCGATCGTCACGGCCAGCGTGCCCCCGAACACGATCAGCAGCCGTAGTACGTTCTCCACTGCGCCCACTCCTTGCTCATCCGATCGTTCTCGTCCCCCCGACAAGGCTACAGTTCGATAACGGTGGGCCACCACCGGTCACGGGAACACGATCGTGGCAACTACGGTCACCGCCCTATTCCGGCGCCCGGCCCTGCGCCGAGTACAACCGGACCTCGCCGCCCTCACCGAGAAAGGCGTTGACCAGCATCACCCGCTCGGCCCGCAGTTCCGCCGGGTCCGGCGCGGCGGTGGTGATGGATATCTGGGGGATGGCGGCCCAGTTGACCACATAGCGCTCCGGCGGTCCGGCATCGTCGGAGAGCCGGGCCAATCGGAAGATCGAGACGGTTTTGCGCTCCATGAGGTCCCGCACCACCTCGGCGATACGCTCCGGATCCTCGAGCGCGAACAGGAAACCGAAGGTCAGCTCCGGTGAGGAGATGTAGGCGGGCACGATCCAGAGGTTAACTCATGGATAACCGCCCGGTGCGAGTCGTTGCACCGGGCGGTATCCGGACCCTATCGGTCCCGTTTGCCGTAAGAGCCGGGGTCCGCGGTTCCGGCATCGACCACATCGGCGTCCACCACATCCGCGTCCACCACATCGGGGCCGGCCGGATCCGCGTCGACGACGCCGGAGGGCCTATCGGCCTCGGGGTGGCCGGCGTCCGGATCCCCCGGCAGACGCTCACCGGTCTCCGGCACGTCCGCGGCGTCACGGCGGGCAGCGGCCGCGGCCTCGTTCATCTCGATCGCATCGGTGACCCATTCACCGATCTCACGGGCCACCTCGGCGACGGTCCCGGTGATGATGCCCGCGATATTGCCGATCCGGCGCGCACCCGAGGAGGTGAGTTCCTGGATCAGGTCTTTGTTGGCCTCGAATTTGCCGATCATCACACGCCCGCTTTGGTTGGACTCTGCTGACGCATCACGATAACACCGGGCTCGGAACGTTTCCGCAGTACAGCGGGCAGGAATCGGGCGAAGCGCGACTCGGTGAGCTGCGGCGGCAGGGCCAGCTGGAAGATCTTGGCCCACACCGAACCGATCTGCTTACCGAGCGGCCCGGTGTTGTAGGGCAACCCGAACTTCTCGCACAGCGCCCGTACCTCCGGCGCGATCTCCGGGTAGCGGTTGGCCGGCAGATCGGGGAACAGGTGGTGCTCGATCTGATGCGACAGATTGCCGGACATGATGTGGAACAGCGGGCTACCGGAGATATTGGCCGAGCCCAGCATCTGGCGCACGTACCATTCGCCGCGGGTCTCCTCGGCGGTCTCGTCCTCGGTGAACGACTGCACGCCGGAGGGGAAGTGGCCGCAGAAGATGATCGAGTAGGCCCACAGGTTGCGCACCACGTTCGCCGTCGCGTTACCCGCCAGGGTGGACAGGAACATAGGACCCGACAGCAGCGGGAAGGCGACATAGTCCTTGAGCACCTGCCGGCCCGATTTCCGGAGCTGGCCCTTGATGAGCGGTTTGAGGTCCGCCCAGGTGCGCTTGCCCTTGACGATGTTGTCGGCTTCGAGATCGTGCAGCATCACGCCCCACTCGAAGAAGACCATCAGCAGGAACGCGTACAGCGGGTTGCCCAGGTAGTACGGGTTCCACTTCTGCCCCTCGTCGATACGCAGCACCCCGTAACCGATATCGCGGTCCTTGCCGTGGATGTTGGTGTAGGTGTGGTGCATGTAGTTGTGCGAATGCTTCCACTGGTCCGCCGGGCAGACGGTGTCCCATTCGAACACTCGCGAGTTCAGCCCCGGCTCACGCATCCAGTCGTACTGACCGTGCATGACGTTGTGGCCGATCTCCATATTGTCGAGGATTTTCGACACGCTCAGCGCGGCGACGCCCGCCAGCCAGAAGGGCGGCAGGAAGCCCAGGTACATCAGGCCGCGCCCGGCGATCTCGAAACCGCGCTGCGCCTTGATGATGTCGTAGATGTACTCGCGGTCGCGCGCACCCAGATCGGCGACCAGCCGGTCGCGCAGTTCGTCGAGGGTGCGGCCGATCTCCTCGACCTCCGCGGGCGAGAGGACCAGCGGTCCGTCCTTGGTTTCGGTGAGGATTGTCATCGTTGTCCCCTTCGTTTCCAGATGTCTGGTTCGGGTGCCACTCGGATACGGGTGTGCACTCAGATATCGATGTCCACGTCGCCCACGGCGGCCTGGACGCAGAGTTGGATCGGCTGGTCGGGATCGGATTCCAATTCGCCGGTACGCAGGTTGCGGGTGCAGCCGCTGCGCCGCACCGAGGTGCAGGAAAGGCAGATGCCCATACGGCACCCGAATTCCGGCGTCAGGCCCGCGCCTTCGGCCTGCTCCAGCAGCGATTCGCCGGCGTTGTCCGCGGTGACTCCGCTGGCGGAGAACGTCGTTGTCCCGTGTATGTCCGCGCTGTCGACCGGGACGGCCGTGGCGACGAACTCCTCGGTGTGCAGGCGTTCACCGAGACCCTCTTCGTCGAAGATCTCCCGCACCGACTCCATCAGCGGCGGCGGGCCGCAGAGGTAGGTCTGCGCATCGGCGAACCACGGGGCCACCCGGGTGAGCTCGTCGTGGGAGAAGCCGCGCCCGTCCAACTCCGGGTACCGCATCTCGACCGAGATATTCGGATGGGCGGCAGCGATTTCGGCCAGTTCTTCCCGATGCGGTACGAACTCCGGGGAGCGCGCGTAGTGCAGGAAGACCACCGGCCCGTCGTATCCCTCGTCGGCGAGGGTGCGCAGCATCGAGAGCACCGGGGTGATCCCGCTCCCGCCGCTGATCAGCAACACCCGCTCCGGACGCCGCTGGGGCAGGTGGAAGACCCCGGAGGCCGGTTCCAGATCGACGATCGCGCCGGCCCGGGCGTTCTCGTGCAGGTATCGCGACACCAGCCCGTGGGGATGGACCCGGATGGTGAGGTCGAGCCGGCGGCGCGGGTCGTGCTGGGAGTTCACCGGCGAATAGCAACGCGTATGCCGCACACCGTCGATAACCACTCCTACCTGCACGAACTGACCCGCGCGCAAGCCGCTCCAGTGGCGGGTCGGGCGCAGCCCGAGGCGGAGGGTCCCCGGCACCGACCGGTCGACCTCGACGATGCGCGCCCGCATATCGCGCACGGTGAGCATCGGCCGCACCAATTCCAGGTACCGGTCCACCGGGTGCGGGGTGGTCAGGGTCTGCACCAGATCGAGAAGGGCCGCCATAGCCAGTTCTCCGTCCATCGGTCGCGTCACGTACTCGAACCATTTTCAGTGTACGTATGTACACTCAACTAGTGTGCCGGATACCCCGATGCAACTGTCAACCAGGAATCGGTGTGACGCGGACGACATATACACGAGGGACGGATGGTGAACGGCTGTATGCTCACTGAAATGACCGATCAGGGAGCGAGCCGAGTCGAGCGCAAAGAGCGCACGCGGCAGGCTCTGCTCGACGGCACGCTGGCGCTGGCCGCCGAGCGCGGGTTCGGGGCCTTGAGCCTGCGGGAGATCGCCCGGGCGGCCGGTATCGTCCCGACAGCCTTCTACCGCCATTTCGGCTCGCTCGACGACCTCGGCGCGACCCTCGTCGACGAAGGCGTGCAGGCACTACGCCTGGCGCTACGGCAGCTGCGCCGCACGCCCGACGCCCGCCTATCGGAAACGGTGCGTTTCGTATTCGGCGAGGTCGCCGCCAAACGGGAGCTGTACGGCTTCCTGATCCGGGAACAACGCGGGGGCACCGCGGCCCTGCGCACCGCGATCGCTCTCGAACTACAACTGATCGTGCGCGAACTCGTGGCCGATCTGTCCCGCGTCCGCGCCCTGGACTCCTGGTCGCCCGACGATCTGGAGATCGCGGCCGACCTGCTGGTCGTCACCGTGATCGACGGTATCGCCGACTATGTATCGGCCACACCCCGCGAGCAGCAGCCGACCATCGAGCGCACGATCGCGCAGGTCCGTCTCATCGCCCTCGGTATGGGTGTCTGGCAACCCTGACGCGTAGGTCAGGCGACCGATGCCGGGGCCGGCACCCGGCTGCCCCGATCATCGGGCGCCGGGACCAGCAGCAGCGCGATCAGCCCGCCGATCAGGACCACCAGCAGTCCGGCGATCCCGGCCCGGTCCGCGCCGAACCCCCAGACGAACAGACCGAACAGCGACGGCGACAGGAACGACGCCGCGCGTCCGGTGGTGGTGTAGAGCCCGAACAGCTGACCTTCCCGGCCGGGCGGTGTCAGCCGGGTGAGGAACGACCGGGCCGAGGCCTGCGCCGGGCCCACGAACAAGGTGAGCCCCAGACCGAAGATCCAGAACATGGTGGCACCGGACACCACCAGCAGCGCCCCGCCGCATACGATCGCCGAGACCAGCGACACCACGATCACCCGTTTCGGCCCGATCGAATCGTCGAACCGGCCGGCCACGATCGCACCCAGCGCCGCCACGACATTGGCCGCGATACCGAACAGCAGCACATCGGAATCACTGATCCCGTAGACCTGTACGGCCAGCACCGCGCCGAAGGCGAAAACACCCGCGAGCCCGTCCCGGAAAATCGCGCTGGCCAGCAGAAACCAGATGACGCGGCGATCCAGGACCCAGAGTTCGCGCAGATCCCGCCACAGCACCCGGTAGGAGGCGAGGAACCCGGCCGAAGCCGCACCGGGGTCGGCACCGGAACGCCGGACCTCCGGAACCGCGAAGAACACCGGCAGCGCGAACACCGCGAACCACAACGCGGCCAGCAGCACCACCAGCCGGATATTGAGCCCGTCCTCGGTCGCGACCCCGAACAGGCCGCGTTCGTCGCCGTCCCCGGCGATGAAGCCGAAGTAGCAGATCAGCAGCAGGAAGATCCCGCCGAAGTAGCCCATCGCCCAGCCGAACCCGGAGACGCGGCCGACGGTCGCCGGGGTGGACACCTGGCGCAGCATCGCGTTGTAGGGCACGGTGGCGAGCTCGACGAAGACATGGCCGAGCGCCAGCAGTACCAGCCCCAGCCAGAGATAGTGATAATCATCACGAACGAAGAACATGGCCGCTATCAGGCACACCGTCACCGCCGTCATGATCGCCAGCGAACGTTTACGGTTGGCGGTCGCGTCGAATCGCTGCCCGGTCACCGGAGCCGTCAGGGCCACCAGCAGGCCCGCGATACCGAGCGCCCAGCCGAGCCAGGCACTCGCAGAGATATCGCCGGGTAGGTCCTCGCCCACACTGTCGGTGAGGTAGACGGCGAAGACGAAGGTCCCGATCACCGCGTGGAAAGCGGACGACCCCCAGTCCCACAGCCCCCACGCGGTCACCTGCCCGCGCCCCACCCGCGCGTCCGCCTCGCTCATACCGCGCACAGTATCCGATCAGGGGGAAGCCGGCCGGGCCTCGGTGAATGTCCGGCACAGCCACGGTCGAAATACGGGCGGGTAGCGGGTTGATCACATCTGACTGTCGCCCAACGCGAATCGTGATCGGGAACCCTATAGTCGGAACGGGTCCTGGAACCTGAGGTGCGCCATCAGGGACTCGAACCCCGAACCCGCTGATTAAGAGTCAGCTGCTCTGCCAATTGAGCTAATGGCGCGCGCCCCGTCGTGCGGTGCGGGACAGACATTAACAGGCCCGCGCCGCAGAAGTGAAATCGATAGCGAGTCGGGCGGGTGTGAGCCGCGCGACGCCGTAACGGATGGCGGCCCGAACCCTATGTGTAGGTGGGCCGCCCGGGCCCGAGGAGTTGATCTTCGGTTGGGATCACCTCGGGACGGCTGGCAGAATAGTAGGACGTGGTCTCGACCGGTCCCGCCGCTGCGGTGGGTCGAGGTGAGCAGTAAATCGGTCGGATCCGAAGCCATCGGCGCGGAGCGGGTGCGCCGGGACTTGAAACGGGGTTGATATGCGTACAGGAGATCGGCGCAAGCCGGTCGGTCGGTTCTTCGGACCGATACTTCTCATCAGTTTGATCGCTTTGGTGATGTCCGGGTGTTCGTCCTCGGAAGCAGCGGACAAATCCGTCGCCATCGATCGCAACCCCATCACCGAACTCATCAAGCCCAAACTCGTGGCGCCCGTCAAGGACGGCGATATCGGCGTATCGCCGGCGGCTCCGCTGAAGTTCGAGATCTCGGATGGCCTGTTCACCGATGTGGCACTGCTCACCCCGGACAACCAGCCGGTGGCCGGGCAGCTCTCCCCGGACAAGCGCAGCTGGAGCACCACCGAGCCGCTGGGCTACAGCAAGACCTACCGGCTGCAGGCGCGGTCGATCGGGCTGGGCGGTGCGTCCACCGCGGGCATGAGCTTCACCACCACGGCTCCCGGCAATGTCACCAAGCCCTACCTGGTCCCCGGTGAGGGCGAGGTGGTCGGAATCGGCCAGCCGGTGGCGATCCAGTTCGACGAGAACATCCCCGACCGCAAGGCCGCGCAGGACGCCATCACGATCAAAACCGAACCTCCGGTGGAGGGCGCCTTCTACTGGGTGAACAACCGGGAGGTCCGCTGGCGGCCAGAACATTTCTGGGCGCCGGGCACCCGCGTGGACATCAATGTGAACGTCTACGGCAAGGACCTGGGCAACGGGCTCTACGGCCAGGACGACATCACCTCGCACTTCGTGGTCGGCGATGCCGTGGTCTTCAAGGCCGACGACAATACGAAGATGGTCACGGTGGAGAAGAACGGCCAGGTCATCCGGACCATGCCGACCTCGATGGGCAAGGACGACACCCCCACCGACAACGGTATCTACATCCTTGCCGACCGCCACGAACATATCGTCATGGACTCCTCGACCTACGGGGTCGCGGTGAACTCGGCCGCCGGGTACCGCACCGACGTCGACTGGGCCACCCGGATGTCCTACAGCGGTATCTTCTTCCACTCGGCCCCGTGGTCGCTGGGCGCGCAGGGCAACACCAACACCAGCCACGGGTGTCTGAACCTGAGCCCCGCGGACGCCCAGTGGGTGTACAACACGGCCAAACGCGGTGATATCACGATCGTGCAGAACACCGTCGGCGGCACCCTGTCCGGGGTGGACGGCCTGGGTGACTGGAACATCCCGTGGTCGGAGTGGAAAACAGGTAACGCCCAGACGTAACGGCCACAGCCGAACAAGCACGGTGCCGGGCTCCCCGCGGGCCCGGCACCGTCGCGTTCAGCGGGCTGTTTCGTACAACCGCCGCACGATGTCCTCGATATCGGGTTCTTCGATCGAGAGGTCGCGCACCTGGGCGCGCGCGGACACCTCGGCCAGCAACTGCGCGGCGGTGGTGGTCTCGGCGTCGAAGGCCAGCCGCTGCCGCATCCCCTCCCCCTCCGCGGCCACCAGTTCCGCCCCGGACAGTCCGTGCAGCGGCGGTGCAGGTTCGGCGAGGTCGACCACCAGCACCCGCTGAGCGCCCACTGTCGCACCGAGACCGTCCAGCGAACCGTCATAGGCGAGCCGCCCGTGGTCCACCACCAGCACCCGATCGCAGAGTCGCTCGATATCGCCCATATCGTGGGTGGTCAGCAGCAGGGTGGTACCGCGTTCGCGGCGTTCGGCGCGGAGGAACTCGCGCAGCCGCTGTTTGGACAGCACGTCCAGGCCGATGGTCGGCTCGTCGAGGATGATCAGCTCGGGGGAATGCAGTAAAGCCGCCGCGACCTCCGCCCGCATCCGCTGCCCCAGTGACAGCTGCCGCACCGGCGTGTCCAGGGTGTCCGCCATCTCCAGCTGCGCCACCAGTTCCGCGGTGCGGGCCCGGCCCGCCGCCGGATCCAGCCGGTGGATGGCCGCCAGGATGGTGAATGATTCGTGCAGCGGCAGATCCCACCACAGCTGGGACCGCTGCCCGAACACCACTCCGATCCGGCTCGCTAGTTCACGGCGGCGCCGGATGGGTTCCAGTCCGCAGGTCCGGACCGCGCCGGAGGTCGGGACGAGGATCCCGGTGAGCATTTTGATGGTGGTCGACTTCCCGGCGCCGTTGGCCCCGATATATCCGACCGCCGCACCGCGCTCGACCGTGAAACTCATGGCGTCGACCGCGGTGACCAGCTCCCGCCGCCGACGGCCCCGCTTCCCGTCCCGCCGGTAGCGGACGAACCGTCGCGTCAGCTCATCGACCTCGATGATCGAATCCACCCCGGCCATCACCGGTCTCCCATCTCATCCACCGCCGCTCTGATAGTGCCTGGTACCGAATCGCCACATGGCCGCCGCCAGCACCCACACCCACAGCGCCGCGACCGGCGCGAACCACGCGAGCCAGGACGGCAGGCCCGCCGGGCCCGGCAGGCCGAGCACCGCCAGGGTCGGGAAGTAGGCGGTGAACGCGACCGGTATCGCCACGCAGAACAACATCCGCAGTGGCGTGGGAAATACCGAGGTGGGCTGGGTCGCCGCGAAGGATCCGCCGTAGGTGAAGCTGTTGGTCAGTTCCGCGCCGTCGATCAGGAAGAACTGGCAGCCCGCCGCCATCACGAACAGGCCGGCGAACAGTGCCGCACCGCAGATCAGGGTCAGCAGGATCAGCACCACCGTGAGCACCGACCACTCGATATCGTTGCGCACCAGACCGGCGGCGAGGACCACGAGGGCCACCGAGGCGCGGGCCAGGCGCCGCAACGAGAAATCACTGGTGATCAGTTGGAGCAGCACCGGTTGCGGACGCAGATGGTAGATATCCAGCAGTCCCAGGCGGATCAGTGCCGGCAGTTTGTCGAGGTGCCCGCAGACGAGCTGGGCCGCGGCGAAAGCGAGGTTGCTCAGGCCGAACAGCAGCAGCGCGGCATCCATATCCAGTCCGCCCAGTACTTTCGCCTGCCGGAAGATCAGCCATACCTCGGCGAACTCCACCAGGCCGAGCAGTGCCGCGGCCAGCATTTCTCCGCCGAAAGACAGTCGATAGGACCGTTGCGCCCGGATCCGGGAACTGAGGACCGCGGCGTAGGGCCGCCATCGCGACCCGGTGGGCCGCGCCCGCTGCCGTGGGGTCCGCACCGTGGTCTCACCCACCCTGGACCTCCAGCTTCCGCCGGCCCGCGGCCAGCAGCACCCGCCCGAGGGTCATCATCACCAGCAACCAGACGGCCTGTGTGCCGACCACGTGCACCGCTTCCCAGCCGGTGACGCGCCCGGACAGCACATCCACCGGCGCCTGGAGCATGGAGGGGAACGGTGTCGCGGCGGCGAGGGCGCCCAGCCAGCCGGGAAAGAGGTGCACCGGGACGAAGAGGCCCGCGAGGAAGGGACCGCAGGTCTGGTAGAGCGTCCTGATACCGCGGGTCTCCACCACCCAGAACCCGGCCATCGTCAGCGCGAACAGGGCCAGGAAGGAGATCGCCGCGGCGAACAGCACACTCACCGTGCCGAGCAGGTAGGACTCGAGGGTGCCGGGCAGGACGAGGCCGAAGGTGAGCGAACCGACCAGCAGACTCGGCACCCCGCGCGGTATGAGCGTGCACGCGGCCCGGCCGAGGTCGGCGGCGAGGTTGCTCAGCTGGATATCGACGGGCCGCAGGAAATCGACGACGATATCACCGGTGCGGATCCGTTCGGCGAGTTCGAGTTCGGCGGCCATGAACTGCAGGGCGCCGAGCAGCCCCTGGGAGATCCACACGTACGCGCCGATACTGCCGGCGTCGTAACCCGCGAACCCACCCGTGGCCCCGATCGCCGCGACCATCACCGATGCGCGGACGAATCCGAACACACAGTTGGTGAACAGCCCCGCGAACATGGCCAGTTTGTAGTGCCATTGCCGCCGGAATCCGGCGACGGCCAGGCGCCAATAGACCTTCGCGGTGCCCGGGAGATCGGCCGCGCCCAGCACAGTCACCCCCCTACCTCGTGCGAACACAAGGACGGAACACTACCGCGCGATACCGTTCGGGGAAAGGTTATTTCGCGCCGGCGGCCCGGCAACCGGACCGCCCCCGCTTCACAGCCGGGCGGCCAGCCTGGTGCCCTGATCGATCGCGCGTTTGGCGTCGAGTTCGGCGGCCAGATCCGCGCCGCCGATCAGATGGACCGCGATACCGGCGGCCACGAGCTCGGCCTCCAGGTCGCGGACCGATTCCTGACCGGCGCAGACGACCACATTGTCGACCCGCAGCACCCGGGCACGTTCGCGTTTCGGCCCGAAGCTGATATGCAGCCCGTCGTCGTCGATCCGCTCGTAGTTCACGCCGCCCAGCTGTTCCACACCCTTGGCTTTCAACGCCGCCCGGTGCACCCAGCCCGTCGTTTTGCCGAGCCCCTTCCCGAAGGGGGTGTCCTTACGCTGCAGCAGCACCACTTCCCGGGCCGCGGGAGACGGGCCGCCGGTGCGCAACTGGCCGGGCAGGCGCTCGTCCTCGGCGTCCACACCCCACTCCTGTTTCCATTCGTCGACCTTCAGCGTGGGGTGCCCCTCGACAGTGAGGTACTCGCTCACATCGAATCCGATACCGCCCGCGCCGATCACCGCGACCCGCGCGCCGACCGGTTTCTCCTCGCGCACCAGTTCCGCGTAGGACAGCACCATCGGGTGATCGATCCCCGGGATGTCGGGGATCCGGGGCCGGACCCCGGTGGCCAGCACGACCTCGTCGTATCCGCGTGACGCCAACTCCCCCGCGGTGACCGGAGTGTTCAGATGCACCCGGACACCGGTGAGTTCGAGCCTGCGGGTGAAATACCGGATCGATTCGTCGAACTCCTCCTTACCGGGAATCCGCCGGGCGATATCGAACTGGCCGCCGATCCGGTCCAGCGCCTCGAACAGGTCGACCCGGTGTCCGCGCTCGGCGAGATTGACCGCCGCCGACAATCCCGCGGGCCCGGCCCCCACCACCGCGATCTGTTTGGTCCGGCGGGTGGGCAGCAGGACGAGTTCGGTTTCGTGCCCGGCCCGGGGGTTCAGCAGGCATGACACCGTGCGCCGCTGGAAGGCGTGATCCAGGCAGGCCTGATTACAGGCGATACAGGTGTTGATCTCGTCGGCGCGGCCCGCGGCCGCCTTGTTGGCCCAATCCGGATCGGCCAGCAGCGGGCGGGCCATGGAGATCAGCTGCGCGTCACCGCGGGTGAGGATCTCCTCGGCGATCTCGGGCATATTGATCCGGTTGGACGCGCAGACCGGAATTCCGACCGTGGCGGCGATTTTCGCGGTGAACTCGACGAACGCCGCGCGCGGCACCGAGGTGACGATGGTCGGTACCCGGGCCTCGTGCCAACCGATATCGGTATTGAGAATGCTCGCCCCGGCCATTTCGAGTTCCCGCGCCAGTTCCAGTATCTCCTCGAATGTCTGGCCGTTCTCCACCAATTCGGCCATCGACAATCGGAAAATGACAATGAATTCCGGGCCGACGGCGGCGCGTGTCCGCCGTACTATTTCCACCGCCAAGCGGCGGCGGTTCTCGGCGGATCCGCCCCAGCGGTCGGTGCGCCTATTCGTGCGCGGGGCCAGGAATTGATTGATGAAATAGCCTTCCCCACCCATTATTTCGACTCCGTCGTAACCGGCGAACCGGGCGAGTTCGGCGCAACGGACGTAATCGTCGATGGTTCGCCGGATTCCGCGCTCGGAGAGCGCGCGCGGACGGAACGGGTTGATCGGGGCCTTGATCGAGGAGGCGGAGACACTGCCCGGCACGTACGCGTACCGGCCCGCGTGCAGGATCTGCAGCGCGATCTTCCCACCGGCTTCGTGCACCGCGCGTGTGACGGTCCGATGGCGGTAGGCCTCGGTCCGGCTGGTCAGCTTCGCGCCAAAGGGCAGGAGCCAGCCGGTGCGGTTGGGCGCGTAACCACCGGTGATGATCAGCCCGACCCCGCCGCGTGCCCGTTCGGCGAAATAGGCGGCCAGCCGGTTGGCATCCCAGGCCCGATCCTCCAGACCGGTGTGCATCGACCCCATGACCACCCTGTTGCGCAGTGTGGTGTGCCCCAGGTCGAGCGGAGCGAACAGTTGCGGATAACTCGTCGTCGAGTGCATCCCGGCCCTCTTTCCGGTCTCGGTCCGGGCTTGTTACCGCCCGGTAGTGCGCCTGCTGGACCCATCACATCATCAGGCGCACCCGGATACCAGCCCGAAGGCGGCGACTCCGGTCGGTAACGGCCTGTTACCGGACGCTCCGCGGCGGGCGGAAAAGCAGAGGTTTTCCCATCACGGAACCATCACAAACAGGGAAATCCACGGTTCCGGGGAAGAAATTATGTGGCCTGCACCACAAGAGGTTTAGCGACATTTCCCCAGGTCGTCGCGCCGATAGAACACGTTCATTTCGGTATTCAAGATCGGGCTCATGATTTTCTCAGGCTCCGTTTACCTTCTGTTCACCTGCTGTGACCATTCTGAGATCCGGTCGATACAGACCTGAGGTTCGAAATGGCCGCCACGTTGCGGGCACGAGGTTGAGAAACAACCGCGGAAGCCCGGCGGAACGGAAATCGCAGACGGTTTTCGCGAACACCGAACCCGAGTCAACTGTACTCCGCCCATTGGTGGAGTTGCGCCGGCGCGGCGAACCGGGAAACCACCCCGGAATCGCGAAATGCGTCATCCGGACCCGAGCCCGCCGGTTCGGTGTCAATACAACAAAACCCGACAACAGCACAGTCATGTTTTCCGGTTGTAAGGCACCCGCCGAGCCGCCGAAGATCCGTGCTGCCCGAACCGGGCCGGATCCCGAGACCCGATCAAGGAACCGAATCCGCAATGGCTACTCATCGTTTCTCCACCCTGCGCCTCCGCACCAAGCGTGAAGCTGTCGGCTTCGCCCTGGCCACCGCCGGCCTCGTCGCCGTGACCGCCTCCTCCGCGGTTTCCATGGCCGACGACAGCACCCCCGACCGGGTGGCCATGGTCGCCGAGCAGGCCCCGGCCGCCGCCGCCGCGCCCGCCACCGCTGCCCCGGTCGCCGCCGCGCAGGCCGCGCCGATCCCCGCACCGGCCCCCGCCCCGGAAGCGCTCCCCGCGCCCGCCCCGGCCCCCGAAGCGGCTCCGGCGCCCGCCCCGGCCCCCGCGCCCGCCCCGGCCTACCCCAACAACCTGGACGGCTGGATCCGCGAGGCGCTGGACATCCTGAACAAGAACGGCATCCCGGCCAGCTACGAGGGCATCCACCGCAACATCCTGCGTGAGTCCTCGGGCGACCCGGCGGCCATCAACAACTGGGACTCGAACGCCATGATGGGCATCCCGTCCAAGGGCCTGCTCCAGGTGATCGACCCCACCTTCGCCGCCTACCACGTGGACGGCACCCCGTTCGACGTGTGGAACCCCGTCTCCAACATCGCGGCGGCCTGCAACTACGCGTTCCACCGCTACGGCTCCATGGACAACGTCAACAGCGCGTACTGAGATATTGGAGGCGCTCCGCGCCTCGAGGGTGGGGCCCTATTAACCCGGTTCTTCACTCCCGGCGGTCGGTCGCTGCGCTCCCTCCCTCTGGTCGCTCCAGAACCGGGCGGGCCCCACCCAGGACGGATTGCGACCATCCGGATGAAACGGGAAGCCATCCGCCTCACGCACACCATGAACACCTGGGCGGGTTCCGCGATCACGTAAGTGCTCAACGGCCGGAACCCACGGTTGGTGCGTGCACGCCCTCCCTCTGGTCGCTCCAGAACCGGGCGGGCCCCACCCACAGGATGCGACCGTCCGGACAAAAGACGCGAGGCCATCCACCTCACGCACACCATGAACACCTGGGCGGGTTCCGTGATCGTGTAAGTGCTCAACGGCCGCAACCCACGGTTGGTGCGCGCACATCTCACCCATAAGCGGTCGGCGGCACCGGGCACCTGAAGGTGCCGGGCCGCCGCAACCGGCCGAGTGGGACGGAATGAGGAAACGGACCGGACGGTGGGACGCAGTGCTGCGGATCCGCCGGATGGTTTGCAGAGTCGTGAATCGGAACCACAGCGTGGTGGTCCTCAGGCCCGAGACCGACCAGAGCCCGGACAGTGTGGCCCGGGGCCCGTCGGGAGAACGAATCGCGTGATCGGCCGGAGGCCGGTACGCAGCACCCACAACGGCGTGGGTGTTCCACAACGAAGTGGGTTGTCGATGCCGTCCGGTCACCGGGCGGCATCGACGCGTTCCGGGGCCGCGATCATGTCGGTGCCCGACGGCCGCGCCCACGGTGGGTGGGCGCACTTGCGCACTCCGGCCGGTATTTACACTTGTGTATGGCCGATTACGCGCATTCCCCGGCCGCGGAGGCCGGTCGTGCCGCCAAGGCACGGGAGCTGGCCGGATATCTCTGGGATCGGGATATTTCCGGTCGTGAACTTCTCGAACTCTCCCCGGCGGCGCGGCGAAAGCTGGCTCGCGCGGCGGGCGTCAATCCACCGGGCACCCAGGAGACCTGGCGCTCGGTGGCGAACCTGCTGGACGAGAAATCCGGCTGGGCGGCCCGTCATCCGTCTCATCCCGCCGCGCAGCGGCCGCATACCGACGAGAAGCTGCTCTGGGTGAAACCACCTGTCACACCTTGGTGAAACCGGCCGGGCGCGGGCAGGGCGGCGCGATATCCGCCCCGGGGCCGCGCCGGCCGGTCCGGGTCAGGCTCCGGCGGGCTGCGGGGTCTCCCACCAGCCGGTGGCCGTCCCGATCTGCCGCTCCAGCTCCGGAGCCAGGGTGCGGGCGTAGCTCGCACTCAGATGGTGCTCGTCGTGATAGACCAGCACATTTCCTTCGACGGCCCGGCAGATATCGGGACCGCATACCGAATCGGTGAGGTCCAGCAGGCGCATATTGGGGAACGCGGCGGCGTGTACCAATGCGGGGTTGACCGGGGCCAGCGCCGCGGTCCGTGGCATACCGCAGGTCACGCTGTCGCCGCCGGCGGCCAGGCAGTCCACGGCGCTGTAACGGATCCCTTCCGGACTGCGCAGCCAAGGGGTGTCCCGTATCGCCAGCAGGGGGAGGTTCCGTTCGGCCAGTGCGGCCCAGACGTCGAGGTATTCGGCCGGTACCACGTCGCCGCCGGTGGGCCAGACCGGTGCCGTCGCGGTGGTGAACACCCAGTCCGGCGGATCGGCGGCGAGGATATCGATCACCTGACGGGACCAGTCGCGGCAGTCGGAGATATCCAGACCCCGGTACTGCGCGTCGTCGCGGATATTGAGCGAGCAGCCCATCTTCAGGTACACGACCACTTTGATGTCGTGTACCTGGGCCAGCGCATCCATGGCCGGCATCCAGTGCTCGGCATGCGAGTTGCCGACCATGGCGATGGTGCGTGAGCCGTTCGGATCACCGTAGGTGCAGCTGACCACTTCCTTGTTGAACCAGTCGGAGATACAGCCGTCGCGGGTGGGGGCCGGCAGATCGTTGGACGCCTCCAGAATGGAGGGCCGCAGTTTCGCGGCCGGGACCGCCGCACCGGCGAACAACGCCTCCGCGCCGGGATATTCGTTGACCGGAAGGGCCTCCACCGGCTCCGACGGTGTCCGCGCGACCACCACCTGCCATGAGACGCAGGCGCCCAGGACGAGCACACCGACGACGCTCACCGCCACACCCGGGACCCGGCGCCGCCACAGCGGCGCGACGACGGCGGCACCGGAACGAATACGCAGCGGGTTCTCGATGAACTTGTTGGTGATCACCGCCAGCACCAGGGATGCGGAGATCACCAGCAGGCCGCCCTCCAGCCCGGCGTGCGGTTTCCCGGTCTGGACCAGGTAGTAGATGAGCAGCGGCCAGTGCCACAGGTACAGCGAGTAGGCGATCGCGCCGAGTTCGACCATGGGCCGGGTGGCGAGCAGCCGGCTCACGGCCGGCCGGGTACCGCTCTCGGTACGCGTACCGGCGACGATCAATGCCACCGCCGCCCCCACCGGGAACAGCGCGGCGGGTCCGGGGAACTGACGGGCGCCGTCGAACAGCACACCGCATACCAGGACGGCGGTCAGACCGGCGACCGCCAGCAGGCCCAGCAGGGCCTGCGACACCCGGCCGGCGCCGATCCGCAGCCAGGGCAGCACCGCCGCCAGCAGGGCGCCGGTGAGCAGCTCCCAGGCGCGGGCGGCGCTGTCGTAATAGGTCCATTCCTGCGACACCGTCATCCAGACGGCCGCGTAGGTGAAGGAAGCCCCACCCAGCACCATCGCCAGTACCACGACGGTCGGCCGCACAGCGGCGGGACCGCCGATCCGGCGGCAGACAAACGCCACGAGCGCCAGCAGCACCGCGATGGCGATATAGAACTGGCCCTGTACCGCCATCGACCACAGATGCTGCAGCGGGCTCACCGACGGATCCGCGGCCAGATAGCTTTCGGCCGCCTGGGCCAGATACCAGTTCTGGTAGTAGAAGGCGGAGGCCATGGTCTGGCCGGACATATTGGCCCAGGTGGAGTACGGCTTGGTGGTGACCGTGATCACCGCCACCACCGCGAGCACGACCAGCAGGGCGGGCAGCAACCGGCGCGCGGTCCGCACCGCGTTCTGCCACAGATTCACGCGGCCGGTCCGCTCGGCCTGCCGCAGCAGCATGCCGGTGAAGAAGAAGCCCGACAGCACCAGGAAGACATCGACCCCGCCGGAAACCTTGCCGTACCAGACGTGGAAGGCGACGACGAGGGCGATCGCGATTCCGCGAAGCCCATCGAGATCGAGCCGGTAATCCGCCGAGCGGGCTGCGACGTCGGGCCGATCCCCGGGAGTATCGGCCGCGCCACGGTCCATGATTCGCAACAACGTGCTACTCCGACCTACCGAGTTCTCCGGCCGGCCCCGGGTGGGGCGAGAAACAGCTGGGGGGTCGATCCTCGGACATAGCATGCATCCCTATCACAACGTGTTCTCTCCGGCGAATTCTCCCGGTACCGCCGGGAGAGATCCGCCACCGCGGCGTGGTCTGCCGCGGCATCCGGGGAGTACCCAACTCGGTGGGCAATTTCCCCTGTCTTATCCAGGCCATACGAGTTGACAATCGAGGCGCCCCTCACAACAGTGGTAGCCGCGCGTTCTCCTGTCGGACGCAAGTTCCACTCCCCAGCAGACATAGAGGATTTCATGAACGTACGCCAGCTCTATGTCAGTGCCGCCGCCGCGGGGCTGACTCTTCTGGCCGCTCCGGCCGCAGCGAGCGCCGCTCCTTTCCAGATCCCGCTGCCGTCCCTGGCCGGTACCGGTTCCTCGGCGGCCGACGCCGTCCTGGGCGCCACCGGATCCGCGCAGCTGGCGCAGACCGGTTCCGCGGGCGGGGCCTTCAAGAACTGTGACGAAGCGCGCGCCGCGGGTCGGGCGCCGATCTTCCGTGGTGAGCCCGGCTTCGGTCCGCATCTGGATCCGGACGGCGACGGGTTCGCTTGCCCCACCGTCTGATCGAACCTCACTGCGCACGAACACCCGGTGACAGAGTCTCTGTCACCGGGTGTTCTCGTTTGCGGCTCAGCGCAGGATCTTGAACAGCACCGCACCGGCGAGCAGTGCGCCCACCCCGATGAGCGTGTACTTCACCTTCGGCTCATTCAGTTTGGCCACCACTACCGCCTTCGAGTCCGAGGCGATCCGCTGCGGATCGGCCCGGACCGCGATCTCGTCGAGCGTGCCGGCCAGACGCTCCCGCGCGGCCAAGATCTCCTGCTCGATCCGCTCGGTATCCTTTGCCACCTTCAAGCCTCCTGTACCTGGTCTGCCGCGTCCTCCGGCGGCCGATGAACACCCCTGGGCCGCGGCTGTCGCCGGATCACGCCAGGGTTCGCGCTCGAGTGTATCCGCGGCCACCGTCGCCGCCACTTTCCTCGGACCCCGTGCCGACCGGCAGTCTCTCCCCGTGCCGACCGGCAGTCTCTCCCCGCGCCGACCGGCAGTGTCTCCCCTCGCCGTTCGGCAGTGTCTGCTGTCGACGACTCGGCGGAGTGTCTGGTCGGCGACCGGCGGTGCCCCTCCCACGCGCGAGCGCACCGACTTCGGTGCCGAGTACACGTTCGACGACGAGGCGGTTCGGATACGGTGCCAGGGTGACCGACAACCAGCGACTCTCCCCGGGCGATCCGGCGCCCGATTTCACCCTGCCCGATGCCGACGGCAACGAGGTATCGCTCGCCGACTACCGCGGCCGGAAGGTCGTCGTGTACTTCTACCCGGCGGCGAGCACCCCGGGCTGCACCAAACAGGCCTGCGATTTCCGTGACAGCCTCGGCGAGCTGAATTCCGCCGGGCTGGACGTGATCGGTATCTCCCCCGACAAGCCCGCCAAACTCGCCAAGTTCCGCGATGCCGAACAACTGAACTTCCCGCTGCTGTCCGACCCCGACCGCGCGGTGCTCACGGCCTGGGGTGCGTTCGGCGAGAAGACCATGTACGGCAAGAAGGTCACCGGTGTGATCCGGTCCACCTTCCTGGTCGATGCCGAGGGAAAGATCGAGGTGGCGCAGTACAACGTGCGCGCCACCGGGCATGTCGCCAAACTCCGCCGCGATCTCTCGGTGTGATCGCCCGCCCGGGTCGGGTGCCGGCCGCCGGCCACCCGGGCCCGGGCCGGGTCGTCACTACGCGGATTCGATGAATCGCTCGTAGCCGTCCAGCAACAGCGCCAGACCGTTGTCGAAGAACAGGTCGGCCCACCCCTGCTCGTCCTGTTCGAAGGCCTGGGCGCGCACTGCGGCGGCGAGCGCCGGGAACCGGGCGGGGTCCAGCACTCGCTCGATGATTCCCCAGTCGCCTTCGGATTCCGCGTTCTCGGGTTCGATCTCCGCGGCCATACGGGCCCGGCCGAGGACGTACAGCGACAGATTCATCACCAGTTGCAGTTTCATCGGTTCGGACAGCCGGGTCTCTGCGAGCGCGGCCAGACCGGCGTTCAGCCAGGCCATATTGTTGGGGCCCAGCGGAGGCGTGCTCATCCGCACACTCAGCCAGCCGGAGTGCCGGGAGATGATCCGGTACTCCGCCGCGGCCCACTGCTCGAGCGCCGCCCGCCACGGCGTCCCCGGCGGAATGTCCGGCGGCAGGCCGACGATCCGGTCCAGGGCGATTTCCACCAGCGTCGATTTGCTGTCCACATAGCGGTAGAGCGACATCGCGGTGAAGCCGAGTCGCTCGGCGACCTTGGTCATCGACAACGAGTCGAACCCGATCTCGTCGGCGAGTTCGATCGTCGCGTCCACGACCTGTTCCAGGCTCAGGCCGCGTCGCGGACCACGGGTGCCCACCGGCGCCAGCCCCCACATCAGCTCGACGGATTTCGGCAGCGGCTGGTCCGTCCCGGCCGAGGGCCCAGGCCCCGGGTCGGCTTTCTCGGCGGACCGCGCGGGCTGCGATTCCGCCGCCTCGCCGGTCGCCGCGATACGCGACCGCTCGTCCGCGTTCGGACCGCTCCCGGCTGAGCTCGCCATCGATATCGCTTCCTTCCGTTCGGATCCGGCGGCCACGGCCGGTGCGGCACCGCCGCCGCGAAACCACCTCACGGTATGCGCTCGGTGGGACTCCTTTCCTACCGCACGTCACCGGCTCCTCCTTGCACCCGGCTCCAAACTGTGTACTCTCTAATCAGAATATATGCCATATACAGTTTATCAGGCATACGGTTTCCGGAACGGAGTCCCCATGACCGCCCCACCTGCCATCTCCCTCGCCGGCGTCGGCAAATCCTTCGCCGAGCACCGCGTACTCACCGGCATCGACCTGGACATCGATCGCGGCTCGGTGTTCTCACTGCTCGGGCCCAACGGCGCCGGGAAGACCACGATGGTGCGAATCCTCGCCACCCTCACCGCCCCGGACGCCGGGACGGCCCGGGTCGCCGGCCACGATGTGCTCCGCGCCCCGGACCGTGTGCGGGCGGCCATCGGCGTCACCGGCCAGTACGCGGCGCTGGACAAGGTCCTCACCGGGCGCGAGAACCTGAACATGGTGGGCCGGCTCCTGCATCTCGATCGCGCGGAGGTGCGGCGCCGGACCACCGAACTCCTGGAACGGTTCGATCTCGCCGACGCCGCCGCGCGCCCCGCGTCCACCTACTCCGGTGGTATGCGGCGGCGTCTGGACCTCGCCATGAGCCTGATGGGGCGACCCGAGGTGGTGTTCCTCGACGAACCCACCACCGGGCTCGATCCACGCAGCCGGCGCGAACTCTGGACGGTCATCAGGGAATTGGTGGACGACGGTGTCACGGTCTTCCTCACCACCCAGTACCTGGAGGAGGCCGATCAACTCGCCGATCGGATCGCGGTGCTCAACGACGGCCTGATCGTCGCGGACGGCAGCCCCGCCGAACTGAAACAGCTCACCCCCGGCGGGCATATCCTCTTCCGCTTCGCCGATACCGCGGGGCTGGCCGCCGCCGCCCGCCTCACCGACCGGCCCGAAACCCATCCGGACGACCTCACCCTGCAGGTCCCGTCCGACGGCAGCGTCTCCCACCTCAAACATCTGCTCGACGAATTCGCCGTCCTGAACATCACCGTCGAGCAGTTGAGCGTGCACACACCCGATCTCGACGATGTGTTCTTCGCGCTCACCGGCCGTCCCGCCGAACCGGTAGCGGCAGCGTCGTGACCCGCCGCCACCCCTCCCGCACCCAGAGAAAGCCAGGCTCGTGACCACACTCGCCCATACCGCCCAGGACGCGGCCACCATGACCGGCCGCAATCTCCGCCACACCCTGCGCAGTCCCGATGCGCTGATCAGCACACTCGCACTGCCGATCATGATCCTGGTCATGTTCGTCTACGTCTTCGGCGGCGCCATGGACGTCGGCGGCGGCGCCTTCGTCGACTATGTGGTACCCGGAATCATTCTGTTGTGCGCCAGTTTCGGCGCGGCGACCACCGCGGTGAGCGTCTCCGTGGATATCACCGAAGGCATCGTGGACCGGTTCCGCACCATGGCCATCAGCCGATCCGCCTTCCTGACCGGTCACATCACCGAAAGCCTGCTCCGCAATATGGCGGCCACCGCGATCGTGGTGGGAGTGGCACTGGTGATCGGATTCCGCCCGACCGCCGACCCGCTGCACTGGCTCGCGGCCGCCGGCGTACTGGCGCTGGTGGTCCTGGCACTGTCCTGGGTGTCCGCGTGTTTCGGGCTCATCGCCAGTAGCCCGGAAGCAGCCAACGGGTTCACCATCTTCGCGATGTTCATCCCCTACGTCAGCAGCGCGTTCGTCCCCCCGGAGACGATGCCGGCCTGGCTGCGCGGATTCGCCGAGCATCAGCCCGTGACACCGGTCATCGAAACCCTGCGCGGCCTGCTGGTGGGCACGCCCATCGGCAACAGTGCCGTCCTGGCGCTCGCGTGGTGGGGTGGTATCGCGGTGGTGGCCTATATCGCCGCGCTGATCCTGTTCCAGCGGCGCACCCGGAGCTGAGGCGAACCCGCCGATCCGGCGGCCGCGGCGGCGCGCACCAGCGCTGTCGCGGGCCCCGGATCGGCGGGATCGCGGTGGTGAGACATGACAGACTCGCCGTCACAGTCGCACACTCTGCACCACGGACTTCGCGGTACCGCTAGCCTGGGACAGGTGAACGTACGCACAGAGGCCAGGGCGAAACGGCGTCCGGACCCTGCGCTGGAACTTCAGGACGATCCGCAGGAGCTGATGCCGCGTCGGCGTCCGACTCAGGAACGCAGTAAGCGGAAGTTCGACGCATTGTTGCAGGCGTCGCGGGAGCTGCTGGTGGAAGTGGGTTTCGAATCGTTCACCTGCGAAGAGGTCGCCGCCCGGGCCGAGGTCCCCATCGGCACCCTCTACCAATTCTTCGCCAACAAATATGTGATCGTCTGCGAGTTGAATCGACAAGATCTGGTGGCGGTGTCCCAGGAACTCGCGGACTTCCACGGTGAGATCCCGTCACTGGACTGGCTGCGGCATATGAACCAGTTCGTCGATCACCTGGCAAACCTCTGGATGACCGACCCGTCCCGCCGCGAAGTATGGCTGGCCATGCAGTCCACGCCGTCCACCCGGGCCACCGGCGCGATCCACGAGAAGGAGTTCGCCGAGGTCGTCTCCCAGATGCTGCGCCCACTGACGCCGCGGACTCCGCGCGCCCGGCGCACCATGATGGCCGAGGTGCTGGTGCACGTGGTGTATTCGATGATGAATTTCTCGGTGCAGGACGAACAGAGCCACGCCGACGCCGTCTCCGAGCTGAAACGACTCATGGTCGCCTATCTGCTGGTCGCCGAGAAGGAGTCCCGCTCGGCCAGCCAGCGCTGAACCGCCAACGAGAAGGGCCCGGAGCGTAGCGCTCCGGGCCCTTCTCGTATATATCTCGTTCAGTTCTCCGGCGACCGGCCCTCGATCAGATCGGCGAGCTCCCCCGGATCCTCCAGCACCACCATCGCGGCCGCTGTATCACCGTCGTGGGTGAGCGACAGATGGACCCGCACCCGGGGCAGGAACTCCGCGGCCAGGCCGTGCAATTTGATGCTCGGCCGGCCCCAGGCGTCGTTGACCACTTCGATCAGCGGATACGGGTTGTCCCCGATCTGCGGGCGGCGGGCGAAGCGCGACGATGCCCAGGCCTTGAGCACCGCCTCCTTCGCCGCCCACCGCGCCGCGTAACTGCGGGCCGGATCGGTGGCCTTGCTCTGGCAGTATCGCCGCTCACCGGCGGTGAAACTCTCCCGGAGCATGGTCGTTCCGGCACGGTCGAGCTGTTCGGCGAACTCGGAGATGGTCACCAGGTCCAAGCCGATTCCGATGATGGTCACAGTGGCGCAGCCTACGGCGTGACGGTCGCGTCGGCATCGGAACCGCCACCGGCGAACTGTCCGGTCTCGCAACCGGCTCCGCCGACCTGGTACACCCCGTCCGCGCCGAGCCGCGCCTGCTCGGAGAGCAGCACACCGGCCTCCAGGCCACGCACCTGCGCCGCCGGAGTGCCCTCGCCGCCGAAGCGCCGATCGGCCGGACGCTCGTAGAGCGCGGGGCCGCCGCACATGGCCTCGACGATGCGCTGCCGGCCCGCGAGCTGCCGCTCCTGTGCCCGGCGCTGGTACTCCGCCCGCCGGCTCGGTTCGATCGCCTGCACGAACGCCTCCGGATGCACCACCGCGAGCAGACCCGACACATGCCCGAACCCGAGCGAGGTCACCAGACCGGCCTTGAGCGGGAACCGGTCACCGAAGCGCAGCGCCTCCCGCAGCCAGACCAGATGCGAGTACTCCCGCATCTTCTCG
This sequence comes from Nocardia sp. NPDC024068, assembly GCF_040638875.1. NCBI lineage: Bacteria > Bacillati > Actinomycetota > Actinomycetes > Mycobacteriales > Nocardiaceae > Nocardia > Nocardia sp. NPDC024068. The sequence goes on along the minus strand of NZ_JBEZYU010000008.1, from coordinate 144,535 downwards.
TCCACGCAGTCCAGGCTCCGGTTCGGCGGCACCACGCCGTTTTCCAGCACCTGGCACAGGCCGATGAGCTGGAAGGCGGCGGCGCCGCCCTTGGCGTGCCCGGTCAGGCTCTTCTGCGATACCACGAACAGCGGTGCGCCCTCGGACCGGCCGACGGCGGCGGCCAGCCGCTCGTGCAGTTCGGATTCGTTCGGGTCGTTGGCCGCGGTGGAGGTGTCGTGCTTGGACACCACCGCGATATCGTCCGGTCCCACACCGAGTTTGCGCAGTTCCGCGGCGAACCGGGATTCCCGGCCGCCCCGGCCCGCACCCAGCGCGCCGAGCCCGGGCGCGGGGATGGAGGTGTGCACACCGTCGGCGAAGGACTGGGCGTAGGCGACCACACCGAGCACCGGCAGACCCAGTTCCAGCGCCACATCGCCGCGGGCCAGCAGGACGGTGCCACCGCCCTGCGATTCCACGAACCCGCCGCGGCGGCGGTCGTTGGCCCGGGAGAAGTAGCGGTCGCTGATGCCCTTACCGCTCATGACCGCGGAATCCGCGGTGGCCGACATATCGCCGAAGCCGACGATGCCCTCGATACCCAGATCGTCGAAACCACCGGCCACGACCACCTCGGCCTTACCGAGCTTGATCTTGTCGACGCCCTCCTCGACCGATACCGCCGCGGTGGCGCAGGCCGCCACCGGGTGCACCATGGCGCCGTAGCTGCCCACATAGGACTGCACCACATGCGCCAGCGCCACGTTGGGCAGCGCCTCCTGCAGGATGTCGTTGGGCCGCGATTCGCCGAGCAGGTTGTCGACGTAGAGCGACCGCATCGACGACATACCGCCCATACCGGTGCCCTGGGTGTTGGCGACCAGGCTCGGATGCACCCAGCTCATCAGCTCGGTGGGACTGAACCCGGCGCCCACGAACGCGTCGACCGTGCAGGCGATGTTCCACAGCGCCACCCGGTCGATCGAGGACGCCATATCCGCGGAGATTCCCCAGACAGTGGGATCCCAGCCGGTCGGGATCTGGCCGCCCACCGTGCGCGAGAGGTTCGCGCGCCGGGGCACCCGGATCTCGGTGCCGGCCTGCCGGGTGACCGTCCAGTCGCCGGAGTCGGCGACCGGGGTGATCACCGTGTGCTCGGGATCGGCGGCGAAAAAGGCCCGCGCCTCGGCCTCGCCGCCCACCGTGAACGACAGATCCTGGTCGAGGAATACCGAGGTCATCAGCGGGCTGCTGTTGTCGACCATGGCACCGTCGTCGGCGTAGCGGCGGATACCGCACCGCTCGACCACGGCGTCGTGGTACTTCTCGGCCAGCTCGTGTTCCGGGACGAGATCGCCGGATTCGCTGTCGTACCAGCCCGGTTTGGGATCGTTCTCCCAGGTCACCATGCCGGTGGTCCAGGCCAGTTCCAGGACGCCCGCCGCCGACAGTTCGTCGGAGACCTCCATTTCGAAGCGGGTGCGCGCCGAACCGTACGGTCCGAGTTCACCCGCGCCGACGATGACGACCATATCGGTGAGATCGGTGGTCACCGGGCCCCATTCGGGCACCGGCAGCGCCGAGGTCAGCGTCGGCGGGGCGGGCAACGCGGCGATCCGGGTGACGGACTGCTCGTCCGCCGCCTCGGCGGCCGCTTCCTCCGCCGCTTCCTGCGCCTGCTTCGCCAGTTCCGGGAGATCGAGGTTCGCGCCGGCCAGACCGCCGGTCAGGTCGACCTGCTGCGGTCCGGAGGTGGTCACCGTACGCGCCTGCGGGGTCGCCCATTTCAGCAGTTCGTCGGCGATCTCGGCGGTGGACCAGGTCTGCACCCCGGCCCGCTCGACGGCCTCGACCATCACATCGTTGTGGCCCATCAGGCCGGTGCCCCGCACCCAGCCGATCAGCGCGTGCACCAGGGTGACCCGGTTCGACCACGACTTCTCGGCCCGCCATTTCGCGACGACGGCGTCCAGCGCGGCCTTGGCCTCACCGTAGGCGCCGTCACCGCCGAAGAGCCCGCGGTTGGGCGAACCCGGCAGCACCACATGCAGTTTCGCGTCGACATCGTGATCGGCGCCCAGTGTGGACAGCCCGCCGATCAGCCGCTCGACCGACCAGAGCAGCACCCGCATCTCCATTTCGGCGCGGGCGCCGGCGTCGGAGAGGTCACCGGCCACCCGCGGCGCCGCGAACGGGAGCAGCAGGGTGGGGGTCAGCGCGTCCTTGGTCTTGATCTTGGCGCCGCCCGCGTTGTCCACCTGTTCGGTGCCCACCCACTCGATCAGCGCGTCGAGATCGGTGTAGGAGGCCATATTCGCCGGCACCACCCACAGCGCCGCGCCCTGACGGGCGTGGTCGCGGTAGAGGTCGCGGTAGAAACCGAGCCGGGTGTCGTCCAGGCGGGACGTCGTGACGACCACCGTCGCGCCCCCGGCGAGCAGCCGTCCGGTCACCGCGGCCGCGATGGAACCCTTGCTGGCGCCGGTGACGATCGCGATATCGGAGGACCACTCCCCCACCTGCTCGGTGTCCCGGGCCGCCGTGGCGATCCGCTCGTAGTGCCCGGCCAGTACCGAACGGGCCTCGTGCACCGCCCGCTGCCGCCACCAGTCCGCCTGTGCGGCAACGGCCTCGCCGGCACCGGCGAATCCACCGACCGGCAGTTGCGCGGTCTCGGCGTCCTCGCCCAGCCACAGCCGGGCCAGATCCTCGCGCGCGGTCGCCCAGCGGTCGTCGAGCAGTACCGCTTTGCGGCCGTCGAACGCCGGGGCCACCAGACGCGGCCAGTCCGAACCGAGTTCGGCCGACACCAGATCGACCAGACCGTCCTCGGTGGCCTCCGGGGCGGACACCTGCTCGCTCAGTCCGAGCTGTTCGAGCACCAGGCGCGCGGCCGAGGCCAGCACACCGTCCTTACCGGTGATCTGCTCGGTGAATTCGCCGAGCGCGGCCGCGTCCACGGTGCCGCCGCCGGACCCACCGGCGGACGGCAGCGATACCGCGACGCCGCGGCGGGCGGCCACCGACTGCACGGCGGCATCGACGGCCGCGTCCACGGCCGCGGCGTCGGAGAGCGCGCCGGATACCAGGCCGCCCAGATCGCCACCGCGAACGCTGGCGCCTTCACGGGTGCCCAGCGATACCTCGGCGGTGACGTGGCTGGCCCAGCCGTCGCCCAGTTCCCAGACCTTCTTCACCCGTTCGGCGATCGCCGCCGGACGTTTACCGGAGGGTCCGAACACCTTGCGGAGATGATCGTTGATCGAATCGGAGAGAACCGACCCGAACGGCTTGTAGGTGCGGGCGAGGCGTTCCACCGTGGCCGACAGCGCGCCCATATCGGCGTCGGCGGCTCCGTCGATCGCACCGAGGGACAGCTCGGAACCGAGATCCACCAGCAGCTGGTTACGCCGCGAGGACACACCGTCGCAGAGCCCTTCGATGGTGTCCACCGGGCCGATCTGATCGATCCGCAGCTTGGTCCACAGGGCGATCAGTACCCGGGTGGCGTCGGCGGCGGTGAAGGTGATGTCGTCCGGACGCGGCCCACCGCTCGGGGCCGCCGGTGCGGCGGCGGGCGCGGCGGCCGGAGCTGCCGCGGCGGCGGGCGCCTCGGCGACCTCTTCCACCGGGTCGTCCACCGGAGCCGGATCGGTATCGGTCGAGTAGACGATCCCGGCCTCGCGCTCGATATTGAGCACTTCCACGGTGGCGGTGCTGAAATCGGGCAGCTTCAGGGTCTGGCTCGCCAGGTTCGCCACCGTCGGGGTGGCGCCCAGGCCGACCTCGACGAAACGTTCCACACCCAGCTCACCGAAGAGCAGATCCTGGGTTTCGATCCAGCGGACCGGGCTGGCGAACTGCCAGGCCAGCAGTTCGATCAGGACCACCCGGCACAGTTCGCTGGGCCGTTGCGACCAGGAGTCGAAGTCGGCGAGGACCGCGGCCAGCGGTTCCGACGGCACCAGATCCGCGATCTCGGCGACGAATTCGCGCTCCAGCGAGAACAGGCGGGGTACCAGGTTCGGGATGTAGCGGCCGACCAGCACCTCCGGGCGCAGTTCCTCCGGCAGCAACTGCTCGAGTTTGCCCCGGAACTCCGGAACACCCTTGCGCAGCACGGTGGAGTGGAACGGCACATCGATCCCGGGGACCAGGATGAAGGCGCGTTTACCGCCGAATTCCGCGCGGCGCCGGTCGATTTCGGCTTCCAGCGCCTCCAGGCCCGCGACGGTACCCGCGATCGCGTACTGCGCACCCCGCAGGTTCAGGTTCACGACCTCGAGGAATTCCCCGGCCTGCTGCCCGACCGCGGCGACGAAATCGATCACCTCGTCGTCGGGCAGTCCGATCTGCGACGGCCGGATGGCGGCCATCCGGTAGTCGCTGCGGCCCTGGGAGTCGCGCGGGACCAGCTCGTGCATGGCGGATCCACGCTGGAACACCACCTCGAGGACGGCCTCGAGCGGCAGCACCCCGGCGACGGCGGCGAGCGCGTTGTACTCACCCACCGAATGCCCGGCCAGCAGCGAACCTTCCACGAAGGCACCGGCCTCGCGCAGCTCGGCGACCTGGGCGACCCCGAGGGTCGCCATCGCGACCTGGGTGAACTGTGTCAGGTGCAGCACACCGTCCGGGTGCCGGTGCTCCACACCGCGCGCCTTCAGATAGGTCGGGTTGTCGCGCACCACGGCGAGAATCGAGAAGCCCAGCGCCGCACGGGTGTGCTTATCGGCGCGATCCCAGATCGCCTTGGCGGCCTTGGAGCGGGTCCGGGCGTCCAGGCCCATACCCTTGCGCTGGATGCCCTGGCCGGGGAAGGCGTAGACGGTTTTCGGGGCGGCGGTGCGGCCGGTCGCGGTCATCACCAGATCGCCGCCGGTCCGGCAGGACACCTCGACGATCTCGTCGCCCGCGTCGACCGCGATCCGCTCGACCCGGACGTCGATCTCGGCGCCGGGCCGGACCATTCCGAGGAACCGGGTGGTCCACGCGGTCACGGTGCGCGCCGGCACCGTGGCCTGCGGGTCCACCGCGGAAACCGCATGCTGGGCGGCGGCCGACAGCCACATCCCGTGCACGATCGGGCTGCCCAGTCCGGCGAGTTTCGCCGCGGCGTCGCTGGTGTGGATCGGGTTGTGGTCGCCGGAGACCGAGGCGAACGCGGCCATGCTGCGGGGGGCGATCATGGTGGCGTCCCGGCGCCGGCGGCGCGGCGTCTCGGTGGCGCCGGCGCTCACGGTGCCCCCGGCACGCGGCGGATCGGTCAGCTCGCCGGCGCCGGTGCGGCCGCGGATCGCGAAACGCTCCGCCAGCCGGGCCAGCGGCACCACGTCCAGACCCTGGTCGCGCATCTCGCCGACCGTCACCTCGACCTCGACCACGCGGCCGAGATCGGTGTCGAGCACCGAACCGGATTCGGCGCGGACCACGAGAATGCTGGTGGCAGCGGGAAGTTCGCGCAGCAGTTCGATCCGATGGTCGAGGTGCACCAGATCGAGCATGCCCTCGATCACGCTCGCGCCGGGTTCGGTCCGCGCCGCGCCCAGAACCGCGAACACGGCAGGCCAGCAGGCGCCCACCAGGACGTCGGGCGCGGTCCGGCCCAGAGTGCTCAGTTCCGCGGGCAGCCCGGCGCCGGTGACTCCGGCGTGATCGGCGACCAGATCCGGCGTCCACGCCAGGTTGATGTGGGCGATATTGCCCTTCACCTCGGGCAGTGTCTGCCCGGCCGCCACCGCGAGCAGCGCCGACATGGCGGCGTCCGCGTCGGCTTCGGTCACCACGGGCGCACCGCCGTTGTACACCGACACCGGGACGGTGATCCGGATCCGCACCACATGTCCGGCGGACAGCGGGACGGTGAGCTCCACATACGAATGCTCGGGTTCGGGCCCCTCGGTCTCGACGAGGGTGGCGCCGGTCGGCGGATGGATCGCGCCCTTCTCGTCCACCGTCCATTCGTGCAGGTCGCCGAGCCGGTGCACGGGGTTCACGGTCGCCCGGCCGGACCAGTTCACATCCGGCGCGGCCAGCACCACGTCGATCGGCCCGCTGGTCACCGCGGCGACCCGGCGCGCGTCGACGGCCGCCGGTACCACCCCGTCCCGGACCAGCGTGTACGCCGCGTCCTGTTCGAAACGGTCCAGCAGTTCGCCCACGGGTTCGTCGACCCGGGTGATCCCGGCGACCGAAACGGTGCCCGGGATCACGCAGACCTGGTCGGCCGAGTAGCGCGGATCGTGCGCCTGCCACAGCGAATCGGAGCGCCACCAGCGCCGCACGTCCTGATCCACCACCGGCACGAAGTTCACCGGCTTGCCCGGGGTTTTGCACAGCGCCACGAAGAACGGCACATCGGCCGGATGCAGCAATGTCGCGGCGGCCGAGGGATACCGCTCCCCCAGCGTCGCGAGGGCGCGCGCCGGGTTCTCCAGATCCTCGTCCCCGAAGAGGGAGTCGATCTCGCCGCGGTCGGCGGGCGCGAGCCGGGCCTCGGCCCGGCGCAGCATCTCGGCGAACCGGTCGCGCCAGCTGATGTCCAGCCAGATCGATCGGGTGCATTCGGAGATCGTCTCGCCCAGATCGCTCCCGCAGTCGAAGTCCTGGCGGCTCTCCCGGCCGATCGCGAGTTCCACATAGCGCTCCAGCCACGCCAGGTAGCTCATCGCCGTCACATCGCCGAAGTACGGCTTCGCCGTCGCGTTCAGGGCCGCGATGATCTCGTCACGCCGCTGCGCGACCGCGTCCGCGTCCCCGGCGACCTCGTCGAGCAGGCGGCCGGTCCGCGAGGCGGCATTGTCGATCTCGTGGATATCGGCGCCCAGCTGGCTGCGGCCCGAGGCCATTCCACCGGTCGCGGTGCCGGCACCCACCCAGTCCGGGGTTCCGGGGGTGTCCACCAGGAGCTGTTTGACCTCCGGTGCGGTCGTCGCCTCCAGGGTCGCCATGGCGGCGGTGCCCACCAGCACACCGTCGAGCGGCATCACCGGGTACCCGTGTGCCGCCGACCAGGTGCCGGTCAGATATTCGGTGGCCCGCTCCGGGGTTCCGATCCCACCGCCGACGCAGACCACGACGTTTCCGTGGGCGCGCAGTTCGGCATAGGTTTCGAGGAGGAGATCGTCCAGGTCCTCCCAGGAGTGGTGCCCACCGGCCTTACCACCCTCGATATGCATGATCACCGGGTAGTCCGGGACCTCGCCGGCAATCCGGAGCACCGAGCGGATCTGCGCGACGGTGCCCGGTTTGAACGCGACGTGGCCGATCCCCACCTCGGTCAGTTCCTCGATCAGCGCGACGGCTTCCTCGAGCTCCGGAATACCGGCGGTGACAATGACACCGTCGAACGGAGCGCCCGCCGCGCGAGCCCGCTGAACCAGCCGTTTACCCCCCAGCTGCAGCTTCCACAGGTACGGGTCCAGGAACAGCGAATTGAACTGCACCTGCCGTCCCGGCTGCAGCAGTTTCTTCAGATCTTCCACGCGGTCGGCGAAGATCTGTTCGGTCACCTGGCCGCCGCCGGCCAGTTCCGCCCAGTGCCCGGCGTTGGCCGCGGCGGCGACGATCTTCGCGTCCACCGTGGTCGGGGTCATGCCCGCGAGCAGGATGGGCGAGCGTCCGGTGAGCCGGGTGAACGCGGTTTCCACCACGATCCGCCCGTTGGGCAGCCGCACCGGCACCGGCGCGAACGCCGACCAGGGCCGGGAGAGCTCGGGCGCCGCCCCCGGGGTCAGCAGGTTGCGCTGACCGGCCCGGGTGGCCGCCGCGACAACGCCCACCCCGGTGCCTTTGAGCGAATTACCGCTCACCCGTGACAGCAGATCGCCCGGACCGAGGTCCAGGATCCACTCGGCGCCCGCCTGCACCACGCCGTCGACGATCGACACCCAGTCGACCGGATCGACCAGGATCTGCCGGGTCAGTTCCCCGGCCAGTTCGGTGTCCAGACCACACTGGCCCGCCCACCCGGCGACCAGGTCGACCGTATCGGCCAGCGCGGGATGATGGAACGCCACATCGACGTCGAGATCCTCGAATACCGGCGCGAATACGGCACCGCCACGCTGTTTGGCGGACCGCTCCCGCTCCTGTTCGTCGTGCAGCTGCGCGCAGCGCTGCTGCACCCGGCGCAGCGCGTCCGGGGTGCCCGAGAGCACGACGCGACGCCGGCCGTTACGGATGGACAGCACCGGCGCGGCCGCGGGATCCATCCCCGCGGCGACCTCGGCGACCACGGTACGCAGCTGTTCCGGATCGGCCTGGGAGACGGCGACCATCGACGAACGCGCACCCACCGGCATCAGCCCGCGCCGGCGCGCGACCAGCCCCGCGGCCGCGCCGACCAGCTGGGCGATCGCCAGCAGCTCCGCGTCCCGCTGCCCCCGGGCCGCCACCGCGGCCGCGGCGAGCAGGCCCTGCGAATGGCCGACCACGGCGACCGGCGCGATTTCCGCCGGATCCAGCCCCTGCAGCCGCAGTGCCCGCAACGCGGCGAGCTGCGCGAGCAGCACACCCGGCATCGATACCGCCGCCGAGCGCAGCACGCGTTGCGGCGGCGCGTCGGAGGTTTCGGTCTCGTCGTCGGCGAGTTCGTCCTCCAGCATCCAGCCGACGGGGTCGAAGCCGACCGGTCGGACGGTCAGCAGCTGATCCGATACGGGCGCCAGCAGGGCGGCGGCCTCGTTCACCAGGGCGGTGAGTTCGGGTTCCAGGGCGGCGTCGCGGCCGATCTCGGCCAGCTCTCCCAGCCAGCTCGCACCCTGGCCTCCGAACGCCAGGGCATAGGGGGTTCCCTCCCGCAGACGGTCCAGCAACGGCGTGCGATTCGTCTCGGAGACAGACCTGCTCGCGGCCCCGGCCGCATTCATCCGGTTTCCGGCTCCGGACGCAGTGCTCTCGTTAATCGTCAAGACGCTTCGGCTCTCTCTCGTGGCGACATATCTTCGGAGGCTTCCCCGGCTCCCGGTCGGCGCGCGGACATGCCATGCCCGTCGGCTCGCTATCGGCGAGGATGCCACGAAATCATGAGGAAATCCTCACGTTTGGCTGCCCGTGCGCCACTTACCCATGAGTATTTCAGTACGGACGTACCAAATCGTGCCGAAATATGACCCTCCCTCATGTTTGAAGCCGCAGGTGAGGACACGTGCTTACCGCCGCGAAACATGAGCACTCCTCATATTGGCCGTAACGTAATCGTTATAATCCCAGGTGGGGTTACCGGTCAGTACGAAACACCCGCCCGCGTCTTCATGATCAGCCCACGGCCCGGTAGAGTTTGGACGGTCGTACCATCAAGCGCGAGTGGCGAAATTGGCAGACGCGCCAGATTTAGGTTCTGGTGTCCACGGACGTGGGGGTTCAAGTCCCCCCTCGCGCACAAATACCCAGCAGATCTGGTGGGTGTGCATGCCGTGTGTTCGAGTGCACTCGAACACACGAAGGGATCAGGAAATATACCTACTGACCTGCGGAAACTTCTGGCAGATTCGCCACCGATACCCGCCATCAGCTCCCCCGGGCCGCAATTCGGCAGTCACCGCGAGGTGGATCGATGATCCCGGCACTCATCCCCGCAGGCACCACTGAACCAACTGGTCCACGGTTCCGCTCCTGTCGCCCCAGCCCATCATGTAGCCGACGGAGATGTTGTCCATTGCATCTGCACGCAGCAGAACCGGCCCGGTTCGAGCTGATGGCGCCGCGAGTTCAGCCGGCCGTCAGCTGAGGGTGGGCGACGCGCGGTAGCGGGGCGTGGCGTTATCCACCGAATGCACCGGGGATTCAGGGTCACAGGCCTGTTCTTCGCGAGACCTTCCCGCCGGAGCGGGCAACCGCCCTGCCCGGGTTCCCGACGACGGCGACGTGCGGCCGACAGCTCCGGGCCGGGTCACCGAGGAACGCCGGCCACCAGCGCAGGCAGGCGAAGCGCGCGGCAAACGGAACGGGCGGGTCGGGTGGGCGCCGGGCCGATCCCGGTGGCAAACCATATTTCCGCTGGTGGTGATCGGTTAGCGCGGCAACCGCTACCAGAAGCATTTGCTTCTGTGTGACCTGCGTCGTATGGTCGAATCCTGAATGGAATTCGATTCCACTCAGCGGAATTTTCGCTGGTGCGGTTTCCGTACTTCTCGACACTCCTCGCTCAATCCGGAGGTACCCGTGGCGTCACCGATGACGGCCGACACAGCAGTTCCACCACGCGCTCGATGGTGGCGAGTCGGTGTCCTGCTGTTCCTCATCTACCTGGTCTGCTACGCAGATCGATCGAATATCAGCGTCGCTGTGCCGGACATGGTCGAACATCTGCGACTGTCCGGGACCATCACCGGCGTCGTCCTGTCGGCGTTCTTCTGGGGTTACGTGATCACCCAGGTCCCGGGTGGGTTCCTGGCCACGAAAGTCGGCCCGAAACAGGTCATCATCGCGTCGCTGGTCGTGGTGGGTGTCGCTGCCTGCGCCACAGGTTTCGCACCCAATCTGCCGGCGCTGCTGGCCATCCGCTTCGCGATGGGCCTCGCCGAAGGCGCGGTGTTCCCCTCGTTCGCGGTGATGTTCGTGCGCTGGTTCCCGGGCCGGGAACGCGGTCGGGCTGTCAGCCTCACCCAGTACGCACTGCCGCTGTCCTCGGCCCTGATGGCGCCGATCGCCGGTTGGATGATCGATACCTGGCATTTCCAGACGATGTTCGTGCTACAGGGCATTCCGGCGCTGATCCTGGCCGCGGTGTTCTATCTGCTCGTGCCGAACGACCCCGCCGAGGACAAACGCTTGGACCCGGCCGAACTGCGGCTCATCCTCGCCGAACGCGATGAGGAGACCAAACCGGAATCCGGGCTGCTCAAGGCCCTGGCCCGGCCCATCGTCGCCGGATTGTGCGTGACGTACTTCCTCTGGATCACCGGGATGTACGCCTTCGGGCTGTGGCTGCCCACGCTGATCAAGGAGATCTCGTCCAACGGCATCGAAGCGGTCGGCTGGCTCACCGCGATTCCGTACGCGTTCGCTACGGTCGCGATGTATTTCAACTCGCGCTGGTCGGACAAGACCTCGTTGTCCCGCGGCTGGATCATCGCGACCTCGCTGAGCGTGGCGGGCCTGGCGATCCTGGCTCAGCACTACATCAGCGGCGGGGTTCTGTGGCAGATGATCCTGCTGTGCGTGGCCGCGGTCGGCCTCTACTCGTCGTTCGGCACGTGGTGGACCTGGGTGCTGAGTCAGGTGCCGCGCAACCAGGCCGGTCCCTCGGTGGGGTTGGTCAACTTCGTCGGCAACTTCGGCGGCATCGTCGGACCGATCGTGGTCGGCTGGGCTGCGGGGGGCGATTCGCTGGCGGGCGGTTTCTACATCCTCGGATTCGCGCTGATCGCGAGCGCGGCCGTCGCCGCCGTCCTCGCCGCCCGCGGCTACGACCGGAGTCCCGAACTCGAGGTCGCCGGGGATCACCAGCTGGTGTCCGAGAAGTAGAGCAGCCGACCGAAAGCAGGAGACCATTGACCCCGCCCCCCGAAACGGTCCGTGACACCGGGCCGGCCGACGGATCTGCCGTGGTGCTGCTGCACTCACTGTTCTTCGACGGATCAATGTTCGACGCGCTCGTCGCCGAACTTCCGGCCCGGTACCGCTACATCCGGCCCGATCTGCGGGGCCAGGGTTCGTTCACCGGTAGCGGCCGGGCGCCGACCATGGATGTGCTCTTCGACGACGCCGTAGCGCTCATCGAATCCCGGTGTACCCGGCCTGTTCACCTTGTGGGTAGCTCCATGGGAGCCTATGTCGCGTTGCGCGTGGCCTCCCGGCGCCCGGACCTGCTGGCCTCCTGCACTCTGCTCGGCGCCACCGCGGAGGCAGAAGCCCGGCCGGAGATTTTCCGGGCGCTCGAAACCGCGGTACGCGGCAACGAGCCGGATATTGTGGCCCGGATCGAACACACCATGTTCGGAGATGTCTTCCTGGGCGATACAGCCAGGTCGGTCACCCGGCGGCACTGGGCACAGGTATTCGCCGCGCATGTCCCGGAAGTGGCGGACGCACTGCACGGCGTCTACACCCGCCCGGCAATGACAGCGGAACTGGCCGCGATACCGCTGCCGCTGCTGCTCGTCGCCGGCGAACTCGATCGCGCGAAACGGCCCGCCGATATGGCGGCCATCGCAGACCGAGTCCCGGGCAGTCGTCTCGTCGTCCTCGAGACCGCGGGTCACACCCCGGTCATCGAGGAGCCCGCCGCGATAGCGCGGGAACTCGTGTCGTGGTGGGCCACCCCACCGAATTCACCCCATCCAGACAACGGAGGTCGGAAGTCATGACCCTGCTCGAACCGCTCCACGACCTCGACGAGGTGGTGGCCCTGACCCCGGACGGGACCGAACTGCTGGGAAGTCACTGCGATACCTGCGATTCCCGGTTCTTTCCCCGCCGGCAGCTGTGCTTCGAATGCGGCGCCGACACCGTGCGCGATATCGGGCTGGGCCGCACCGGAATCCTCTACTCCTACACACGAGTCGAGCTCTCCTCTTCCCGGGTCACGCCGTACACGCTCGGCTACATCGACCTCGACAGCGGTACGCGGGTGCTCGCGGATATCTCGGTCACCGAAGACCGGCTCGTCCCGGACCTGCCGGTGACGCTGACAACAGCGGCAGACGGCACGTGGAGCTTCGGCCCGGCCGAGAACCCCGCAGACGGAACGGACGAGAACTGATGAACGACGCTTTTGTGGTATCGGCAGCGATGCTGCCGATGGGTAAGCACCTCAGCTCGGGATATGCGGGCCTGGCGGCCCCGCCGGCCCGGCAGGCCGTCCTCGACGCCGGGGTCGAGCGCGGCGATATCGACGCCGTGTTCTGCGGACATGCCTTCGGCGGCATGCTGACCGGCCAGCGCATCGCCAAGGAACTCGGTCTCGGCGGTATCCCGATCGTCAATACCGACAACGCCTGTTCCGGCGGCGCGACGGCACTGCACCTGGCCCAGAAATCGATCGCGGCAGGCGAGCACGACATCGTCCTGGTGATCGGCGTCGACAAGCTCACCCAGTTCGGTGGCGGCACACTACCGCTGGTGGCCGAGGACCCCGAGGTCCGGCAGGGCATGGTCATGCCCGCGGTGTACGCCATGCGGGCCCGGCGCTACCTCTACGAGCGCAAGGCCGAACCCGCCGATCTGGCACAGGTGAGCGTGAAGGCCCGCCGGCACGGCGTGCTGAATCCCTACGCGCAGTTCCAGAAGGAAGTCGACGTCGAGAAGGTGCTGTCCTCCCGCGTCATCGCCGATCCGCTCACGCTGCTGCAGTGCTGCCCCACCGGCGACGGTGCCGCTGCCGTCATGGTCGTCTCGGAGAAGGTGTTCCGCACCATGAACCGGCCGGGGATGCGGATCAGTGCGTCGGTACTGCATTCGGGCACCGCGACCAGCGGCGCCCGGAACATGCTGCGACCGGAGATCTCCTACCACTCGGCCCGGGAAGCCTACGCCCAGGCGGGGATAACCGCCGCCGATCTCGATACCGTCGAGCTCCACGATGCCTTCAGCATCGCCGAGCTCGTCTATTACGAGGCCCTCGGCCTGTGCCCGGAAGGCGAGTCGCTCGAACTGCTGCGTTCCGGCGAGACCACGTTCGGCGGTTCTGTCGTCGTCAACCCCAGTGGTGGCCTGCTCTCCAAGGGACACCCGGTGGGTGCCAGCGGCGTCGCGCAAGTGGTGGAGATGTTCTGGCAGCTGACCGGGGCCGCCGGTGAACGGCAGGTGCCGGACGCGAAAATTGCCCTGACACACGTCACCGGCGGAGGTATCTCCGGATTCGATCACGGGGCCTGCGCCGTACACATTTTCGAGCGAGCGGACTGATATGGCGACCGACGACGCGAGCAACGGCGAGAACGGCAACAAGAACAACGGGCAGAAGCAGGACAATTCGGCGGCGGGAACGGTGAAGCGCACCGTCCGTATGCTGGCCGCGCTCGCCGACCTCGGCGGGGAGGCCGGTGTCGGCAAGATCGCTGACCATTTGGCGCTACCCGCTTCGACCGTGCACCGGTTGCTGAAGATCCTCACCGAGGAAGGTGTGGTGGTTCGCGATCCGGATACCCACAATTACTCGATCGGTGCCGAGCTGTACCGGATCTCGTCGCGCGTCACTGCCCAGGTCGATATCACCGCCATCGTGCGGCCGTATCTCGAGGACGTGGCGAACACCTTCGACGAGACGGTGATCTTCGGCATCTACATGCCTGCGAACAAGGCACTCTCCTTCACAGCCCGCGCGGACGGCGCCCAATTGCTCCGCTATCGCATCGAACTGCACCGTCCGCTCTCGCTGGTATGGGGCGCCTCGGGTAAAGCCGTACTGGCACAGCTCGACAGCGCCACGGTCGCCGATGTACTCGAGCACGAGCGCGGGCTCGCCGGCGGCGGCCGCGCGCCCGGCTCGGCGGCGGAACTCCCCACCCTCGACGAACTCGAGCGCGACCTGCAGGCAGTGCGTACGGCGGGTTACGCCATCAGCGAGGGCGAGAAGCTGCCGCAGGCACGTGGTATCGGCACACCTGTCTTCGACGCCCGAGGCGTGGTCGGGTCCATCACGCTCACCTCACCGAAGGATCGGCTCCCACACGGAGAGATCAGCACCATCGCCGCGGCGCTCATCGATGCCGCCCGGTCCATATCGCGCGACCTCGGGTCCACCGCAGCGAATTTCAGTCCAGGAGTTGTTTCACCATGACGCCGTCCCGCTCACCGCTACAGGGCCTGAAGGTTGTCGATCTCACGACCTTCCTGTCGGGTCCCTTCTGCACGCAGGTACTCGCCGATATGGGCGCCGAGATCATCAAAGTGGAAGCGCCGGCCGGTGATTCGAGCCGGTCCATCCCGCCGCATTTCATCGACGGCGACAGCGCCTACTACCTCGGGAACAACCGGAACAAGAAGAGTATCGTCGTCGACCTCAAATCCGCTGCGGGCCTGGCCGTCCTGCGCGATCTGATCGCGCGGGCCGACGTGGTGGTGGAGAACTACCGGCCCGGAGTAAGCGCGCGGCTCGGTTTCGATCCCGCCGAGATGCGGCGCCGCCATCCGGCACTTATCTGGGCGTCCATCAGCGGTTTCGGCCAGACCGGGCCGTGGAAGGAGCGACCGGCCTACGACATGATCGTCCAGGCGCTCTCCGGCGCGATGAGCCTCACCGGCGAACCGGGGCAGCCGGCGGTCCGCCTCGGCATCCCCGCGGGGGATGTTGTGGCGGGTATGTACGCCGCGATCGGTATCTGCGCGGCGGCGGCTTCCCGGGCGGTGGACGGCCAGGGCGATCACATCGATGTGTCGATGCTGGACTCACTGATCTCGCTGCTGTCCTACCAGGGCGTCTACTCGATGATCAGTGGCCGGGCACCCGCCCCGCAAGCCGCCCGGCACGACTCCATCCCGACCTACCGTTCGTTCGTCGGTGGCGACGGCCGTGAACTCGTCGTCACCGCGAACACCGACCGCATGTGGCGTGCGATGTGCGATGTTCTGGGACTTCCGGAGCTCACCGCTGATCCGCGGTTCGCCGATCAGCGCGCCCGGCTGGCGAACAAGATCGACCTGTGGGAGTTGTTCGAGCGCGCGTTCACCGAGCGCAGCGCACTGGAATGGGTGGAGTTGCTCCAGGCTGCGGGTGTTCCGGCGGCGCTGATCACGAATGTGCCCGAGGCACTGGCCGAGGCCCGCACGGCCGGTCGCGAGATGGTACTCGACCTCGATGACAATCGGGGCAATTCGGTCTCCGTGCTCGGTAATCCGATCAAGTTCCTCGACTCGCCGATGGTCGAGCCTGCCTACCCGCCGACGCTGGGCGCGGATTCGGCCGAAATACTTGCCGAATTGGGCCGGACCGCCGCCGAGATCGATGAATTGCTGTCCTCGGGGGCCGTCTCCGCGGGTTCGCGGTGAGTACTCCGACCGTCGTCGCGCTGCATTCGCTCGGGCTGGATTCCGGGTCCTTCGACGCCTGGGCGCACGCGGTATCGCCGCGATACCGCTGGGACGGTGAGGATCTCGCCGGCCACGGCTCCCGGGCCGGACTGCGGAACGCCACGCTGGCCACGATGGCGCGTACGGTAGGCGACCGTATCAGCGCACTCGACGGCGTACATCTGGTCGGCCATTCGCTGGGCGGGGCGGTCGCCGCCCTGGCCGCTGCGGCCGCACCACCCGGGGCTGTCCGTTCGCTGATCCTGATCGCTACACCACCGCAGGGTTTCCCGTCGTTCGCCGAACGCGCGGAGCCGGTGGCCGCCACAGGTTCCATGGCGCCAGTGGTCGAACCCACGCTGCACCGCTGGTTCGCTCCCGCCGAGCCGGCAGCCGATACTCCGTCGATACGATACTGCCGCGCCCGGCTGACCTCGCTGCCGCCGAACACCTGGATCACGGCGTGGCGCTCGTTCGCACAGTTCGGCGGCTATGCCGAACTCGGCGCCGCACTGCCGCCGACCCTCCTGATCTCCGGCGCGGCGGACCAGTCCACATCACCCGAGCAGGTCGGAGCCATTCGACCGCATGTTCCGAGGGCGGTCGGCCACGAGATCGTCGCCGACGCGGGCCACATGCTGATCTTCGATCACGCGGACGAACTCGCAACCATCTCGTGCCGGTTCTGGCAGACAACGGAGGAACAGCAGTGACCACCAACCACAGCGGCCGTATCGTGGTCGTCACCGGCGGAAACGCCGGCATCGGCCGCGCGTGCGCCCAGGCATTCAGCGCCGCGGGCGCGCTCGTCACGGTGCTCGACCGCGACAAAGCCACCGACCTGCCCGACCGTGTCCGGGCCCATAGGGTGGACGTCACCGACGACGCCGCCGTCGAGGCCGCGATCGACGCGATCGGCGCCGAACACGGCCGCATCGACGTACTGGTCAACAATGCCGGGGTCAGCGGTGTCGGCACCATCGAGGACGGCACCCTCGACGACTGGAACAGGCTCTGGGATATCAATGTGCTCGGTTACGTCCGGGTCACCCGCGCCGCGCTCCCCCACCTGCGTCGATCGTCCGCCGCGGCAATCGTCAACATGTCCTCCTGCACCGCCGCATCGGGGTTCCGGCAACGCAGCGCGTATTCGGCGACCAAGGGCGCGATCGAAGCACTCACCCGGTCCTCGGCGGCCGATCTCGTCGCCGAGAACATCACCGTCAACGCGGTGAACCCGGGCACGGTCGACACCCCGTTCATGGCCGAACTCGCCGCCCGCGCCGACGACCCCGCCCAGCGACGCCGCGATTACGAGAGCCGCCAGCCCACCGGCCGGATGGTCGCCCCGGCCGAGGTCGCCGCCGCGGTGCTCTACCTCGCCGACCCGGTCAACCGCTCCTCCGTCGGGACCGTGGTCACGGTCGACGGCGGTATCGCAAGCCTGCATATCACCCAGGCCTGAAAA
This sequence comes from Nocardia sp. NPDC024068, assembly GCF_040638875.1. Lineage (NCBI taxonomy): Bacteria > Bacillati > Actinomycetota > Actinomycetes > Mycobacteriales > Nocardiaceae > Nocardia > Nocardia sp. NPDC024068. The sequence continues at coordinate 127,131 of NZ_JBEZYU010000008.1, read as the reverse complement.
CCCTCCAGAAAGGATCCAATCATGTCGGAACAGCGCACGGTGATCATCACCGGAGCCGGCCAGGGTATCGGCCGACGGTACGCCCTCGAATTCGCCGCCGACGGTGATGCCGTCGTCATCGCGGACCTCAACGGTGAGAAGGCGGCCGCGGTGCAGGCCGAGGTCGAGGCGGCCGGTGGGACGGCGCTCGCGGTGACCACCGATGTCGCCGACAAGGGCAGCGTCGATGCCATGGTCGCCGCCGCGGTGGCGAAGTTCGGCACCGTCGATGTGCTGATCAACAATGCCGCCATCTTCTCCACCCTGGTGATGAAGCCGTTCGACGAGATCGATATCGACGAATGGGAGAAGGTCTTCGCCGTGAACTCCCGCGGGACCTTCCTGTGTGTGCAGGCCGTGGCCCCGTACATGAAGGCTCAGAAATCCGGCCGCATCATCAATATCTCGTCGTCGGTGGTGACCACCGGCCGCGCGAACTACGCCCACTATGTCGCCTCGAAGGGCGCGGTATCGGCGCTGAGCAAATCGCTGGCCACGGAAATGGGCGAATACAACGTGACCGTCAATGTCGTCAGCCCGCACGGCATCGTCACCGAGATCCCGCGTGGCACCATCACCGACGACCAGTGGGCCGGGATCCTGGCCGAGCAGGCCATCAAGCGCAAGGGATCGGCCGAGGACGTCGTGGGAGCGGTGAAGTTCCTGGCTTCCCCGGGCGCCGGCTACATCACCGGGCAGACCCTGCTGGTCGACGCCGGCCTCCGCTACACCTAGACGCCACGCAGAAAGGATTCTCATGTCCCATTCGATCAAGCGGGTGAGCGATAGACGTCATCGGATCGCTGTCATCGACGGTCCGAACATGTCGAACCTGGGCGCCCGCAGCAAGAAGGTCTACGGCGCGATCGCGAGCCTGGACGACCTGAAAGCATTCGTCGTCGGTTTCGGCAGCGATCTCGGCGTCGAGGTGTCGACCTTCTCGTCCAACTACGAGGGCGCGATCCTCGAGTTCATCCACGAATCGGCCGAACAGGTCGACGGGTACATCATCAACCCGGCGGGGCTCACCACCGTGGGAGAAGCGGTCCGCCACGCCCTCGAAGAAACCACCAAGCCGGTGGTGGAGGTCCATTTCTCCAACATCACCTCCGGCGCGGGCGGGGCCCGGGGTCTCGGCGGTGGGGCGATCCAGTCCACGCTCACCCACACCGCCACCGGCATGTGCATGGGCCTACGGCAGTACTCCTACATCGGCGCACTCACCGCCCTGGTCCTGTCGCTGGACGACGCGAGTTTCCTCGGCGCGCAACCGTAGGCCCGGACAGACGACCGGCCTCATCCGGTCGACGACGCCACTCACCTCAACCGCAGTTGCCGATGATGAGGGAACTGCGGCGGGGGCGAGTGGCGTACCCGGTCGCCCGGTGAAGCCCGCCACGCCCGCAATAACCACCGAGCACGTCGCCGGGCACTGTACACACAACAAACGCTATACCCCGTCCGGACGCCCGATCCCCCACGGCCACGCCGCCATCTCCTGGCAGGAGATACCGTTCCTCATCGCCGAAGGCGCCGGTGTATCCATGGCCTGCGCCAGCGCCGAATCGCATGTCGGCATCCCGGGTGTCACCTGGATCCCGCTGGACGAGGACCTGCCGATCAGATTCGCGGCCATCTGGCCACGGCAGGGCACGAATGCCCGCATCCGCGCATTCGTGACCTGCCTCTACGCGACCGCGGGCCGACCGCGGTCAGCTCTGTCGGGACTCGACCTGTGAGTGGGAATCCGGACGCCGCAACTGCCGCGCGGGCCCTGCGGTCACCGTCGCTTCGGACAAGCCCGGTTCATGAGTCCGATGGGTCGACGACGGCACGCACAGCGTCGCGCATCAGCGCCTCCGCGCGGGGCGCGGTGGTCGCGGGATCTATCACCAGCAGCCGGATGCACCGATTGTGCGGGCCGAACACGTACATCACCGCGGGCGGTTGGTCCGGTAATGGTCCGGTGACCTCGATCCCGTCAGGAGGGTCGATGCCCCGCTGCGACAGACTCAGCGAATTCCAGTCGAAGGCGATCCGTGTGGTGACCCCCAGTCGCGCGGTGAGAGAACTGATCAGATCGTGCATCTCGGTGGTGAGGTTGTCGGTTCTGGGCCACCAGGCGCCGGCTACGCATTCGGAACCTTCCGCGGGAGCGCCGAGCAGTAGCCGCGGTGTGCGGGTGGGCGCGGCGAACGGTTGCCCGCCGCCGGTGACCTGGAACGGGCCGGAGCCGCGGCCGCCGCCCGTGCGCTGCGGGTCCTGCGTCATATCGACCTCTCCGGACCCGCCCGGGGCCCCGCGGGGGAAGGGGCTCGTCCCGCCGGGAGCGGTGTGCGTCCCCCTTCGTCGTCCCAGCGGCGCAATGCGTCCGCGTTCTGCGCGTACTCGCGGCTTTGCCGGTCGGCGGCCGCCAGCAGTTCGTGGGCGGTGCGTTCGTTGCCGGGCCGGGATGCGGCGGACAGCAGCAGCCGCGCGGTCGCGGCCTCGGTGCACGGGGGAATCACCAGCAGTACGAGGCGGGTGCGGTCCAGGCCGAGAACGCACAGGGTATGTGCGGATAGATGCCGGTAGCCATCCAGATGAATCGAACGCCCGCCGAGCGCCATCCGTTTCGGCGCGGGCCGCCAATCGCCGATGTTGTACATGATGCGGTCGACCGGCCGTGCGCGTCCGCGCTGCAGCGCCTCGAAATCGAGAGCGGCCAGTTCGGCGGCCAGGTCGTCGGTATGCGGCCACCAGGCGCCGTCCACTGCCCCGGGTCGCGGCATTCTCGGCGCCGGCCGCCGCCGCGAGGGCGGCAGCGAACCGATGCGGCGGGACAAGCGAACAGAGTGGTCCGGCAGGATCTGCTCGGGTTGCCGCGTCATCGCGACGCTCCTGACCGGGACCGCGTACGGTCCCTGTAGATCGGGGTGGGTGCGGCTCGGAGGACGGTCACGCTGGGGTTGCCCGGTCTCGGATAGTGCGTGCGATCGTCCCGGCCGGCGAGGGTCCGATGGGTTCGCGTGGCCGGTTCCGGTGCCGAGCGCAGCGTCCGCCTATCGAGCTCCGGAGCGGCCGAATATCCGGCTCAGGCCGCTACGGTGCGGCGGCCGATCATCTGGATACGGCGCGGCGACGTGGCCGGGGGCCGCGGCGGAGCTATCGGTGGCGGCGGGGGTGTAGTAGATCGGGGCTTCCCGCTCCGCGCCGATCGGCTGCGACGGGCGCGCCTCGCCGACCGGGGTGTCACGACGTACTGCTTCGAGTTCGCGGCGGGCGGCACGCCCACGGCGGGCACTACGACGAGCCCCGGCCAGCAGCAGTGCCAGGCCCGCGATCCCGATACCGCCGACCACTATGCCGTAGAGGAACAGCACCCCGGTGGAGCCGGTGACGTGGTAGCCGAATACCGCGAAGTCGTCGGTCAATGTGTGCGCGGAGCCGCTGTTGGCGAATACACCCGCGACGCCGACGAGTACCGCTGCGATGAGGATGACGAGTCCGATGACGACGATCATGACGATCCCTCGGATCTGTTGAGTACTTCCAGTAGACGCCGCCGAGGACCCCGTGTCAACACTGTAGGTCTACGTCATTCACATTCGGGATCGCCTGTCGCGCTCACCGGCCTCGCCGCGGCACCGGACGGCGCCGGGCTCTGAGCCACGCCTGGATATCCGATCCCGTCCCGCCGTCGGAATCCGGATGCCGCCGGCCACGGTTCAGCGCGCCGTCGGCGACCGGGGTGAGGAGCCGGAAGGTGAGCGTGACGCCGTCGCCGACGATATCGAGAGTGCGCGGGGGCCGATGCCGGCAACCGTCGAGCCGGATCCGGCGGCCACCGTTTTCCAGTTCCGCTGGTGAGGTGGACCATTCGTCGAGGTGATAGATCACGCGCCGGACGGGCCCGAACCCGGGCTGCAGCACCGGGAACAGACCCGCGAGCTCCGCGACGAGGTCGCGGCTGTGCGGCCACCAGACACCGTCGGCCTTTTCGCCGGCGGCATCGAACTCCAGCCGCACCCGGCGGGCCGACCACTCCTGCCGGCGAGCGTCGAACGCATTGGATTGTGATGTCATGATCGGCACTCCTGTCACGGTGGTCCTGCGGCCGGCCGCCTATCGGCTACGCCGGCTCCTGCGCCAATCGCCGGGCCTGCTGCTGTGTGGAGATCAGGGCGAGTGTCGCTTCGGCGCCTTGGTTTTCGCTTCTGCCGGTGTGCTCGAGTCCGTCGGAGCAGCCGGAGCTGTCCGGGTCGATAAGTGGCGTCCCGATATCGTTCGCGCCACGGAACCATGCTTCACACAGCATCACGGCTTCCTTCCAGCGGCGGTCTCCGGTGGCGTCGTAGGCGCGGGCGCAGGCGTCGGCCAGGCAGGCGACCTCGACGGGCTGCTGGTCGAAGCCCGGCCGGGGTTCCCCGGTCACCCAGCCGTCGATCGGGGTCACGGAGAGATGATCACCGGCCGTCTCGGTCTCGAGTAACCAGCGCAACATCGCCAAACCGTCCGCCTGTATCCGCTCCCTGCCGGGTACCGTCCCGACCGCGAGCAACGCTTCGGCCAGCACGGCGTTGGCGTACGCCAGTCGCGGCTCGGGCCACCGCCAATCGGGCCGGCGCGTGGGTGCACCGATCAGCGCCGCGGTATCGACCAGATAATTCCGCGCACAACGATTGTCCGGATGCGCGCGCAACACCTCGGCCGCCCCCAGCGCGCCGAACGCCATCGCGCGCGCGGACCGGGGCCGCTGCCGGGCGGCGACCGTGAAATGCGCCAACGCGGTCTGCGCCAGATCGGGGCTGTGTGCGACCACGGCGCCGAGCGCCCACAACGCACGGCCCCAATGATCGTCGAGACTCGGTTCGTCCTGCCAGTGCCGGTCGGAACCGCGCCGATTATGGCACCGCCCGTCCGGCGTGAGTGCATCGACCACGAAGTCGAAGTACACCCGGGCGAGGTCGAGCAGCTGCGGTGCGGGTTCGGGTTCGCGAACGGCCACGACGAGGCCGCGGGCCACATCGTCGACGCAGTAACCGTGGTCGACGAGGGGCTCGGTGAGCCGCGCGTGCTCGAAGATTCCGCACTCGTCACTGAGGCGGAACAGATGCGCGTAGGAGATGGTGGTCGTGTTCACGCGACGGGCCTCATATCGCCGTGCGGCAAACACAACCGGCCGCCTCGGGGTCTCGAGCCGACACCGGGAGGGCCACTGGTTCGGATCTGCACATATCCGCCTTTCTTCGTCCGGCCGGCGTCGAATGCGCCGCCACTGCGCGCAGCGCCGAGCGCAGGCCACGCCGGCCGCTCGAGCCGGCGTCGCTGTTGCCGCATTCGTTGTGGCCGTGGAATTTCTTCTCCGAGCCCGTCTCGGGCGCATCGTCGCTGCCCGCGATCAGGAAGTCGTCCGGCAGGGCGAGCTTGTGGATGGTGCGCAGGGTGAGTAGGTATTGGCGCAGCAGGGGGCCGGTGGTGTACGGAAGGTCGTACTCGTCGCACAGCGCGCGCACCCGGTGACTGATCTCGGCGTAGCGGTTGCTGGGCAGGTCCGGGAAAAGATGGTGTTCGATCTGGTAGCACAGGTTCCCGCTCAGGAACGCCAGTACCGGTCCGGCGTCGAAATTGGCGGTACCGAGCATCTGCCGCAGATACCACTGGGCCTTCGATTCCGCCTCGACCACGGTGGGTTCGAACTTCTCCGCACCGTCGGGAAAATGGCCGCAGAAGATCACGACGTACGCCCACAGATTGCGCACCACATTGGCTGCTGTATTCGCGGCGAGTGTCCGCCGCCAACGCCGCCCGCTCAGCGCCGGGAACAGCAGATAGTCCTTACCGACCTGTCTGCCGACCTTCTTCAGGAACGCCCTGGTCTCCGCGGTCTTTCCCGCGGGGGTGGACACGCGATCGCGTTCGGAGTACAGGTCGTGCAGGGCGATACCCCATTCGAACAGGCCCGCCAGCATGAGATTCTGCAACGGCTGCAGCAGTAACCGCGGCCGCCACGGCTGATCGCGGGTCACCCGCATGACGCCGAAGCCGATATCGTCGTCCATCCCGATGACGTTCGTGTACATGTGGTGGCGAAAGTTGTGGGAGTATCGCCACTGCGAAGACAAACCCGCCATATCCCATTCCCAGGTGCCGGAATGGATTTCGGGATCGTTCATCCAATCCCATTGGCCGTGGCAGACATTGTGGCCGAGTTCCATGTTCTCGATACTCTTGGCCACCGCCAGCCCGGCGGTGGCCAGCGCCCAGCCCACCTTGCCCCGGCTCAGGGCGATGACCAGGCGAGAGGTCAGATCCAGCCCGCGCTGCAGGGCGATGGTGCGGCGGATGTAGGCCGCATCCCGGGCCCCCCGTCGTGCCACGATGTCACGCCGGATCGCGTCCAGTTCCAGCCCCAGTGCGTCGACGTCGGCAGGACTGAGGTGCGCGTAGACACCGACTTCGGTGATTGCCATTGTTCATACCCTCGAATTGCCGGGGTGTTGCGCCGTGGCCGGACCGATGCCGGGGCGCGGCCCGGCTGTGTCCACAGTCTAGGCGCGGATACACCGTGTGTCTACAGTGTAGAATTACGCTGTTATCAACAGCAGATGAACAGCGGGGCGCGCGATGAACACGATCAGAGCCGGACCGCCCGGCGGCCCGGATGGTCACCCCGCGGGCCGCAGTATTCATCCCCTGACCCGCGCGGTGATACTGGCCGCCGCACTCGACATCATCGACCGCGAGAGCGTCGAGCGGCTGTCGATGCGGCACCTGGGCAACCGGCTCGGCCACGACCCGGCGGCGCTGTACCGGCACGCCACCAACAAGGCCGCGCTCCTCGACGGCGTCACCGAGTTCGTATTCGAACAACTCACCGTCGACTCCACCGACCCCGACTGGCGCCGCCAGCTACGCCTCGTCGCCCGGGACTTCCGCAGACTCGCCATAGCGCATCCGCACGCGGTGCCGCTGCTGGTCACCCGCTCGCTGGCCACCCCGCTGGGCCTGCGGCCGCCGGGGACCCTGCGCCCGCTGGAACATATTCTCGATCTGCTCACCCGGGCCGACTTCAGCGGAGGCGACGCCCTGCACATCTATCGCGCCCTGTTCGGATTCCTCTACGGGCACGTCCTCAACGAGGTGCAGGAGATCGTGGAACGCCCGGAAGAAACCACCGACCTGCTCCGGCTCGGCCTGCACCATCTGCCCCTCACCGAGTTCCCGCTACTGCGCGGCCTCGCATCACAGCTGGCCGGCTACGACGGCGTCACCGAACTGGAACGCGGCCTCGACACCCTGCTCGCCGGCCTCGACATCACTCTCGCCCCGGCTACCCCGCGACGGATGTACCCGGGGTGACCCGTCACCGTGTTGCGGGCGCGTCGTCCGGGCCGGGCAGAACGGCGTCACCCGGCCGGGACGCGGCGGGACCCGGTCCAGGTACGGTCGCCGCGAGACCGGCCAGCAGGATATTCAGCCCACGCTCGAGTTCCACCGCGCCGTCATAGGCCGCCAGCACCGGCGCCAGGCTCCGAACCAGTGGGAACTCGCCGATCGGCAGCCGATACAAACCCAGCCGGAGCAGATCGTCGGTCTCTTCCGGGCGTTCCACGATCTCCTGCACTTCGTTGAGGACGTGTCCGTACAGGAACCCGAACAACGCCCGATAGATGTGCAACGCGTCCACAACCGTGTATCCGACCCGGGTGAGCAGCGCGAGCATATCCTCCAGCGGCCGCACCACCGCCTGCGGCCGCTGCCCCAGCGGGGTGGCCAGCGGCCGGGTCACCAGCAGCGGCACCACCAGCGGATGCGCCAACGCCACGCGCCGGAACTCCCGGGCCACGCGACGCACTTCGGCAACCCAATCGGAAGCCGTGGCATCGACCGACAATTCGGCGAAGACCACCTCCGCGACACCGTCGAGCACCGCCGCCTTGTTCGGCACATGCCGATAGATCACCATCGGATCACGTCCCACCGCCTCGGCCAGACGTCGCATCGACAATCCGTCGATCCCGTCGCGGTCGACGATCTCGAGCGCCGCGTTCAGGACAGCCGTCCGGGTCACCGGGCTGTCCCGGCGGCCCGCGCCGGCTTTCCGGCGACCACGCGAGGATTCAGCTGTCACGAAGGCGCTCCGTTCTCCGGGATCGACAGTAGATCTACAACGTAGACACAGGGCGGGCGCCACGTCCAGGACCCGGCCGGATATCGCACCGGACGCGAACCCGCGCGGCGGCGAGCAGGGTGCCGGCAGAACGACAGCCATTGCCACCGAGCAGCGGCGATAGCTACTATCAATCGAGTCGAATCGGGTCGGACACTCGAACAGAACGGAATCCACCCATGAGGCCACAAGCGCAGTTCCTGCGGGCGGGCCCTCGACTGATCGGCACCATGGTCGGGGCCGTTGCGCTCATCTTCACCGCCGCACCGGCGGTGGCCCTTCCCTTCGGCGGCAACGCATTCGTCGCCGGACAACCGGGTCCACAGGTCGAACTGAATCAGTACTGCCAAGCTCCCGGCGAGGTGGGACACCTCGCGGACGGTGAGACCGTCTACTGCACCGCGATCAACGGTTCCGACTCCTTCGTATGGTCCATGTGGCCCGAACCCCAGGCACTACCGGTGGATCCGAACACCGGCGGGTACACCTGCTACGGAGCGAATTGCACGTTCCCCGACGGGAACCAGGTTCCAGAGGAACAGCGGTGCGGTACGCGATGCGGTGAACCGCCCACGACCGGCGATGTCCAGAACGGCTGGGCGGACGGGCTGCGCAACGGCGCGAGCCGGGAAGTCCACACCGCCGAGTGACCGGTGGAAACCCATCGTCTCCTCCTTCGGACGGATGTAGCCGCCCGATTCGACACCCGAGACGATCAGGTCACGCACCCGAGTATCGAGAATGGTGAATCCATGCGGTACCCAGCACATTCACACACACTTCTGTCCGGACGCATCCGGATCCTCGCCGCGGCGGCGGTGCTGTTCGCCGCCGGCGCGGCGCCGATCGCCGCCCCGGCCGCCGGTCCGGCGCGGGCCGATCCCGAGATCCCGGTGGTCGCCTTGAACGACTACTGCGCCGAACCCGGCGCCGTCGGGCAGGCGGAGTCGGACGGAAGAACCGTCTACTGCACCGCGGTCGTGGGCAGCGAATCCCACGTCTGGTCGTATTCGCAGGTGGCGCTGGCACGCGACCCGAACACTCGCGGTTACACCTGTGGCGAGGACGGCTGCCGCTACCCCGACGGCGCCGAGGTCCCCGGCTACCAGCGCTGCGGCCTGCTCTGCGGGGAACCACCCACCTCCGGCGATGTGCAGAGCGGTGTGGCCGACTGCTTCGAATCCGGCGTGAGCTACGACGAGTGCCTGGTACGCGTGCCCGAGTAACCGATCCGGGCCGCCGCGGCCGCCTCGTGACAAATACGCGACTTCGTATTGCCGTCGCGGCAACCCTTCTGTGACCCGCGCGCCGGAACTTAATCCTTCCTTGTCTGGTATCGGTGCCCTGACCGGCGAAAACTGGGAGAGCGCAGCAAATCAACGGGTTTCAACCAATCAAAGGGTCCGAAATGCCAGCCAGAATCACCAAACTCTTCGCCGCCACCACCATCGCACTGGCCTTGGGCGCAGCCGCGGCGCCCGCCGCGTCGGCCGCGACCGGCCCGATGCAGGAGCCTCTCGGTCCCATCACGGGATCGGTCGTGCTCTGCCTGCCTCTGGGCAGCGCCACCATCTGCATCTGACCGCTCGGGCAGTCCCGATCCGCCCTCCCGTCCGCTGTCCGATCCGCTCACGGGACGCGATCGCACGACTGCCGGCGCACCACCGAACCACTACCCGGAACGCACGTTGCTCGCGAAGGAGCGTGCGGAGGATGAGCAGGCCGTGTCCCCACACGACCTGCTCATCCATTTCCGGAACCGGTCGCGGCAGGTGGACGGAGGCCCACGACCTCGGCCGCGCGGCTGATACCCTTTTACCGGTTATCGAAGTACAGGAGACCGACCATGGTTGGTGAACTCGACATCTCCGGGGTCACCCGGCTCTGACGGCCACCGGTTGGGCGCATCGGGCGCCGCTGTTGTGGCCATATCGTCGTTCGCCGATCCGTTCGCGGTGCTGCCACCGGGCGCCCGCACGAAACAGAGGTCTCCCTGATGTCCGATGCCCGTATCGTCTGCTCGAATCTGTCGTTCTCCTGGCCGGACGACACTCCCGTATTCACCGGCCTGTCCTTTTCCGTGCCCGCCGGGCGTACCGGCCTGGTGGCTCCGAACGGCGCGGGGAAGAGCACCCTGCTCCGCCTGATCGCCGGTGAGCTGACGCCGACGGCCGGCAGCGTCGCCGTCGACGGCGTCCTCGGTTATCTCCCCCAGACCCTGCCACTGACCCGCGATATGACCGTGGCCCAGCTGCTGGGTATCGCACCCTTGCTGGCGGCGCTCGAGGCGATCGAATCGGGTGATACCGCCGAGGAACATTTCACGACCATCGGTTCGGAGTGGGATATCGAGGAACGTACCCGTGCCCAACTGGACCGGCTGGGAATCGGGGAGCTGTCGTTCACCCGACCGCTGCATACGCTCAGCGGCGGTCAGGTGGTGTCCCTGGGGCTGGCGGCCCAGTTGCTGCGCCGGCCCGATGTGCTGTTGCTGGACGAACCCACCAACAACCTCGATCTGGAGGCCCGCCACAAGCTCTACGACGTACTCGGCGATTGGAAGGGCTGCCTGCTGCTGGTCGGCCACGACCGCGCCCTCCTGGACCGGATGGACCGTATCGCCGAACTGCACGCGGGCGAGATCGCCTTCCACGGCGGCAATTTCACCGAATACGAGGAAGCGGTCCGCGCGGCGCGCGAGGTCGTGGAGAAGAACATCCGCAATGCGGAACAGGAAGTCAAACGCGAGAAGCGTGAACTCCAGCAGGCCCGCGAACGCGCGGCACGCCGGGCGAGCACCGCCGCGCGCAATCTCGGCAATGCCGGGCTGCCGAAGATTTTCGCGGGCACGATGAAACGCAACGCGCAGGAATCGGCGGGCCGGGCCCACGAAACCCACGCCGCGCGGGTGGAGGCGGCCCGGACCAAACTGGATTCGGCCGAACGTGCGATACGGACCGAGCACCGGATCGCGGTGCAACTGCCGCGGACCCGGGTTCCGGCGGGACGCACCGTATTTCTCGGCGAGGATCTCCGCCACCGATTCGGTGCCCGCACGGTCCTCGGCCCCGACGGCACCGACCTGGCCATTCGCGGCCCCGAACGGATCGCGCTGACCGGGCCCAACGGTGCCGGCAAGTCCACTCTGCTGCGGATCGTGCACGGTGATCTGGCCCCGGATTCCGGGGAGATCACCCGCGCCGAGGGCCGGGTCGCCTATCTCTCCCAGCGGCTGGATCTGCTCGATCCGGACCGGACGGTCGCCGAGAACCTGGCCGCGGCCGCCCCCGGCCTCCCGGACTCGGACCGGATGAATCTGCTCGCCCGGTTCCTCTTCCGGGGCAGCCGCGTCCAGCTACCGGTCGGCGTGCTCTCCGGCGGTGAACGGCTGCGGGCGACCCTGGCCTGTGTCCTGTTCGCCGAACCGGCACCGCAACTGCTCCTGCTCGACGAGCCGACGAACAACCTGGATCTGGTCGGCGTCGAACAGCTGGAGAGCGCCCTCGATGCCTACGAAGGCGCGTTCGTCGTGGTCAGCCACGACGAACGATTCCTGCGTGAGATCGGTGTGCGACGGTGGCTGCGCCTGTCCGAGGGCAGCCTGCACGAGATCGCGGGACCTCCCGGAACCGACTGAGTACCGGTCGGATTCGCGTTCACACCGGGACGCGCTCGAGGGTGCCCGATTCCATCGCCACCCAGAGCGCGCCGTCCGGCCCCACGGCCAGACCGTGCGGTTCGGAACCCGGGAGTTCGGTTTCGCTGATCACGCCCTCGACGGTGATGCGGCCGAGCCGGGCGGTCGCCCATTCGGTGAACCACAGGGCGCCGTCCGGCCCGGCGATGATGGCATGCGGCCGGGCGGCGGCATCGGGCAGCGGGAATTCCTCGATATCGCCCGCGGTCGTGATCCGGCCGATCCGGCCGGCGCCGATCTCGACGAACCACAGAGCCCCGTCCGGACCCGCGGTGATACCGACCGGGTTCGCGCCCGGTGTGGGGAGTGGATGAACGGTCGATACTCCGTCCAGGCCGGTCCGGCCGATGGCGTTGCCCTGGTTGAGGGTGTACCAGAGCGCGCCGTCGGAACCGGCGGTGATCATCGAGGGCATACCGGTCACCGGGAAATAGGTCGTGTTCCCGTCCGGTGTCAGCCGGCCGATCCGATCGGCCTGTAGTTCGGTGAACCAGAGTGCGCCGTCCGGACCTGTGGTGAGTCCGTACGGAGTCTCGGCCGGAAACCAGGCCGGATCACCTTCCCCGGTGATCCGGCCGATCCGGTTGCCGCGGAATTCGCTGAACCACATGGCATCACCGGGGCCGGGCACGATCACCGTCGGCTGGCCGCCGGGGCGATCGGAGGCGAAAACGCGTACCTCGCCCTCGTGATAGCGGCCCACCGCGCCCGCACCGGCCAGGGTGAACCACAGAGCACCGTCGGCGCCGGTGTTCACTCCGTACGGCGCACCGGGAACCTCTACCACCTGCACTCCTCCCATAGCGCCGGTATCCGGCGCGACACAACCCGGCGGGGACCGTAGCGGCCACCCTACGCGACCCCGGGCCGCCCGCCGGTCCGCGACGCCGCGCCGGCGGATCAGGCGGAGGAAAGCTGAGCCTGCCACATCCAGTGCAGCTGCTCCAGCCGGCCCGCGATCGTGATGAAGAGGTCCTGGCTGACCGGGTCGGCCTTCTCGGTGCTGTCGATCCGCACCCGGAGCCGGCGGATGATCGTGTCGAGATTCTCCACGACCGCGTTGATCACATCGGTGTCCTGCTGCCAGCCGTCCGGGAAATCGGGTCCACCGGACTCCTTGGCGACCGTTGCCGCGCGCCCGTCCGGGCTCACCCCGATGGCGGTGGCGCGTTCGGCGGCCTGGTCGGTGAAATCGCGGGCCGCGGTGACCAGTTCGTCCAAGGCCAGGTGTACGGAGCGGAAATTGCGTCCGAGGACGTTCCAGTGGGCCTGTTTGGCGATCAGCGATAAATCGATGAGGTCGACGACGGTGGCGCGCAGGGCCTCACCGGTGATCCGCTGCTGTTCCGGGTCGAGCGTGCTCTTGATCGGGACGTTCATCAACGAAAACCCTTTCTTGTCGTTCCGGACAAGGGTCGGCTACCCGGAATCGGACTCTCGAATCCGGCAGGCCCCGATCTCGGCGGTAGCGCCGATCACACCTGTTTTGCGGCGGCGAGCCGGGGTAGGTCGACCACAGGCCGGTTTCGGCACCGAGTTTTCGCAGGTACAGCGTTTCCGCGTAGAAGGGAGCAAGAGATGGCCCAGCACAATCTGACCGGACGGCGGGTGGCGATCCTCGCGGCCGACGGCGTGGAGCAGGTCGAACTCGTGCAACCGCGATCGGCGGTCGAGGACGCGGGTGCGAGCACGGCGCTGGTCTCGTTGCAGCAGGGACGGGTCCAGGCCATGAACCACGACGTGGAGAAGGGCGACACCTTCCCGGTCGACCGGGTGGTCGGCGACTGCTCGGCCGACGAATTCGACGCCCTGCTACTCCCCGGAGGCACCACCAATCCGGACAAGCTCCGCCAAGACTCCGCGGCGGTGGGATTCGTCCGTGATTTCTTCGCCGCCGGAAAACCGGTGGGGGTTATCTGCCACGGTCCGTGGACGCTGGTGGAGGCCGATGTGGTGCGCGGGCGCACCCTCACCTCCTACCCCAGCGTGCGCACCGATATCCGCAATGCCGGCGGCACCGTGGTCGACGAGGAGGTGGTCAACGACCACGGCCTGGTGTCCAGCCGCAACCCCGGCGACCTGCCCGCGTTCTGCGCGAAGATCGTCGAAGAATTCGCCGAGGGCAAACATCGGGTACACCCGGAAGGCGCCACCGCACCCGGCTGATCCGCGCACCGGGACCCTCGCCGGCGCCGCCCGACACCTTCGGCCGAAATGCCCGGGCCGTGGCAGCGGCGCCGGACATCGCGCGGCAGGATCTCAGAACGGGTAGCGGGCGATCTCCGATTGCACCGTGACCCACTGGGTTTCGGTGAAGGTGTCGAGGTTGGCGGCGGGACCGCCGAACCGGCCGCCCACCCCCGATGCCTTGATACCTCCGAAGGGGATGACCGCCTCGTCGTCCACCGTCTGATCGTTGACGTGGACGGCGCCGGAATGGATGCGGTCGGCCAGTTCGAAGGCCCTGAACGCGTCGCCGGTCAGAATGCCCACCGAGAGACCGTATTCGGAGTCGTTGATCAGATCGACGGCCTCGTCGAGCGTGTCGTAGGTGAGCACCGGCGCCACCGGGCCGAAGATCTCCTCGGTCCAGGCCGGGTTGTCCGGGGTGAGGCCGGTGAGCACCGTCGGCCGGTAGTAGAGGTCGGTGTACTCGCCACCGGCGGCCACGGTGGCCCCCGCCGCGGCGGCGGAGGTCACCAGATCGTGGACGCGGTCGCGCTGGGCGGCGTCGATGATCGGGCCCAGCGCGTTGCCGGGGTCGGCCGGATCACCGACCGCGAGCGCGCGGGCCTTACCGGCCAGCGTCGCGATGTAGTCCTCGGCGATCGAGCTGTGGACGAGATGCCGCCCGGTGGTCATGCAGATCTGGCCCTGATGCAGGAACGAACCCCACGCGCCGGCCGAGGCCGCGGCCGCGACGTCGGCGTCGGGGAGTACCAGCAGCGCGTTGTTCCCGCCGAGTTCGAGATGGATCTTCTTCAGCAGCGGCCCCGCCTCGGCGGCGATCCGCCGGCCCGCCGCCGTCGACCCGGTGAACGACAGGCAGGGGATCCGCGGATGCGACACCATCGCCGCGCCCAGTTCGCCGCCGCCGGGCAGCACATGCAGGACACCGGCGGGCAGACCCGCTTCGCTCAGGAGTTCGGCGAGTGCCAGGCCGCCCGAGATCGGCGTGCGGGGATCGGGTTTGAGGATCACCGCGTTGCCCAGGGCCAGGGCCGGCGCCACCGACCGCATCGAGAGGATGCCGGGAAAGTTGAACGGTGAGATCACGCCGACCACGCCCACCGGCACCCGGCGTGCCACCGAGAATCGCGGTCTGCTCGATCGCAGGATCTCGCCGTACGGGTGCGACGCCAGTGCCGCCGACTCCTGGAGTTCGCTGGTCACCAGCCCGACCTCGAAGGCGGCCTTCCCCTGCCCCGACCCGGCTTCGGCGACCAGCCATGATGCCAGCCGGTCCGGGTTCTCGCCCAGCAGCTGCGCGGCCCGCAGCAGCACCGCCACCCGCTCGTCGTAGGTGCGCGCGGCCCATGCCCGCTGTGCTCCGAGCGCGGATTCCACTGCCCGGTCGAGGTCTTCGGCACCGGCCTCGCCGACGGTATCGACGACCGCGCCGGTCGCCGGCGAGAGCACCGGCAGCGGGTTCGAGGCGGGGCGGAAGGCGCCGTCGAAGAGCGCGCCGTGCCATGCGGTGGTGGAGGGTCCGGCCGTGGTGGTCATGAGAACTCCTGATTCATGAATCGTGGCGGGAACGAGTATCGCGGCGGCGCCGCCGGATGATGTCCGGATCGGCGGAAATCCGTGCCGGACGTCGAGGTCAGGCGGCCTGCTGCCAGCCGGTGTAGGCCTCGGCGAGGTAGGCCGCGCCGTGCTGGGAGCCGGTGACCAGCGCCAATTCCCCACGCTGGCGTTCGATATCGAACGGCGAGGCGCCCTCCACCGAATGCAGCATGGTGGTCATCCAGTAGGAGAAGTGCTGGGCCTTCCACACCCGGTCCAGCGCCCGCTCGGTGTAGCGGTCGAGCGCGGGATCGCCCATACCGCCGAGGAAATCGATGATCGCCTCGTGCAGCACCCGCACATCGGCCAGCGCCAGGTTGAGGCCTTTCGCGCCGGTCGGCGGGACGGTGTGCGCGGCATCGCCGGCGAGCAGCAGGCGACCGTACCGCATCGGCGCGGTGACGAAGGACCGGAACGGCAGCACCATCTTCGCGCTGATCGGACCTTCCACGATCTCGAAGCCGTTCCCGTTCACCCGGCGGCGCATCTCGGCCCAGATCCGGTCGTCGTCCCATTCCTCGGGACGCTCCTGGGGCGAGCACTGGAAATACATCCGCTGCACGGTGGGCGTGCGCTGGCTGACCAGCGCGAAGCCGTGCTCAGAATGCGCGTAGATCAGTTCCGGATGCGACGGCGGTGCGTCGGCGAGGAAACCGAACCACGCGAACGGATATTCGCGGAACCATTCGCTGCGGGTCCCGGCCGGGAAGGTCTTCCGGCAGATCGACCGCGACCCGTCGGCGCCGACCACCAGATCCGCCTCCACCCGGGCGGGCCGGCCGTCGGCTCCGGTGAAGGAGACGACCGGCCGCTCGGCCGCGATATCCACCGACGTATCGGTGACCCCGTACCGCACATCGCCATGGTCGGCTTCGCGGCGCGCGGCCAGATCGACGAAGACATCGTTCTGCGGGTACAGCCACACCGATTCGCCGACCAGGTCCTTGAAATCGATGCGGTGGTTTTCCCCGCCGAACCGGAACACCACACCGTCGTGCCGGTCGCCCTCGGTCATCACCCGATCGGAGACACCGGACTCCACCAGGGTCCGCACGGATCCGGCCTCGAGGATGCCGGCCCGGATCGTGGTGGCGATCTCGTGCCGGTCGCGGATATCCACGACCACCGAGTCGATCCCGGAGCGGTGCAGCAGATGCGACAGCAGCAGGCCCGCCGGACCCGCGCCGACGATGGCTACCTGGGTGCGGGTGGTGGTCATGTGGCGTACTCCTTCAGATCGTCGCGTCCGGTGCGGGCGGGTTCGGCCGGCGGGTCGTCGTGGCGGGCCAGGCGGGGCACCGTCGCCAGTGCGATCAGTCCCAGCGCGGCCACCGCCGCGAAGAAATAGAAGCCCCAGGGGTGGGCGGAACCGGAGACGATGAGCGCTCCGGTGATACTCGGGCCGAAGATGGCGCCGAGGCGGCCGACGGCCGCGGTCAGACCGAGCGCGGTGGCCCGGACCTCGGCCGGATATGCCTGGGTGACATAGGCATAGACGAGGACCTGCGCGGAGAAGACGAAGATGCCGGTGACCAGGACCAGGGCGTTGAGGGCGACCGTGCCGGACACCTTGACGCTCAGCAGCGCCAGCAGGACCGCGGCCGCGGCGAACCAGACCAGGATGATCGGTTTGGTGCCGCGGCGGTCGGCGAGGATTCCGGCGACGACCAGGCCGATGATGGCGCCGATGTTCAGCACCAGCAGCAGGGTCAGCGAGGTCGACATGTTGTATCCGGCGTCGCGCATCAGCTTCGGCAGCCAGGTGTTCAGGCCGTAGACCAGCAGCAGGCCCATGAACGAGCCCACCCAGACGCCGAGCGTGGTGCGCAGGTAGCGCGGCTGGAGCACCACCGTGGGCTTGACCCGCTCGGTTTTGTCGCGGGCTTGCAGGTAGGCGTCGGATTCCGGCAGTTTGCGCCACATGAGCGGCAGCAGCAGGAGTCCGGCGACACCACCGGCGTAGAACAGGATCTCCCAGTCCGGGACCAGCCACAGCGCGAGCAGCGAGGCGAGGACGGCACCGGCGTGGTAGCCCGTCATGGTGAAGGTACTGGCGAAGGCCCGGCGGGTGGGCGGCATATGTTCGGCCATGAAGGTCAGTGCCGTGGGCATGCACGCACCGAGTCCCAGTCCGGCCAGCAGCCGGAAGGCGCCGAATACGCCGACCGATCCGGCCCAGGGCACCGCGATGGTGAATACGGAGAACAGCGCGATCGAGGCCAGCAGCACCCGGCGGCGGCCGTAGCGGTCGGCCAGCGGTCCCACTCCCGCCGCGCCGATCGCGACGCCGACCAGGGAGATGGTGGCGGCGAAGGTGGCGCTCGCGGCGGTGAAGCCGATGTGGTTCTCGTCGATGAGAGTCGGGATGACCGCGCCGAGCACGACGAGGTCGTACCCGTCGAGGAGCACGGTGAGCCAGCACAACGCGGCCGGCCACGACAGCAGTTTGTTCATGGGGGAATTCATTTCTGATCTTCGAGTCGTGCGTGCCGACCCGGAACTGTGATGGCACTCACGCTAAGCTCGCGTCCATCAGAAATCCAATAGATGTTTTTCCGAAGTTGAATAGAGAGGATCTATGGCATCCGATTTCGATCTCAACCTGGTGCGCACATTCGTCCTGCTCTACGAGACGCGCAGCGTCACCGCGGCAGCCGATCTGCTCGGCGTCACCCAGCCGACCGTCAGCTACGGACTCGGCAAATTGCGCAGGCGCCTCGACGACGAACTCTTCGTCCGCGGCCCCGGCGGGCTCACCGCGACCTCGGAGTCCGAACGGCTGTACCCGCCATTGCGCACCGCGCTCGCCAAGGTCACCGAAACGCTCGGCGCGACCGGCGAATTCGACCCCGGCCGCCCGACCCGGTTCACCCTCGGCCTCTCCGACCTCGGCGAGGTGACGGTGTTGCCGCTGGTCCTGGCCGAACTCGCGGAGCAGGCGCCGCGGGCCGGACTGCGGGTGCGGGCGTTCGACCTGGACACCGCGACCGATCAGCTGACGCGCGGCGAACTGGATGCCGTGATCGCCAGCCCGGTTCTCGATTCGCCACGCCTGCGCCGCACACCGCTGTTCACCGAGGGGTACGTGGGGATGGTCGCGGCCGATCACCCCCGGATCCGGTCCGATACCCCGGACCAGGCCGCGCTCGAACAGGAACGGCACGTGGTGGTGGAAGGCGGTACGGGGCATCCCGGCCCCCGCGCCGCATTGACCGAACATCGGCTCGAGGACCGGATCGCGGTGCGGGTCACCAGGTTCGCGACGCTGCCGTATGTGGTGCAGGACAGCGAATTGGTCGCGATCGTGCCCGAGCGGGTAGCCCGGGCTCTGGGCCGCACCCATTCCGTGCGGATCTTCCGGCTGCCGTGGCCGATCGACCCGGTGGAGGTCGCGGCCTACACCCGCCACACCCCGGAGGGGGCGCCGCAGCGCTGGTTCCTGGATGTGATCCGGACGGCGATGGCGAAACTTCCGGCCCTGTAACAGGGTCCGGTCCCGTTCCGCCGCGGGCATTTCAACTCACCCGCTCCAGTAGCCCGGCGGCGACCTGGATCTCGGCGCCGGTGGCGGCCCGCACCTCCTCGACGGTCACACCCGGCGCGGTTTCCACCAGGAGCAGACCGGTCTCGGTGATATCGAGGACGGCCATATCGGTGATGACGCGATCCACACAGCCCATACCGGTCAACGGCAACGAGCATTCCGCGACGATCTTCGGTTCCCCGCCGCGCGAGACGTGGTCCATCATCACGATCACCCGGCGGGCACCGTGCACCAGATCCATGGCGCCGCCCATCCCCTTGACCATCTTGCCCGGGATCATCCAGTTCGCCAGATCACCGCACGCGCTGACCTGCATGGCGCCCAGTACGGCCACATCGACCTGGCCGCCGCGGATCATGCCGAACGACTGCGCGGAGTCGAAGTACGAGGCGCCGGGCAGCACGGTGATGGTCTCCTTGCCCGCGTTGATGAGCTCGGGATCGAGCTCCTCCTCGGTGGGGTACGGGCCGACACCGAGGACACCGTTCTCCGAATGCAGGACGACGTCGATGTCACCCGGCAGATAGTTGGGTACCAGCGTGGGCATCCCGATACCGAGGTTGACGTACTGCCCGTCCTCGAGTTCCGCGGCCACCCGGGCCGCCATCTGTTCGCGGGTCAGCGTCATGCGCGCACCGTCCTGTTCTCGATTCCGACCTCGACCTTGCCCACGTGCACCACGCGCTGGACCTGAATACCGGGGGTGTGCACCTCGTCGGGATCCAGTTCGCCGGGTTCCACGAGGTGTTCGACCTGGGCGATGGTGATCCGGCCCGCCGCGGCGGCGGGCGGGTTGAAGTTGCGGGCGCTCGCGCGATACACGAGATTGCCGTGCCGGTCGCCCTTCCAGGCGTGGACCAGCGCGTAATCGGTGACGATGCCGCGTTCCATGACGTAGGTGACGCCGTCGAATTCCCGGGTCTCCTTGGGCGGGCTCGCGACCGCGATACCGCCGGAACCGTCGTAGCGCAGCGGCAGACCGCCCGCGGCGACCTGGGTGCCGACGCCCGCCGGGGTGAAGAACGCCGGGATGCCGGCGCCACCGGCGCGCATCCGTTCGGCGAGGGTGCCCTGCGGGGTCAGTTCGACCTCCAGTTCGCCGGAAAGGTACTGCCGGGCGAACTCCTCGTTGGCGCCGACATAGGAACTGACGGTGCGGCGGATGCGGTGCGCCGCGAGCAGCACACCGAGCCCGAACCCGGCGGTACCGCAGTTGTTGCTCACCACTTCCAGATCGCCGGCGCCCTGGTCCAGTAGCGCGTTGATCAGCACTTCGGGGACGCCGACCAGCCCGAACCCGCCGACGGCCAGCGACGACCCGGCGGGAATATCGGCGACCGCGCCGGCGGCCGTGGGAATGACTTTGTCCATCACGCGGACCACTGTAACCTCCCTCGTGCGGATTGTGAACCAGCGTCCGCATAGCGAACAAATCCTTCCCGGATGCTTGGCACCCACAGCTCGGCGTCCTATGCTGTTCGCATACCGAAACTATGTCCACATAACGAACATGAGGTCGTCGCGCATGCTCCAACTGCCACCGCCGTACCGCGGTATCGACAAGAACGAGGAAGCTCCGCTCGACTTCGCCGACTACCGCACCACCGCCCTGCGGCACCCGAAACAACCGCTGGTACTGCTACCGCAGCGGCTCGGCGAGCTGACCGGACCGGCGCTCGGCGAAGGCCGGGTCACCGCCGCGGACGCGGATCTGACCCTCGCCCGCGGCGGCGAGGCGTCAGGTCAGCGGATCATCGTCCACGGCCGGGTCCTCGACAGCGATCACACACCGGTGCCCCACACCCTCGTCGAGATCTGGCAGGCCAACGCCGCCGGCCGCTACCGGCATCAGGGCGACCGGTGGCCCGCCCCGCTCGACCCGTATTTCGAGGGGGTCGGACGGACGCTCACCGACAGCGACGGGCAGTACTCCTTCACCACCATCAAACCCGGCATCTACCCGTGGGGTAACCACCACAACGCGTGGCGGCCCGCGCATATCCATTTCTCGCTGTTCGGGCGCGCCTTCACCCAGCGCCTGGTCACCCAGATGTACTTTCCCGACGATCCGATGTTCTTCCAGGATCCGATCTACAACTCGGTTCCCGAGGGCGCCCGCCAGCGCATGATCAGCGTGTTCGACTATTCGGCCACCCGCGGCAACTGGGCGCTCGGCTACCGTTTCGACATCGTGCTGCGGGGTCGTGACGCGACGCCGTTCGAGGAGGACGACCACGATGAATGACGCCGTATTCGCCCCCCGCTACCCGGTGACGCCGGGGGATTTCAGCACCGTCGATTTCGGACCGACACCGTCGCAGACCGTCGGGCCGTTCCTCCATATCGGACTGCCCTGGCCGGACGGACCGGAAATCGTGACCCCCGGGACCACCGGATCGCTCACGATCTCCGTCACGGTTACCGACGGCGACCGCAACCCGGTCGCGGATGCGCTGGTGGAGGTCTGGCAGGCCAACCGGGACGGAGTGTTCGAACATCCCGACGACCCGCGCCCGCAGACCGACAGCGCGTTCCGCGGGTTCGGCCGCTGCCCCGCCGACGCCACCGGCACCGCCCGGTTCACCACCGTCAAACCCGGGGCCGTACCGGCCGGTGACGCGGGTACCCAGGCGCCGCATCTGAACCTCTCGATCTTCGCGCGCGGCATGCTCAACCGGGCGATCACCCGGCTCTACTTCCCCGACGAAGCGGCCGCCAACGCCGCCGACCCGGTGCTGCGCGCGCTGCCGGAATCCCAGCGGCACAAGGTGATCGCCACCACCACCGACGACGGCTACCACCTCGGCATCGTGCTCCAGGACGCCGACCCGGAGGGCGCCGAAACCCCGTTCTTCTACTTCTAGGAGGAATCGCACCGTGGCGCGTGGAGAACTGTTCGACCCGCTGTTCGGAGCGGCCGGGCTCGGCGCCGTCCTCTCCGATCGCGCCTGGATCACCGCACTGGTCGAGGTGGAATGCGCGCTGGCCCGCGCGCAGGCCGTAGCCGGTGTAGTCGACCGCGACCACGCCGCCGCCATCGACGCGGCCGGTCCGGCGGTGGCCGCCGCCCTCGACCCGGCGGCACTGGGTGAGGCGGCCGTCGCGGGCGGCAATCCGGTGATCCCGCTGGTCGGGAAACTGCGCGCGGCCTGCGCGGACCGCGGCGTCCCCGCCGCCGCGGTACACCGGGGCGCGACCAGTCAGGACATTCTCGACAATGCGCTACTCCTGCTCGTACAGCGCGCCGGAAAACTGATCGTCGCGGATCTGGGCGCCGCCGCGGACGCCGCGGCCGGACTCGCCCGCACCCACCGCGACACCCCGATGGCCGCGCGCACCCTGGGTCAGCAGGCATTGCCGACCACCTTCGGCGCCCTCGCGGCCGGCTGGTGCGCGGCGCTGGACCGGTCCGCCGGGGCGCTGATCTCGGTGCTGGCCGAACTCCCCGTGCAATTCGGCGGGGCCGCGGGCACTCTCGCGGCGCTGTATCCGCACGGACTCGAGGTGGCCGACGCGTTGGCCGCCGAACTCGGCCTGGCGCACCAGCGGGTCCCGTGGCACACCGACCGGACCCCGATAGCCGAACTGTGCACGGCACTCGGTGTCGCCGCCGGCGCGGTCGCCAAGATCGCGACGGATCTCGTCGCGCTGTCGGCGACCGAGGTCGGGGAGGTGAGCGAGGCCTCCCCCGGCGGCTCGTCGGCGATGCCCCATAAACGCAATCCGGTCGCCGCGATCACCGCGCGGGCCGCCGCGCGGCGGGTTCCCGGTCTGGTCGCGGACGCGCTCGCCTCGATGGACCACGAATTCCAGCGCGCGGCGGGGGCGTGGCACGCGGAATGGGAAACCGTCACCGATCTGCTGCGCCTGACCGGGGGCGCCGCCCACCGGCTGGCGCAGAGCCTGACCGGGCTGCACGTCCACCCCGGCGCGATGGCGCGCAACCTCGAGATCACCGGGGGACTGCTGCTGGCCGAACGCCTAACCGCCGCGCTGTCCGAGCACACCGACCGGGCGCGCGAGATAGTCACCGCCGCCGCGACCGCGGATCCCCCGGCCCTCACCACCGATCCCGCGATCGTCGACGTACTGGGGGCCGATCGGGTCCGCGAACTCCTCGATCCCGCAACCTATCTCGGTCACGCGACCGATCTGGTCGACCGCGTCCTGACCACCCGCGACACCGGTGTCCCCACCGCAACGGATACGCCCGGCGACCCTCGAACAACGCACGACACCACGGACCGACCGTGACCGGTGACCCCGGGACCGGGGCGCGCCCGGACCGGGCACGCCGCACCACGCACGAAACACCGGTGAGAGAAACGGAGCAGATGGCATGAGTACCACCGCGGCGGATACGGCACGACCGGAGACCGGTCTGGCCTACCGGGCGACCGGACCCGGCGGCGATGCCCCCACCGTGGTCCTGCTCGGCTCGCTGGGTTCGGACCGGTCCATGTGGGATCCGCAGGTCGCCGCGCTGTCCGGGGAGTACGAGGTACTCGCCGTCGACCTGCGCGGTCACGGCGATTCCCCGGCCGCCGACGGAGCCTGCACGATCGCCGACCTCGCCGCCGATGTGCTGGCCCTGCTGGACCGGCTGGGCCGCGAGCGGGTCCACCTGGTAGGGCTGTCGCTCGGCGGCGCGGTGGCGCAATGGATCGCGGCGCACGCGCCGCTGCGGGTGCGCACGCTCACCCTGCTGTGCACGGCCGCGAAATTCGGCACCGCGCAGGCCTGGCTCGACCGCGCCGAGGCGGTCCGATCCGACGGTACGGCCGCGCTCGCCGACGCGGTGGTCGGCCGCTGGTTCACCGCCCCGCTCATCGATCGCGATCCCGGCCTGGTCGCCCGCAGCAAAGCGATGGTCTCGGCCACCCCGGACGCGGGCTACGCCGCCTGCTGCACCGCACTCGCGCAGTTCGACGGGCGCGCCGACCTGGCCCGGATCACCGCGCCCACCCTGGTGATCGCCGGTGCGCAGGACCCGGCCACCACCCCCGGCGATATGCGTGTCCTCGCCGACGGGATCGCGAATTCGGTGCTGCACGTACTGGACCCGGCCGCGCATCTTGCCAATATCGAACAGGCCGGGCGGGTTTCGGCCCTGCTCGCCGCACATCTGGCCGGGCACCGCGAGCGGTCCGCCGCGTTCGATCAGGGCATGCGGGTTCGCCGCGCGGTGCTCGGCGACGCCCATGTGGACCGGGCCGTGGCCGCCACCACCGCGTTCACCGAACCGTTCCAGGATTTCATCACCCGCACCGCCTGGGGCGATGTCTGGACCCGGCCGGGGCTGGACCACCACACCCGCCGGCTGCTGACCCTCGCGATCCTGACCGCCGTCGGCAACACCCACGAGCTGGATATGCATATCCGCGCCGCGTTGCGGGCCGGGGTGGCGCCCGCCGAACTGGCCGAGGTGTTCCTGCACACCGCCGTCTACGCGGGCGTGCCGAACAGTAACCTCGCCTTCGGACTCGGCCGGGACGCGCTCGCCGAGGGGGTCGGGGCCGGGCCGTCCGACCGGCCCGCGACCGGCTCCACGGACGCAGAGGAATCATCATGACCGAACCCTCCCCGGATTACGTACAGTCCCTGGGCCGGGGCCTGGCCGTCATCCGGTCCTTCGACGCCGAGAATCCGCGCCGCACGCTCAGCGAGGTCGCCAAGGCCACCGGACTGACCCGGGCCACCGCCCGCCGATTCCTGCTGACCCTCGTCGAACTCGGGTACGTCCGCACCGACGGTTCGCAGTTCCGGCTCACCCCGCGGGTCCTGGAACTGGGCTACAGCTATCTGTCCAGTCTGAGCCTGCCCGAGGTCGCGGGCCCGCATCTGGAGGCGCTGGCCAACCAGGTGCACGAGTCGACCTCGGTCTCGATCCTCGACGGCGAGGACATCGTCTATGTGGCACGGGTCCCGGTCAGCCGGATCATGACCGTATCGATCACCCTCGGCACCCGCTTCCCCGCCTACGGCACCTCGATGGGCCGGGTACTGCTCGCGGGCCTGTCCGAGCCCGCGTTCGAGGAGTATCTGGCCAAGGTCACGCTGACCCCGCTCACCGATCGCACGGTCCTCACCACCGACGCCCTCCGGGACGAGGTGGCCCGCACCCGCGTGGCGGGGTACTGCCTGGTGGACCAGGAACTCGAGGAAGGGCTGCGGTCCATGGCCGCGCCGATCCGCGACCACACCGGCGCCGTCTGCGCGGCGGTGAACATCTCCACCCACGCCGCCCGCTATACGGCCGATACGGTGCGCGCCGACCTGCTCCCACCGCTGCTGACCACCGCCACCGCCATCGGCACCGACCTGTCCCGGGTCCAGAACCGCTCCTGAAAATCCCGCTCCGCGAAGGAATCTCCATGTACGACGCCGTCATCTGTGAACCACTGCGCACCCCGGTGGGCCGGTTCGGCGGAGTGTTCTCCGATATCGCGCCGGAAACCCTGGCCGCCACCCTGATCACCGAACTCCTCGCCCGCACCGGCCTGGCCGCCGAACAGATCGACGATGTGATCCTCGGGCAGGCCTCCCCCAACGGCGAGGCGCCCGCGATCGGCCGGGTGGCCGCCCTGGACGCCGGTCTCGGTGTGGAGGTTCCGGGTCTGCAGGTGGACCGGCGCTGCGGGTCGGGTCTGCAGGCGGTGCTACAGGCCTGTATGCAGGTGTCCACCGGCGGCAGCGATCTGGTGCTGGCGGGCGGGACGGAATCCATGAGCCGGGCCGAGTTCTATGCCACCGGTATGCGCTGGGGCGTGCAAGGCGAGGGGGTGGCCCTGAACGACCGGCTGGCCCGCGCCCGGGTCAATGCCGGCGGTCAGAACTTCCCGGTCCCCGGCGGCATGATCGAAACCGCGGAGAACCTGCGCGCCGAGTACTCCATCGATCGCACCGAGCAGGACGAGCTGGCGGTGCAGTCGCATCAGCGCGCGGTGGCCGCCCAGCGGGCGGGCCGATTCGCCGACGAGATCGTCGGAGTCCGGGTGCCGCAGCGGAAATCGGACCCCGTGCTGGTGGACACCGACGAGCACCCCCGGGCCGATACCACCGTCGAAACGCTCGCGAAACTCCGGCCGATCCGCGGCCGTGTGGACCCCGGCGCCACCGTCACCGCCGGTAACGCCAGCGGCCAGAACGACGGCGCCGCGCTCTGTATCGTCACCACCCCGGAAAAGGCGCGTGCCCTGGGCCTGCGGCCGCTGGCGCGGCTCGCGTCCTGGGCGGTGGCCGGGGTGCCCCCGCGCACCATGGGCATCGGCCCGGTCCCCGCCACCGAGAAGGCGCTGGCCCGGCTGGACCTGACCCTAGACGATATGTCGGTCATCGAGCTCAACGAGGCCTTCGCCGCCCAGACCCTGGCCGTGCTGCGCAACTGGAAGATCGAACCCGGCGACGAACGGCTCAACCCCAACGGTTCCGGTATCTCGCTGGGGCACCCGGTCGGCGCCACCGGCGCCCGTATCCTCGCCACCCTGCTGCGCGAACTCGACCGCCGCGAAGGCCGCTACGGCCTGGAGACCATGTGCATCGGCGGTGGTCAGGGTCTGGCGGCGGTGTTCGAACGCCTCTCCTGACCGCGCTCTCCGGCCACCACCGTCTCGCGGACGGCGTCGGCGATGGCGCGGAAGTCCTTTTTGAGGAGGGCGCCGTGATTGCTCGGCACACCCGCGCGAATACCACGCTGACCTGCTTTTTCCTGCTAGCGTGACCCCAACCTGACGAACAGGAGAGATCGATGGATCGGTCCGTTCTCCGTCTCGGCCTCGGCGCGACCTTCGCCGCGCTCATGCTGGCCGTCCTGGCCGCGCTCTTCCCGGCGGCGGCCGCCGGCCAGGATGTGCGGCCGGCGATCTCCCTCTCGGCAGGTGTCTCGGGTACCACCATCGAATACACGGTGTCCGATATCCCCAACCGGCGCAACAACTTCCCGGTCATCCCGGGCGAATGCACCACCGTCCTGGTGGACACCCTGGCCGCGGCGCCCGCGCTCACCCCCGCCGCCGTCGATTCACTGTCCGGCCGCACCCCCGACGCGTTCGCGCTGCTGCAGCGCCTGATCGCCGACGGCACCGTTGCCGCCGGGCCGCAGATCCAATTCGCCTCGGCCGGTCGGGTCACCGGTTCGTTCACCGATATCCCGCGCGGGGTCTACCTGGTCGCCACGGTCTGCAATATCAGCCCGGTCAGCGGCGAGTTCGTTCCCGAGCTGGTCGATATCGTGCCCGCGGTCGTCACCGATCTGCATTCGGGTTCGGTCGCGAC
Source organism: Nocardia sp. NPDC024068 (assembly GCF_040638875.1). Lineage (NCBI taxonomy): Bacteria > Bacillati > Actinomycetota > Actinomycetes > Mycobacteriales > Nocardiaceae > Nocardia > Nocardia sp. NPDC024068. Next base: position 99,639 of record NZ_JBEZYU010000008.1, on the reverse strand, counting down.
GTAACTCCCGCGATCCCGCGGCGGTACCGCGGTATCGGCTCCCGGAACCCGATGTGGGCGGACCCTCAGATCACCCCGTTCAGGGGCGGCGGCGTCCCGTGCAACACGGTGCGGCCGATGTGCTGGTACTTCCAGCGGACCGGATCGTGCAGGGTATGGGTGCGGGCATTACGCCAGAAATGGGCGAGATTGAGATCCGCTGCCGCGCTGCGCGTTCCGCTCACCTCGAACAGCGCGCCGGATATCTCGTTGGCGGCCCGGTCGGCGAGAACTTTCGCGGTGGCGACCGCGATCGACGCGTCACCCACCAGATCGGAGTCGTGCACCGCCGCGTCCACGGCGGCACCGGCGGTGGTCAGGGTGGACTCGGCGGCGGCGAGGGTCACCGCGAGTTCCCCGAACCGCTGGATCACCAGCGGGTCGTCGATCGCCCGCGACACCCCCGCCTCGAACCAGGGCCGGCTCTTGTCGCGCACGAACTCGGTGGCCGCGGTGAGGGCGCCGCGTGCGATCCCGGCATCGATCGCGGCGTGCAGCAGCTGCGCGGACGCGCCGTAGGCGGTCGGGGCGTCGACGGCCGCGGTCCGGGGCACCAGCTGATCGCGCTCCACCGCGACCCCTTCGAATACGACCGTGCCGCTGCCGGTTGTGCGCTGCCCGAGTCCGTTCCAGTCGTCGACGATCCGGACCCCGGGCGCGTTCGCGGGCAGGAACGCTACGTACTGCCCGGGCGGCAGACCGGAACGCCCCTCGGGGTCGTCGAGCCGGGTGAGCACGGCGAGGGTGTCCGCGAACAGCGACCCCGTGCAGTAGTACTTGGTGCCGTCGATCCGGAACCGCTGCGCGGCCTCGATCGGCGCGACGGTGGTGGCGATCTCGGCGACGGTGGCGCCGCCCCGCTCGGACTGCGCGTTGGCGATCTGCGCGCCGTCGAGCACCGCCGTCAGATACCGGCTCCGCTGCTGGTCGGATCCGGCCAGTTTCAGCAGGTTGACGTAGACGAAATGGCTGTGCGGGATCTGCGCGATATTCGGGTCGGCCACCGCCAGCAGCCGCACGATCTCGGCGACCGCGCTGGGCGGCAGATCCGCGCCGCCGAGTTCGGCGGGGACGGTCACGGCGAGCAGCCCGCTCGCGGTGAGCTGCCCGATCTCGGCGAACGGCAGCTCCCGTTCGGCGTCGCGGCGGGCCGCCCCACCCGCGAACTCGGCCGCGAGCCGCGCGGCGGCCGTGCGGGCCTGGTCCGCGGAGGTGATCCGGGAGGCGCCGACGGCGGTCACCGGCTCGCCGCGGCGGCGGGACGTCGCGCGGCCTCCAGTTCGCGCACCAGCGGCAGCACCTTGGCGCCGAAGTACTCGATCTCCTCCTGGAAGTGCAGGAAGCCGCCGAGGATCAGGTCGACCCCCAGTTCGCGATAGGCGACGATACGTTCGGCGACCTGTTCGGGGGTGCCGATCAACTTGGTCCGGAAACCGTCGTTGTACTGGACCAGATCCTCGAAGCTGGAATCCGCCCACATACCCTTACCGTCGCTGGTGGACGCGCCCGCCTGCTGGACCGCGTCCCGGAAGCCCTCCACAGCGGGCTTGTTCGCCTTGGCGATGATCTCGCGCAGCGTCTCCCGCGCCTCCCGCTCCGTGTCGCGGGCGATGATGAAGCCGTTGAGCCCGAATTTCACTTCCCGGTCGTGGGCCCGGGCCACGGCGCGCAGATCGTCGAGCTGTTCGGTGACACCGTCGAAATCTTTACCGTTGGAGAAGTACCAGTCGGCGTGGCGGCCGCCGTTGCGCCGGGCCGCGCTGGAGTTACCGCCCTGGAAGAGTTCCGGATTCGGCCGCTCGGGGGTGTTCAGGGGTTTCGGCTTGAGGGTGAAATCGCGGATCCGGTAGAAGTCGCCGCCGTAGTTCACGTCGTCCTCGGTCCAGATCTTGCGGATCACCTCGAGGAATTCCGCGCTGCGCCGGTACCGCTCGTCGTGCTCGAGCCACGGTTCGCCCAATGCGGTGAACTCCCCCGCGAACCAGCCCGACACCACATTGATCGCGAACCGCCCGCCCGACAGATGGTCGGCGGTGGCGCCGAATTTCGCGAGCACCGCCGGATGCCACAGGCCGGGATGCACCGCCGCGATCACCTTCAGCCGTTCGGTGGCGCCCAGCAGCGCCAGGCTGAACGAGGTCGACTCGTGCTGGAACTCGGCGCCGTAGGACGCGGTGTAGCGCACCTGGGAAAGGGCGTAGTCGAACCCGTTGCGCTCGGCGGTCTGGGCGAGCTTCTTGTTGTACTCGAAATCCCAGCCGGTGCGCTGTTCGATCTCACTGGTGACCAGCCCGCCGCTGACATTGGGCACCCAGTACGCGAACCGGATCTCGTCGGTGATGTTCTCGGTACTCATGGAGCCTCCCTGAAGCTGGTACGCGCGGTCCGTGGCGGCCGAAGCGTCGGCGGAGGTATCGCATCCTCGCTGCTCCCGCTGCCGGCCGTGGGCGTGGGGTCGTCTGGAAGCCGGACGCGGCAGGCGCGGGTCCGGCGCGCCCACAGTTCACCAGTGGGGTGGAGGGGATACGAGGGTTTGAATCTGCCGGATCACATCCCGGAAGGGCCTGCTCGGTGTTGGCCGAGCCGATCGTGTCGAGGAACGCCTCGGCGGCGGTGCAAGACCCCGGATCCGGCGCAGACAACCGATCGGGCCGAACGGCACTGCCGCCGTCGCACCGGAGCCGCCGGACGCGGCGACGCCGGTCGACGTCCGGGGCCACGGCCCGCTCGGCCGAGGGCGCCGGGTGGGCACCCGATACACAACGGGCGCAGTTCGGTGTACCGGGTGCCCGCTGTTTTACGTCAGGCCTCGGACGCCACGTGACCCTTGTATTCCGACCGGCTGAACCGTCCCGCCGGCTGGAAACGGCCCAGCACGGTGGCCGCGTCCTCCCCTGTGACCTGGGCGATGAGGTTGTGCGCGTCTTCCACCGAGTTCACCGAATGCGCCGCCTGCGGTTGGTGCAGGGTGCTCACCAGCGCCGAGGCGAACCGCGGATCGGCCGCCGCCGCGCTGAAGAACTCGCCGCCGACCTCGGCGAAGTCGGGATCGCTGAGGAACAGCCGGGTGACCTTGGCGGCATCCTCGGCGCGGAAGGACAGGAACGCTTCGTACTGTTCGGTGATCCAGGCGTCGTCGAACGCCCCGTCGTGCGCGGCGGCCGCCGCGACCAGCCGCTGCGCCTGGATGAGGCCGCTCTGCGCGCCCTGGCCCGCGATCGGGTCGTAGGCCACGGCGGTATCGCCCAGCGCCGCCACCACATGCCCACCACTGGTATGCCCGACCCCGCGGCGGAACAGCGGGCGGACCGCGCCCTTCAGCCAGGAGTGCGGATCCTCCGGGATCACCTTCGTGGCAAGCACTTCGGGCAGATCCCAGTCCAGGTAGTCCCGGTACAGATCGGTCACGATGCGGTGCGCCGATTCCGCCGAGTCGGCGGCCTGGAACCGCTTCTCCCAATCGCTGCCCGGCCGCGCCCAGCCCAGGAACGCCCAGCTCGGACCCACGTCCTTGTGCAGATAGGGACCCCACCACGCCTCGCCCTGTTCGGCGACGATGGAGAACAGGCTGCGGCCGCCACCGGCCGGGCTGCGATGCGCGAACACCGACTCGTCGTGCGGGAGCCCGGTGACCGTCACGGTGAGCAGGGTGCGCTGCGGCGCGTCGTACACGGTGCGGGCGGTGTCGATCTCGAACAGCTGCGACAGCCCGCCGCGCCCGGTGGCGACCAGCGTCAGATCGTTCTCGGCGGCGATCGGGTCGAGCCGTTCCGGGGTGACGGTGTCGACGACGAAACGCCCGCCGCGCTCACGGAATACGGTGAGACGCTCATCGGCCTTGAGCCGGGTGTCGACCGCGAGCCCGACGAAACCGTGGAACGCGCCGTCGAAGGCGATCAGTTCCGCACCGCCACCGGCGACCCGGACGGTGAGACCGGTGTGCAGCGGGGCGCGGTCGCGGTAGGTGGGCAGGCCGAGTTTCGCTTCGGCGTCCTGGGCTTCACCGAAGATCAGCGCGGTACCGGTGGCCGGCACCGCGTCGCGCAGTTCGCGCTGATCGCGTTCGCTGTAGAGGGTGACGTCGAAACCGGCGTCGAGCAGGCCGAGCGCCGCGGTGACGCCGGTCTGTCCCGCACCGACGACAGCTGCCTTACGAGGGGAAGTGGTCTGGGATGTCATGGCGCTATGGTCTCGGTCACCGCCGGTGCCGTGCACTATTACACTCACCGCGAGTTGATAGACGAAAAGTACTGGACCGCGCGTTTTTTGGGCAGCGCCTGGCCCGGGCCCAGCGGACTGGCCGGGGCCCGTCCTACGATCCGGTCATGTCCTTCGACCTCGTTCCGCTCTCCGGCGACCGCGCCGAGGGCTATCGCGAACTCACCACGCAGGCCGCGGCGCTGGTGACCGGCGAGACCGACCGGATCGCCAATGCCGCCAACCTGAGCGCGCTGGTGTTCCACTCACTGCCCGGGGTGAACTGGGCCGGCTTCTATTTCTTCGACGGGCACGAACTGGTAGTCGGCCCGTTCCAGGGCAAACCGGCCTGTGTGCGGATCGCGCTGGGGTCCGGGGTGTGCGGCACCGCCGCCGCGTCCCGGCAGACCCAGCTGGTCGCCGATGTGCACGCCTTTCCGGGCCATATCGCCTGCGATGCCGATTCCCGCTCCGAGATCGTGGTGCCGCTGGTTCACGACGGCACCCTGATCGGAGTCCTCGATCTGGACAGCCCGCAGCCGTCACGGTTCGACGAGATCGACCGCGGCGGGCTGGAGGCGGTCGCCGAGGTGTTCGTGAATTCGCTGACGCCACCCTGACCGGCGCGTTCCCGCCGTATCTCGGATACCGGGCAACCTCCACATCCCGGGCGGCCGGTTCGTGCCGGCGGCGACCCGGCTCCGCCCGTGCTCGTCGGCGTCAGGGCACCAGTTGCGACCCCCGCGCGACCTCGTCCGGCAGCGCCGTGGACCCGGGACCACCCAGCCGGTACCGCGCACCTCGATGTTCGGCGGGCAACCGGTCGCCCCGGCCGAACAGCGCGTTGCGCAGCGTCCCCGGCACGTACTCGCCCGGATAGGCACCACGTTCCGTGAGGACCGGAATCACATGTTCGACAATATCTTCGAAGGTCCCCGGTGTGATCGCGTAGGCCAGGTTGAACCCGTCCACATCGGTTTCCCCGGCCCATTCCTGCAACCGGTCGGCCACCGTCTCCCCGGACCCGACGAACACCGGCCCCATCCCGCCGATCCCGGCCCACCGGGCGATATCGCGGACCGTCCACTCCCGGCCGTCGTCGTCGAATTCCTGGAAGGCCGCCACGGCCGACCGGATGGCGTTGCTCTGCACCGCACCGATCGGATCGTCGAGGTCGTAGCGGGACAGGTCGATACCCATCCAGCCCGACATGAACACCAGTCCGCCCTCGACGCTGGCGTAGGACAGGTAGTCCTCGTGTTTGGCGCGCGCCGCCGCGTCGGTGGCATCGGCGACGATGGTGGCCAGCGCGTAGATCCGGGCGGCGTAACGGTCCCGTCCGGCGGCCTCGAGCGCGTCCCGGATATTCGTCACCGTCTGCGCCAGCACCCGCTTCGACGGCGCGGCCACGAAAATCGCCTCGGCGTTCTCGGCGGCGAACCGCACCCCGCGCGGTGAGGCCCCCGCCTGGTAGATCACCGGCGTCCGCTGCGGTGACGGCTCGGACAGATGCACACCCGGCACCGTGAAATGCTCACCGGCGTGGCCGATATGGTGCACCTTCGCCGGGTCCACATAGATATTGCGCTGCGGGTCGCGCACGACCGCGTCGTCCTCCCAGGATCCCTCCCACAGCTTGTACAGCACCTCGAGATACTCGTCGGCCTGGTCGTAGCGGTCGTCGTGGTCCAGCTGATCGGCGGCCCCAAAATTCCGGGCCGCCGACGGCAGATACCCGGTGACCACATTCCAGCCGACCCGGCCGCCGGTGAGGTGGTCGAGGGTGGACAACCGCCGCGCGAACGGATACGGATGCTCGAAACCGGTGCCGGTGGTGATCCCGAAACCGAGGTGCCCGGTCACCGCCGCCATGGCCGATACCAGCAGCAACGGATCGGCCACCGGGATCTGCGCGCCCTGCCGCAGCGCCGCGCGGTCGTCACCGCCGTAGACGTCGTAGGTACCGAGCACATCGGCGATGAACAGCCCGTCGAACCGGCCGCGTTCCAGGAGCCGGGCCAGCTCGGTCCAGTAGCCGATCTCCTTGTACCGATGCGACTGGTCGTCGGGATGTCGCCACAGTCCCGGGGACTGGTGCGCGACGCAGTTCATATCGAACGCGTTGAACCGGATCCGCCGGGTCATTTCGCCGGCTCCTGCGCCGCCGCGCGCTCGCCCGCGCTCCAGGCGAACGGGAGTTCGGTGCCGTTGAGCAGATGATCGCCGACAGCGCGGGCCTTCTGGATCGCCGGGTTGTGCACCGAAATGGTGCGGGCGTTACGCCAATGCCGGTCCAGCCGCAGCCCTTCGGCGGTGAGGGAAGCCCCACCCACCTCGAACAATTCGCTGGTGGCGGGCAGGACGGTATCGATCACCGCCAGCTGGGCCTGAGCAGACGCCAACTCGAGCGCCACCAGCGCACTCTCGTCCCGCGCGCCCGCGGCCAGCACCTCGTCGAGCAGATCGGCGACCGCCAGCACATTCGCCCGCGCACTGAACGCGGCGGCCGACAATCGGCCGATCACCTGCTGCACCAGCGGATCGTGGCGAGGCAGATCGGCGGCGGAATGGGTGTAACCGCGACGGCGCCGCGCCACCCATTCCCGGGTGTCGCGCTCGGCGCGCTGCGCGATCCCCGCCAGCACCGCCAGCTGGACCAGCTGGAGATAGGCGGTCGAATACGTCGGCCCGGCGACCCCGTAACCCGGGCCCAGGATCTGCTCCTCGGCCACCGCGACCTCGGTGAACTCGGTGGTCCCGCTGGCCGTGAGCCGCTGCCCGAAACCGTCCCAGTCGTCGTGCTGACGCACCCCCTCGGCGTCGGCGGCCACCAGCAGACCTACCCGCTCACCGTCGCGATCCGCGGCGACCAGGATGTGATCGGCGTACAGCGATCCGGTGCTGTAGTACTTGGTGCCGTTGAGCACCCACCCGTCCCCCGCCCGGGTGAGCCGCGTGGCGTACCGGTCCACCGCGCCCACCCCCGGCTCGGTGATCGCGTTACCGATCAATGTGCCCTCCGACAGCGCCCGCAGCCAGCGCTCCCGGCCCGCACCGGCCTCGGCCAGCAGCTGGTCCTCCACGAAGACGAAATGCACCCGCAGCGCCTGCGGCAGATTGGATTCGGCGGCGGCCAGTTCGATCAGCTGCCGGAACAGCTGCCGCACACTCGCCCCGAATCCCCCGTTCTCCACCGGGACCCGCAGCGCACCGAAACGCGCCTCCCGCAGGCGGCGGACTTCGTCGTGGGCGAGCCGGCGGTCGATCTCGCGTTCGACCGCGCCCGTCGCGATATCGGCGTAGATCGGCGCGAACACCGCGTCGAGATCGGCATCGGTCGCTGGAGGGGAAGCGATGGAGGTCATCTGTCCACAATCACCGACGGCACCCGTCGCATTCACCCGTTACACGCACCGCGATCGAAACCCCCGCCGATCGTCCCGGTGCTCCTGGTACCCGGGCGGGCCGGATATCCGCGCCGCGGGCGAGCGGCGGCGGTGCGCGTCTCGGCCGCACGGCAACCGCGGACGTCCCACTCCCCAAGAATCCCGATGATTCCAACCGGTGACCTGCGCGGCGGGATGGGTCAGGATCGGAGGCCGGCCCGGCGAGGAGCTCGGCCACCGCCCTGCCCACTTATCGAGCCCCTCGAAGGAGTTCTCCGGATGAGCCTGTCCTTCCACTGGTTCCTGCCCACCTACGGCGATTCGCGCGGCCTGATCGCCGGCGGCCACGGTACGGCCATGTCCGGCGACCGGCCCGCCTCGCTGCGCTACCTGAACCAGATCGCGGGCGCCGCCGAGGAGAACGGATTCGAGGCGGTCCTCACCCCCACCGGCGCCTGGTGCGAGGACGCCTGGCTGGCCACCGCCATGCTGGTGGAAACCACCGAGACCCTGAAATTCCTGGTCGCGTTCCGGCCCGGCCTGGTGAGCCCCACCCTCGCCGCCCAGATGGCCGGCACCTTCCAGCGGCATTCCCGCGGCCGGTTACTACTCAACGTGGTAACCGGCGGCGAACCCCACGAACAGCGCGCCTTCGGCGATTTCCTGGACAAGGAACAGCGCTACGAACGCACCGGCGAATTCCTGCACATCGTCCGCAGCCTGTGGGAATCCCGCGAACCGTTCTCCTTCGAAGGTAAACACCTCCAAGTACAGAACGCCCTGCTGAACAATCACCCCGACCCCCTGCCCCCGATCTTCTTCGGCGGCTCCTCCCCCGCAGCCGGCCCGGTGGCCGCCCAGTACACCGACACCTATCTCACCTGGGGCGAACCACTTTTCGCGGTGAGCAAAAAACTCGACTGGATCCGCGGCCTGGCCGCCGGGCAGGGCCGCACCGTCGATTTCGGTATCCGGCTGCACGTCATCACCCGCGACACCTCGGAGGCGGCGTGGGCCGAAGCGGATCGGCTGTTGGAGGGGATCGATCCGGCCGATATCGAACGCGTGCAGTCCAACCTCGCCCGCAGCGAATCCGAAGGCCAGCGGCGCATGCTCGAACTGCACGGCGGCCGCACCGACAAACTCGAGATCGCCCCCAACCTGTGGGCGGGCGTCGGCCTGGTCCGCGGCGGCGCCGGCACCGCGCTGGTCGGGTCGCACGAGGAAGTGGCCGAACGCCTGATCGAGTACTCGCGCCTCGGTATCTCCCACTTCATCCTGTCGGGCTACCCGCACGTCGAGGAGGCGTACTGGTTCGGCGAGGGTGTGCTGCCGATCCTGGAGAAGAAGGGCCTGTGGCGCCGCGCGGTCGACCGGCCCGTCGCCGCCACCGGAACCCCGTTCGCCACCGCCTCCACCAGCTGAACACACGGGAAGCCCGTAACCACCGTCGGCGCGACACTGACCACGTCATATCCCCCGGGGGCGCGGGGAGCACACTTCTCGATCAGGCGTTCTCTGTGCGACTCCCTGGTTTTCACTCACTTTCATCTACGATCACGGTTCGTGTGTCAGGCTGCGATCGACTGCACCGAGGGCCGACGCGGCTTCTCCGCCATCAGAGTACGACCGGCTTCGGAGCGCACTGTCAAACTCCTCGGTGTGAGCGCCTTCTACGATTACTTCAGCGCACCCGGCGATCAAGCAGCAGCATCAGCCTTTGCAGAGGGACCTGATGACGCCGGCTTCGACACGCTCCGCGTCAAGACGATCGACCCCGGTGTCCTGCTCGGGCAGGCGGTGGCGCTGCTGATTCGTGAACCTTTATCACGGCTTACCGGACATCCCCGATTCGTTCATCTGGTGACGAGCCCGGAGGCAGAGAGTACCTGGATCGTTACTCTGCCCGACGAGCTGCGCGACGCCTTGGCGGACGCACCCTCCGAGCGATTGGCCGAGATCTCTGTACCGTGGTCGCAAGCGGAGGAGTTCTACGGCTGTGCCGATCCCGGCTATCTTGCGGACCTCCTCAACGAATTTGCCGCACTGGCTGGACGGGCTCGGTCACACGGCCGTGGACTCTACTGCCGCATGGCGCTCTAACCGCGCTGTTCCACCGTCGGCCGACGCTCACAGTGCCCGGTAGCCATCTCTCGATCGGCGGCTGAGGCCGCAGCCACGTGGACTATCGGGTTTTGTGTGGATAAACGAAGATCAAGCGGTGGCCGCGGGCCACGGCGTAGTACCTGCCCGGCGGCGGTCAATTCGCCGACCGCGTGTAGTCAGCGGAAGCGGGGCCGAGAACGGTTACTCCTCGCTCGTTTGTGATGCATTCGTGGACGGGACGAGCGGTGGGCGGTGGGTCGCGGGTATGCCGGAACCCACGCGGGTCCCGGCATACCCGGCACAGCCTCGGGTCAGGGCTCCAGCGCGGCGTTGACGCAGGACTGGAACTGGCTGTAACCGGCGGTTTCCAGCACGCACTGGCCTACGACGACGTCGAGATCGGTGCGGGGCGGAGCCACATCGCTGCGCTGCGCGGAGGCGGAGGCCGCCGAGATCGCGACGACGGCGGAGGCGGCGGCAATCGGGATTCCGACGTATTTGACAACGGTACCGAACATGGCATTTCCCTTCGGGAATGTGAGAGGTCACCGGCGACGATTGAACCGGTGGTTTCGGCGGGGTTGCAGAAGTGTGGCGCGTCCGCCACATTTCGACCACCACAAAATACGGTAACCCCGGAAAGTCAACGAAATACTTCCCAATGCTGAACAGCGACACTCGCGAATCGGTATTCACGCCCAGTGCTACAACCAGATAGTGCAGCCGGCACAAAACTCGCTCTCAATTTTGTTCTCTCACCATATTTCCCGGCCTCACGCAGGCAGTTAGCCTCGGTTCACACCGCCCGGCGAACCGATGCGGGAAACGCCCCCGTACCACCCGATGATGGATGAGAACCCGAGGCAACTGCACTCTATTATTCGGTGCACCCGACCCGGCCGAGAGCCGTCCGGCATATTCAAACGGTCCAGAGAAAGCGTTCACGCGTATGGCTATCAGCCGGCCCGGGGGAAACAGCACATATGAGCACGGGATATATCCGGACGAATTCGGCCGTTACGGCCGTTTCGGAGGTAGATACGTTCCGGAAGGTCTCATGGCGGCGCTTCTCGACCTGGACCGCGCCTACCGGCAGGCCCGGGCCGACCCGGAATTCACCGATGAATTGATGGCGCTCCTGCGGCACCGGGTGGGGAGACCCACACTGCAACATCGGATTCCGCGGTTCGCCGCGATGCTCGATATCGCCGGCGTCAGGGTCTATCTCAAGCGGGAGGATATGGCCCATACGGGCGCACACAAGATCAACAATGCGCTCGGCCAGGCATTACTGGCGGTCCGGATGGGCAAGAGCCGTGTCGTGGCAGAAACCGGGGCCGGTCAGCACGGCGTCGCCGTGGCGACGGTCTGCGCCATGCTCGGCCTGCGATGCACCATCTATATGGGCGCCGCGGATATCCAGCGACAGGAACCGAATGTTGTCCGGATGAGGCTGCTGGGCGCCGATATCCGGCCGGTGCATACCGGGGGCCGCCGGCTCAAGGCGGCGATCAGTGAGGCGGTCCGCGATTGGGTCGCTTCCGTGGACACCACCCACTTCCTGTTCGGCACCACCGCGGGTCCGGCGCCGTATCCGCAGATCGTCCGCGACTTCCAGACCGTCATCGGAGCGGAGGCCCGGCGCCAGATCCTGGTGGCCGAGGGCCGGCTTCCCGATTTCGTCCTGGCCTGCGTGGGCGGCGGCAGCAATGCCGTCGGGACCTTCCACGCCTTCGCCGGCGATCGGGAGGTTCAGCTCATCGGAGTCGAGGCGGCGGGCCGGGGCATAGAATCCGGCGCCCATGCCGCGACATTGACCGCGGGCACCCCCGGCGAGATGGACGGCTCGTTCAGTTACCTGCTGCAGGACATCGACGGCCAGGTCGCCCCCACCCACAGCATTGCCGCCGGCCTCGACTATCCGGGTGTCGGGCCCGAACTCAGCTACCTCGAGAGCACCGGCCGGATGATCTGCCGGACCGCCACCGACGAGCTCGCGCTCCGCGGGCTGACCGCGCTGAGCCGGCATGAAGGAATCGTCTCCGCCTTGGAACCCGCGCACGCTGTCGGTTACTTGATGGCAATGGCCGAACGGGGTGAACTGCCCGAGGACTCACTGGTGCTGCTGTGTCTCTCCGGCCGAGGGGACAAAGACCTCGCCGCCGCCGCGCAGATGCTCGGAGTGGCCTGAACCCGGGTGCACACCGGGAGCGGCGCCCGGCTGAATTTATCGGCCGTGACCCATCCGAACGCTGGTCAGGGCACGATCCAGCAGGCCGGATTCGCCGTCGGCGAGGTTGATCAGCAGGGGCGCCTGCTTGCGCGGTCACCTCCCGCGACGTGAGGTGCCGGTCGAGCAGTTCGGTCAGGGCGCGTGCGGACTCGTGGATCAGAGAGACAATAATTTCGTCAGGGCGCATCCTCTCCGGATCCGATTACGCTCACGAGCGTGACCACCTCGCAGCACACCGCCCGAACCGCACCACGCGCCGCGGTCGCGGACGCCTTGCGTGCGGACATCCTGGCCGGACGGCTCGCCCCCGGCGATCGGCTGCGTGAGGTCGACCTCGCCGAGCGTTTCGGAGTGTCACGCATCCCGGTCCGCGAGGCGCTGTCGCAATTGCAGAGCGAAGGCTTCGTCACCCTGGTCCGCTACCGGGGCGCCACGGTCTCGGCACCTTCGGGCTCGGCCGCCACGGAACTCGTGCAGATCCGGCGCGGCCTGGAGGTGCTGTCCGCCCAGCTGGCCGCGCGAAACCGAGGCGGCGCGGTCGCCGAAGAGTTGCAGCGGGTCGTGGAACAGGGCCGGTCCGCGAATCTGAGCCACGCACACGACGAACTGCCACCGCTCACGCTGCGATTCCACACCCTGGTGGCCGAGGCCTCGGGCAACCAGCAACTGCGGGCGATGCTGGAGCAGATCCTGGAGCGGGTGGCCTGGATCTTCGGCCAGCACCTCGATACCCGCACCCGGATATCGTGGAGCGATCACGCCGCGATCGCGCAGGCGATCCTCAACGGATCACCCGTTCAGGCGGGGTTCCTGATGGACGAGCACATCGCACGCGACGAAGACCTTCTGGCCGAGATGGACGCCGACGACGCACCGGATCGAGTCGAGGGACCGTAGGAACGCGCGCGCCGAAACCTGGAACACGAACTCGGAGCGCGAGTTTCCACAGAGCGGCAGCGACTTGGCCGCGGAACGAATATCCCGCTTCTTGTATACAACCTTTGGCAACCCATCACTTCAAAGCCAATAGTTCACGGCCCTGGAACCTTGAGCAACATCCACGAAACAGTGTTTGTATACAAATCTGGGTGTTGATTGTTTCCTCTGCCCTAGGTCAGGTCCCATGTCCACCGACGCCGCCCCGACCCAGTCGCCGCCGCTGACCCCCGCTCCTCCGCTGCCCTGGTGGCGTACCGCGCTGTTCGGAATCCAGCACGTGCTCGTCATGTACACCGGGTGCGTCGCGGTCCCGCTCGTCTTCGGCGCCGCCCTGGGCCTGGACACCTCCACCATCGCCACGCTGGTGAACGCCGACCTCCTGGTCGCCGGGGTGATCACCCTCGTGCAGGCCCTCGGGATCGGAAAACTGCTCGGAGCCCGGATGCCGGTGGTGGCCGGTGCCTCCTTCACCGCCGTCACGCCGATGATCCTGATCGGCGAGGAATACGGGCTGTCCGCCGTCTACGGCGCCATGATCGCGGCGGGCATCTTCGGCATGCTGGTCGCGATCCCGTTCTCCAAGCTGGTGCGGTTCTTCCCGCCGATGGTGCGAGGCGCGGCGGTCACCATGATCGGGTTGTCGCTGATCGGCAAGGCCGTATCCATGACCTTCGGCGACGAACCGGCCGGGGGCGCCCCGCTGGCGCTGGCCCTTGGTGTGGTGGTGACGATCGTCGTCCTGATGCGTTACGGCCGCGGCATCGTCGCGCAGTCCGCGGTCCTGATCGCACTGGTCCTCGGCACGGTCGCCGCGGCGGCCCTCTCGCTCACCGATTTCAGCGCCGTCGGCACCGCCGACTGGTTCGGCCTGCCCAACCCGTTCCTGTTCGGCACGCCCACCTTCCCGATCGCCGGAATCATCTCGATGTGCCTGGTGATGCTGGTGATCTTCACCGAATCCACCGCGTACCTGATGGCCACCGCCGATCATCTGGGTCGCCCGCTGGAACCGAAGCGGCTGGCCCGCGCGCTCGGCGCCGACGGCGCCTCCGCCGTCCTGGGCGGGTTCCTGACCTCGTTCCCGGACACGATCTTCGCGCAGAACGTGAGCCTGGTCCGGATGACCGGGGTGGCGAGCCGCCGGGCGGTCGCCGTCGCGGGTGGGCTGCTGGTGGCGCTCGGGCTGGTACCGAAGATGGGTGAGGTGGTCGCCAATCTGCCGGGAGCGGTGATCGGCTCGGTGAGCCTGGTCATGTTCGCCACCGTCGCGGGGGTCGGGATCGCGACGCTCGCCCGGGTCGACTACTCCCGCAACGACAATCTGCTCGTCGTCTCCCTGGCCATGGGGATCGGCATGATCCCGGTGGTGGCGCCGGAGGTCTACGAGGGGCTGCCGTCCTCGGTCCGGATCATCGCCGGCGGCGCGATCACCAGCACGGTCATCGTGGCGTTCGTTCTCAACCTCGTCTTCAACCACCTCACCCCGGACCGCACCACGAAGGAGAGCGCCGCATGACCGGTATCGCCCTGTTGACCGTCCCCACCGCCGACCCCGGCGATGCCCGCCCCTTCGACGTGCTCACCGAGTCCGGCTATCGCGCCGAGGATCTCGTCTCGATCATCGGCAAGACCGAGGGCAACGGTTGCGTCAACGATTTCAGCCGGACCCTGGCCACCGCAGTCTGGGAGCCGCGCATCCCGGAGGCCGCGGTGACTGTGTTCTCCGGCGGCACCGAAGGGGTACTGAGCCCGCATGTGAACCTGCTGGTCCGCGACGGCCGGCACCATCCCGGGTTCGATCGCGGTCTGGTCGCGGCGGCGCGGCGCAGCCGGGTGCTCGATCCGGCGGAGGTCGGCCGGGCGGCCCAGGTGGACACCGTGGCCGACACCGTGGGGAAGCTGCTGGCCGAACTGGGGGTCACGCCCGCCGATGTCCATCTGGTGCTGGTGAAATGTCCGCTGCTCACCTCGGACAAGATCACCGCGCTGCACGCCGCCGGGCAGGCTCCCGTCGCCACCGACACCTATGCGTCGATGGGCTGGTCGCGGGCGGCGAGTTCGCTGGGTATCGCGGTCGCGCTCGGCGAATGCGATCGCGAGACCGCGCTGCGGGCGCTGGCCGGTGACGCCGACGTGTGGTCGGCGCGGGCCTCGGCCAGCGCGGGCGCCGAACTGGACGACTGCCATGTGCTGGTGGTCGCCGAAAGCCCCACCGCGGCCAACCCGTTGCGCGCGCTGCACGGACATATGGCCGACGCCATCGACCTCGCCTCGGTGCAGGAACTGCTGACCCGGGTCGCGGCCGCCGGGGGCACGGTCCGGCAGATCTTCGCCAAGGCGGAGGCCGATCCACGCGGGTCGGTGCGCGGTTTCCGGCACACCATGCTCACCGACTCCGATATCAACGCGACCCGGCATGCGCGCGGCGCGGTCGGTGGCCTGCTCGCGGCCCTCAAGGGTGACGGCGCGGTGTATGTCTCCGGCGGCGCCGAACATCAGGGCCCGCCCGGCGGCGGCAGCGTCACCGTGATCTACGAACTCCCGACCCCCGAAGGTACCGATGCGCTATGAGCACCACCACGGTCACCGAAGCCGAGAACACCTGGGAAATAGAGGAATTCGAGAACACACCGGTTCCCGCCGAACACCGCCGCGGGCTCGCCTCGGTCTCCGCGGTCTGGTTCGGGTTCCCGATGGTGCTGACCTGCGCCATCTTCGGCGGACTCATCGTCTACTCACTGGGCTTCTGGCTCGGCCTGCTGGCCATCGCGGTCGGAAATATCTGCATGATGCTGTATGTCGGATCGCTGAGTGTGATCGCCGGGCGCACCGGGAAGAACTTCGCGCTCACCGCCGCCGAATCCTTCGGCCGGGCCGGGGCGTTCCTGCCCTCGGCCTTCCTGGCGACCATCGTGATCGGCTGGTTCGCCTTCCAAACCGGGATGGCGGGCGCCATCCTGCACGACACCCTCGGCTGGCACGAACAGTTCACCGCACTCGCCGCCGGACTCGGATTCGTCGCGGTGACGCTGCTCGGTATCCGCGCGCTGTCGGCCATCGGCATGATCGCGGCTCCCGTGTATGTGGTGCTGGGCCTGGTCGCGATCGGTATCGCGGTTGCCGACGGCGGCGGTTCACCCGCCTCCTACCAGGGCAGCGCGGGCGCGGCGGCGATGAGTTTCGGGGCGGCGGTGACGCTGGTGATCGCCTCGTTCATCGACTCCGGCACCATGACCGCCGATTTCACCCGCTGGTCGCGCAACGGCCGCGAAGCCTTCCTCGCCGCGGCCTCGGCGTTCCCGGTGGGCAATTCGATCGCCCTGGTGATCGGCGGTCTGGTGGTGGCACTGGGCGGTAGCGCCGACCCCGCCACCGACGGCGGTAACTTCCTCGGCCTGCTCGTCGACCACGGCGGCATCCTGGTGCCGCTGGCGGTGGCGTTCGTCTTCATCAACCTCGGCTCGGTCTGCGCGCACTGCCTCTACAACGGCGCCGTCGGCTGGAGCCAGCTCTCCGGCGGCCGGATGCGGCGGCTCACCCTCATCCTCGGCGCGGCCGGTGTGGTGCTGGCGGTCGCGGGAATCTGGTCGTATTTCGAACAGTGGCTGAACTTGCTGGGTGTGGTCGTCCCGCCGATCGGCGCGGTGGTGATCCTCGACCAGCTGGTACTGCCCCGGTTCGGACTCGGCGCGAGCGAACGCCGCGCCCGCTGGCACTGGCCCGCGTTCACCGCCTGGGCCGGCGGCGCGGTCGCCGCGCTGATCACCCACGAATTCGCCCCCTGGCTGTCGGACGCCGTCATCGGTTTCCTGGCCGCCGCCGCCATCCTCACCCTCTGCGCGACAGTGACCGCGCGACGCGACAAGGAGCTCATCGCATGACCATCACCCCCGTGGACGCCACCCCCTATGCCTGGCCCTTCGACGGTGCCGTCGACCCGGCCCGCACCGCGCTGCTGCTGATCGACTGGCAGACCGACTTCTGCGGGACCGGCGGCTATGTCGACCAGATGGGTTACGACCTGTCCCTCACCCGCGCCGGACTGGAACCCACCGCGCGTGTTCTCGCCGCGGCCCGCGAACTCGGTTTCACCGTCATCCACACCCGCGAAGGCCACCGCCCCGACCTCTCCGATCTGCCCGCCAACAAACGCTGGCGGTCCGCGCGGGTCGGCGCGGAGATCGGCAGTGTGGGCCCGTGCGGGCGCATCCTGGTGCGCGGCGAACCGGGCTGGGAGATCGTGCCCGAGGTGGCGCCGATCCCCGGCGAGCCGATCGTCGACAAACCGGGCAAGGGCGCCTTCTACGCCACCGACCTCGACCTGCTGCTGCGCAGCGCGGGCATCACCCACCTCGTCCTCACCGGTATCACCACCGATGTCTGCGTGCACACCACCATGCGCGAAGCCAACGACCGCGGTTACGAATGCCTGATCCTGTCCGACTGCACCGGTGCCACCGAACGCAAACACCACGAAGCGGCGCTCAGCATGGTCACCATGCAGGGCGGGATCTTCGGTGCCGTCGCCACCTCCGACCAACTGCTGGCCGCGCTCGGGAAGCAGTCCGTACCCGCATGAGAGTCGTCCTGATCCACGGCGTGGCCACCGACAGCCGGGTCTGGGCGGCCACGATCGCCGCCCTCGGCCCGGCCGTCGAGGTCCACGCCCCGGACCGGCCGCAGTCCGGCGATATGGATACCGAGGTCGCCGCCCTCGCACCACTGTGCGAGGGGGCGTTCGTGGTGGGGGTCAGCGGCGGCGCGACACTCGGTCTGGAGATGGCGGCCCGCGGAGTCGGATTCGCGGCCGCGCTCCTGCACGAACCGGCGGCCGGGTCACTCGCACCGGGATTGCTCGACGATGTCGCGCGGGCTTTCGAGCGGGCGGGTGTGGCGGGGTTCGGCCGCACGCTCTACGGTCCCGCCTGGTCACCGGAGCTCACGGTCGCGGCGCGCGATACGGTCGCCGGGGAGCTGGCGATGTTCCGCGCGTTCGAACCCCGTCCGGTCGGCGCCCTGGCGGATCGGATCACCCTGACCCTGGGTCAGCATTCGCCGCCCGCCCGGCACAGTTCGGTCCGGGACCTCGGCGCGGCCCTGGGCCTCACCTACCGCGTACTCCCCGGAACCGGGCACGCGGCACATCTGGAGGCTCCCGCACAGCTGGCCCACTGGGTCCGGTGCCGATCCGGCGCCGACCTCGGTTCCTACCCGATACCGCCGTTCCCGTGACCGGCACGCGATGATCGACCGGACGAGCGAAACAACAGGACATCTGCCCTACTGCGGTAGCAATCGCCGTTCCGGCCGGGGACTCGCCTCATTTGTGCGGAGCGCATGAGAGCACGCCGGGGTTTCATGGTGTCCGCCCATAGAAGACCCGGCCGGGGCGCCCTACGCTCACATTTGCCCCGGTGACTGCCCTGCGGGCGGGCCGCTGATCTCCCCTCGAACCCGATCTGTTCATCCCACCCGGAATCCATCGCGAAAGTACGACTCACCCATGTCTGTTCAGCTCTATCGCGCGCAGCACAATGGATTGTCATCGCCTCTGCCCCCGGCCACCGGGGGTACCCGCGTCTACGACAGGTACCACCAGGCGGCTCGTCCGCGGACCCCGACCGGAACGGAAGTATCAGCGTGAGCGCGGCGGATCGCTATATACCCACCGAATTGGGCACGTTGCGCGTCCGCGTCACCGGAACGGGACCGGCGATGCTGCTGTGGCCGAGTCTGCTGATGGACCACACGCTCTGGGACGCACAGGTCGCGCATTTCTCGGCGCGATTCACCACCATCGCCGTCGACCCGCCCGGCCACGGCGCGAGCACCCCGCTCGACCGGCCGTTCACCTTCGAACAATGCGCACAAGGTGTGGGCCGGATCCTCGACACGCTCGAGATCGAACGAGCGCATATCGTCGGGAATTCCTGGGGCGCCATGATCGGCGCCACGTTCTGCGCCCTCTACCCCGAGCGGGTACTGACCGCCGTCCTCATGAACGGGACAGCGTCACCGGCCGGTGTGCGCCAGCGCCTCGAGTACGGTGCCCTGCTCGTGCTCGCGCGCATCCTCGGCGGATTCCGCGGGCCGCTCACCCGCTCCGCGCTCGACGCCTTCCTCGGTCCGACCACCATGCGGACCAGGCCGGAAGCGGTCGAGCACGTGCGGAAGACAGTGCGCGCCAACGATATCCGTTCAGTCCGGCACGCGGTACGCAGCGTGGTCCCCCAGCGTCCGGACCAGCGACAACTGCTCGCGCGGATCAGCACGCCCACCCTGATCATCGGTGGCAGCGAGGACTCGACCTTCCCACCCGCCGAGGTCGAAGAGATGGCGCGCGCCGTTCCCGGTGCCGAGTTGTCCATCATGGCGGGTGCCGCTCACCTGCTCGCGGTGGAGGTACCGGACGCGGTGAACACCCTCATCGACGACTTCCTCGGCCGGCACCGTCCGAGCCGGTAGACAGGGCAGGGCAGGGTTGCCGGTCGGCCGCCGGCGGCTAACGCCAGGCACGCAATAGGTCGTCCGGCCCCCACGCCATCGCGAGTGGCAGATCGGGGGCCGTCCCGGAGCAGGAAACCGCGATCAGCGGCGTGGTGGATGCCGCGCCGGGAACAGCGAGCACGCTGCGCGCCAGCGCATCGTAATCGTGACGATCGAACGGCCGATCTTCGAGCCATTTGATCGAGCCGACGAATACCACCTCGCCGGCAACAGGGCGCCGATCGGTGCCGACCAGGTCGATCTCGGGATTGTTCTGCCGGTTCCACCATCCGCCCACGGCTTCGACCTGTGGCCAGTGCTCGTCGGGCAGGAGTCGTTCGAGCGATTCCCGGACGAACGGCTCCACAGCGCGGCCCCGCCAGCTCGCCCAGGATCGTTCGACCCGAGCCAGTGCCAGATCGCTGCGGCCTCGCTCGGTCAACGGGATCGCCCGCTCCAGGCATGCGAGCCAGAACCGGAGATAGGAATCGGCCACCCGGTACCGCTTGTTCTTGGTATCGGATGCGGTCGACAGGGGCAGATCCGCGGCAACGATCCGCTTGGCCTGCAGCGTGTTCAATATCGGCGACAGCGTACCCGCGGGCAGCGCCCCGGAATTTCCCGCCTGTGCCGCGATCGTGCCGTGCGTGCGTTCCCCACTGCCGATTGCCTCGAGTACCGCCCGCGACCTACTCGATTCGGGGAATTCCCCGAGGAGCGACAGTTCGCCTGCGACGAGCAACGGGGCCAGTGGATTGGACAGCGCCTCCGCGAGAAACTCCGGGCGACTGCTGCCCGGCCGCCAGGATTGGATGATTTCGGGAAAGCCGCCGGTGATGAGCAGCGCGTCGACGGCCTCGGCCGGGGACAGATCGGTCATCTCCTGCACGTCGGCAAGGTGCAGCGGTTGTACTGTCATCTTGGTCGCTCGCCCGAAGAACGGCCGGTCGCGGGATTGCAGAGCCTCCATGACCGAGAGGTCGCTACCGACCAGCAGCAGCAGGACCGGTTTCGCGGACAGATACCGATCCCAGATTGTCTGCAGTGCACCCTCGAACTCGGAGTCCTGCTCCACGAGCCAGGGGACTTCGTCGATCACGACAAGACTCGGCGTGTCATCGGCGGCCGCGAGGGCGGCGGTGCGCAGCGCTTGGTTCCAATCGGCTGTGGCGAGCCCGGCCACCAGCTCGGCATTCGCGAGCGGGGCAGAAACGACAGCGGAGACGAAGTCCGCCCGTTCGGCCGCGGCATTGCGACCCCGAGTGGCCTGGAAAAGGACATACGGAAGCCCGGAACGATCGCAGAATTCCTGGACCAGACGCGACTTTCCGACGCGGCGCCGCCCGGTCATGATCACGGCCCGCCCTCGGGTCGCGCCCCTGCCCTCGGCAACAGACCGCAGTTGTTCGTCCAACAGCCCGAGATCCGCGCCACGGCCCCTGAACCGCATAGATCACCTCATTAACGTTAGATTCGATCTAACTTAGATAGTATCTTACTTAGATTAGATCTGACTTTTTACGTTCCGGTAGCAGCGTCTCCTGGACGTGCGGATTCACACCACTCACCGATCGGCCGCCGAACCGCCGGCCCGGCGTTTTCGAAGCGATCACCCGCGGCCCGCGTCCGCCCCGCGCGTCCGCAGTGCCGCCTGGATCAGTCCGCGCGCCGCCGCACCCGTCACCGACTGCTCCGACAGCGTGTCGAACGCGCGGCCGTAGACGTCGATCTCCCGCGGCTGGGTGATGGTGAGTTCGGCCGCCGTGCCCTCCACCATGACCAGCCGATTGTCGAACATCGCGAAGTTTGTCGACACCACCAGCGCTTCGGCGGTGGACGGGATGAGTCCGAGGGTCACCCGCGGCATACCCAGAATCGAGGACAGCCGGTCGAGCTGGCCGACCATCACGGCGTCACCACCCACCGTGGTGTAGAGCGCCTGCTCGGCGATCAGGAAATGGAAACGGTGGTCGCGTTTGTACAGGACCTGCTGGCGCTCCATTCGTTTCGCGACAGCCTCGTCGATATCGCCGGGTATGCGATGGAATTCGATCCCCCGCCGCAGTTTCGCCTCGGCGTATTCGGCCGTCTGGAGCAGGCCGGGAATGATCTGCGGCTGGAAATCACGGATATGGGTGGCGGCCGCCTCGAGTTTCAGGGATTTCTGCTGGCGGCGTCTCAGCCCGGTTCCCAGCACCTTCTGCCACTCCAGGTAGGCGGTCTCGATGGTGTGCGCGGTGGCCAGCAGATCGGGCAGCTGATCTTCGGCAGCGCAGTGGCGGCAGTAGGCGCGGACATCGTCGTCGGAGGGCCTGATCCGCGCGAATTCGATTTTGCTGACCTTGGATTCGTGCCAGCCGGCCAAGTGCGCGAGCCGGCGGTTGGTGAGTCCGGCGGTGCGGCGGATCTCGCGGAGCCGGGCTCCGAGCGCTTCCCGCGCGTCGTGTACATCGGTCATTGTCGTGCGTACTCCGGGTAGGGCGTCGCGAGCTCCCAGAGCCGCTCTTTCACGGTCCGGCAGTGCCCGGCGATCACCGGGTCCGCGGTGATCGCCAGTCCGGCCGGACCCCCGCGCCCGTCCACCAGGTTGTAGACGACGCGTTCGTTGTCGATCAGCCACCAGTCGTCCGGCGGGACGTCTCCGGCCAGATGCCGGGGAACGTATCGGATGTCCTCACCGGCCTCGGTGTTGGTATCGCTCACCGAGAGCAGCCACCGGTGGTAGGCGGTATGCGGAACGGTGACCACCCGCACCCTGCGGACCGTGACGCCCCGGGCGATCGTCTCCCGGATCAGCGCGTTCCACCGGTCCTTGTACTCGTCCGCAAGGACTGGCCGCCCTTCGAGGAAGCGGTGGTACCGGTCCGACTCGGTGGGGACGGCGTAGTCGTCTCCGACCTCGAGGTGGAACGCCTCGAGGCCGGAGCCACCGAGCAGTGCCGCCCAGTCCGGCGGTTCATGCGGGAGGTAGAGCACCGTAGAACGCCCTCGGGGTCTTCGGAACTTCGATCGCGGTTTCGTTCGGCGCGAGCTCGAGCTGCGCCAGAACCTCGTGATCGGCGACGGGGCGACCGGTGAGAGTGAATGTGCCCCGTCCGGTATCGGTCATCGTGGCGCCGATGAAGGTGTCGGGCTCGACGTAACCGACCAGCAGATGCGGGATTTCGATGGTCTCCGGTCTCTCCGTCTCCCAGCCCTGGACCAGATAGCTCTCCTGATCCGTCGTGTAGAGGCTCGGGCAGCCGCCCAGATCAGAACCGCCTTTGCCGAGGAACGCCAACTGCATTGTTCGACCCCTGTTCCGAAGATGAGCACGAGTTTTCCCGTACCGGGTCCATGATGCACCCCGCTGTTTACTCCTGCCGCACAGGAAACGGCATCTGTGCAAACTTGTGCTCACCGCTCGCCTGGACGGGTACCGGCTCCTTAACGTCGAATCGGCGGCCGTGCCGGACGTTCGCGCACCGGTACGGCCCGTGGGGTCGATGACAATCACAAAGGGGAAAGCATGCGCTTCGAGGTGAGGGTGAGCTGCGATGGCGCCCGATGGCTCATCACCGCACCAGCGTTCGGCGTGACGAGGATTGTCCTCGACGAACAGGCGATACGCAAGGAGGCGATACTGATGATCGCCGAATGCGGCACGGCCCCGAAAGTATTCGAGGTAGATCTCGTGCACGTCCCGGTGCCCGCGAAACGGCCGGCCAAGGGCCCCGGCCGCCGGTGAGTTCCCACCCCGACGGACCGATCGGCAGCGGCCGCACGCCCGGATATCGATGCCCCGGCCGGGAAGCGGGAGTCAGACGATGAGGTTGTCGTGGTCGCGCCAGTACTGCTGCCGCAGCTGCCGTTTGTACAGTTTGCCGCTCGGATCACGCGGTAGTTCGTCCACGAAGTCGACCGTGCGGGGGCATTTGTAGGCGGCCAGTTCCGCGCGGCAGGAGGCGATGAGTTCGGACGCCAGATCGGCGTTCGCGGCGGCCGGATCGACCGGCTGCACCACCGCTTTCACCGACTCCCCCATTTCGGCGTCCGGGACCCCGATCACCGCCACATCGACGACGGCGGGATGGGCGGCCAGGAGGTTCTCCGCTTCCTGCGGATAGATGTTCACACCACCGGAGATGATCATATGGGCCTGGCGATCGGTCAGATAGAGGTAGCCGCCGGCGTCCAGGTATCCCATATCGCCGAGCGTGCGCCAGCCCTTCGGATGAGCCACGGACGCCGTTTTGCCTGGGTCGTGGTGGTATTCGAACGGGCGGCCGCCGGCGAAATACACCACCCCCACTTCCCCCGGGGGAAGCTCCGCGCCGTCCTCGCCGACGATATGGCATTCCTGTGCGGGCCGGCCCACCGATCCGGGGTGCTCGAGCCATTCGCGGGCGGTGATATAGGTGTTGCCCACATCCTCGGTGCCCGAGTAGTACTCGGAGATGATGGGTCCCCACCAGTCCAGCATCTGCTGTTTGATCGCGACCGGGCACGGCGCGGCCGAATGGACGACGTCCACCAGGCTGGAGGTGTCGTAGCGCGCGCGGTCGGCGGCGGGCAGGCGCAGCAGGCGTACGAACATGGTGGGCACCATCTGGGTGTGGGTGATCCGGTGCCGTTCGATCAATTCCAGGCACAGGCGGGGCTCGAACCGTTCCATCACCACCACGGTGGCGCCGAGCCGGTGCCAGGACATGGAGAACACCAGCGGCGCGCCGTGGTAGAGCGGCGCGGGCGACAGGTACACAGCACCCTCGGTACCGCCGCTCACCAGCAGCCCCCGCGCGATCTGCACGGGCGCGGCGCTCGGATCGCCCAGCGGGGTGGCCGGTAGCGGTTTGCGGATCCCCTTGGGCCGTCCCGTGGTGCCCGAGGAGTACAGCATCTCCCGGCCTTCGCATTCGTCGGCCCCGAGAGGTTCGGGTGATTCGGCCGCCAGCACCTCCTCGTAGCTCTCGAAACCCGGCAGCGCACCCGCGCCCGCGATCCGTACCGGGATCCGGGTGAGGTCCAGCTCCGCGACCACCGCGGCCACCGAGTCGCCGGCGATCAACGCGGTCGCGCCGCAGTCGTCGAGGATGTACTGCACTTCACCGGCGGTCAGATGCCAGTTGATCGCGGTGTAGTACAGGCCCGACCGCTGTGCCGCCCACGCGATCTCCAGGTTCGCGGCGTTGTTCTCCATCAGGATCGCGATATGGTCGCCGGTCCGCAGCCCGCGGGCCCGCAGGGCACGGGCGCCGCGGATCGAGCGTTGTTCCAGTTCCCGGTAGGTCACGACCCGGCCGCTGGCGGCCATGATGACGGCCGGACGATCCGGGGTGCGCTCGGCATGCCATCCGGGTGTCGTCTCCGCCGCCCGCGGATATCCGTCCTGCGGGGCGATGTGCTGGTCGTTCATGCGCGTGGTCCTCGTGCTCCGGCGGATTCGGCCCTGTTCCGGTTGTACTCGCCGTACCCGGCCGGGGCGGCGTTTCCGGGAGTTTCGCAGTTCAGAGACGTTCGTAGACGGTGGCGTTGGCCAGACCACCCGCCTCGCACATGGTCTGCAGGCCGTAGCGGGCGTCGCGGTCCCGCAGGGCGTGCACCAGGGTTGTCGCCAGCCGGGCGCCGGAGGCGCCGAGCGGATGCCCGAGGGCGATCGCGCCGCCGTGCACATTCACCCGGGACAGGTCGGCTGCCACATCCCGGGCCCATGCCAGCACCACCGACGCGAAGGCCTCGTTCACCTCGAAGAGGTCGATATCGGAGATATCGAGGCCCGCGCGCTCCAAGACCTTGCGGGTGGCTGGGATCACCGCGGTGAGCATCAGCAGCGGATCGTCGCCCGCGACGGCGAAGCTGTGCAGGCGGGCCAGCGGCCGCAGGCCGAGCCGAGCCGCGTTCTCGCTGGTCGTGATGAGTACCGCCGCGCTGCCGTCGCTGATCTGGCTGGCGTTCGCGGCGGTGACGTGCCAGCCGATCTCGGGGAAGCGGTCCGCGAGCTGCGGGCTGTGGAAGACGGGGCGCAGTCCGGCGAGTGTTTCCACGGTGGTCCCGGTGCGGATGCCCTCGTCGGTGGCCAGGCCCGCGAGCGGGGCCAACTGCGCGTCGAAGGCGCCGTCCTTGGTGGCGCGGGCCGCTTTCTCATGGCTGACGGCCGCGAACTCGTCCACCTCGCCGCCGCTCAGCTTCCAGCGGGCCGCGATGAGTTCCGCGCTGATGCCCTGCGAGACCAGCGGTTCGGGATAGCGCGCCAGGAAATCGGCGCCGTCCAGGTCAGCGCCGAGCACACTGGCGCCCATCGGCACCCGGCTCATCGATTCCACGCCGGCCGCCACCACCATGTCGTAGGCTCCCGCGATCACGCCCTGGGCCGCGAAATGGATGGCCTGCTGGCTGCTGCCGCACTGCCGGTCGACGGTGGTCGCGGGTACCGATTCCGGGTAGCCGGCGGCCAGCGCGGCGCGCCGGCTCATATTCACCGACTGCTCTCCGGCCTGGGTGACCACGCCACCGATCACATCGTCGATCAGCGCCGGGTCGATACCGCTGCGTTCCACCAGTTCTCGCAGGCTGTGGGCGAGCAGATCGACCGGATGCACGCCGTGCAGCGCACCGGTGGGCTTACCTTTTCCGATCGGGGTGCGGACAGCCTCGACGATCACTGCGTCTCTCATGACGACTCCTCAGGGTGTCGGGAACCGGACGATGTCCGCCCGGATGACGGTTGCGCGGCGGCGGGCCGCCCGGTTGTTGCGGCGGCGGACCGCCCGGTGGTTCCGGCAGCGGACCGCCCGGTGGTTCCGGCAGCGGACCGCCCGGTGGTTCCGGCGGCGAGCCGCCCGGTGGTTCCGGCAGCGGACCGCCCGGTGGTTCCGGCGGCGAGCCGTTCGGTCGTTACGGCGCCCAGCCGTTCAGCCGTTGCGGCCGCGGGGCGCCGGGTGGCCAGGACGATCCCCGCCGCGACCGGGACGACGGCGGCGATTTCGACGACGGTGACCTCCTCCCCGAGGACGAGCGCCCCGAGCGCGACCCCGAACAGCGGCGGCATGAACTGGGCGACACTGGCGCCCGCCGGCCCGGCCCGCCGGATCAGCAGCAGCCACAGGCTCATCCCGATCACCGAGGCGCCGAGCGCGAGGAACAGCACCGCACCGGCCAGTGCGGGCCCGAAATCCACGGTCCCGCCGGAGAGCACGGCGAACACCACCATCGGCACCCCGCCGACCAGCGCCTGCCACCCGGTGGCCAGGTAGGGGTCGATATCGCCGACCAGGCGCGGGGTGCACACGGTGGCCACCACCAGGAATCCCACCGCGACGGCACCCGCGGCGATTCCCGCCGCGGTGATCACCCCGGCCCCGAGCCGGTCGAGCGCGGAGACCACGATGCCGCCGAACCCGAGGAGCAGGCCGAGCAGCCGTGTCCCGGAGAGCCGGGCGTCGCCCAGCGCCGCCGAACCGAGCTGCACCAGCAGCGGGGTGCACGCCGACAGGACGGCGGCCATCCCCACCGACAGATGCGGTAGCGCCCAGGCCATCACCAGCAGATAGCCGATATTGTTGAGCAGCCCCAGCAGTCCGAGTGCGAGCAGCGAGCGGGGCGACAGCGTGTGCAGCAGCCTGATCCGGAGGGCGAGCAGGACCAGCCCCGCGAGCGCACAACGTGCGCCCACCACTGCCGCCGGTCCCGCGTCCCGCAGAGCGATCTGGGTGGCGAGGAACGCGCCCGCCCACAGCAGCGCCCAGACGGTCGCGAGGCCCGCCGTACCCACCGACCATCCGTGCGGGGCGCGGCCGGCGGTGGATACGGCGGCGGTGTTCACGACGCGCGGACCGGGACCAGGCGTTCGGCCTTGGCGGCGACCCGTTTCAAGAACCGGCCGGTATCGATCACATGCCGGCCGTGGGTGCCCTTGGCCGCCACATCCCCGTCGTCGTCGCGGGCCTCGACCTCCCACTCGACATAGTTCTTGTCCACCCGGACGCAGCGGGCGGTGACGGTGAGCCGGGCGCCGGGCGGAGTCGGTGCGCTGTGCAGGATGTTCACCATCGTGCCGAGACTGCCCTCGCCTTCTTCGAGCACCGGGCGCAGCGCGCGGATCGCCGACCATTCCAGCAGGCCCACCATGAATCCGGTGGCGAAAACCTCCGGCATGATGCGGTAATCCTCGGATTCGGGATACAGATGCGGCACGGTCTTGTCGGCGGGCACCGTATAGGTCATTTCCTGGACATCACCCACGGTCAGAATGTCATGCACAGCAGGAACTCCTGTCGGAATAGGGAAGAAGAAGTGAAAGGATGCGTACCGGTTTCATACCGGGGCACTTTCCGGCGCCGGACGATGCACCTCGAGGGCGAATTCGGCCAGCCGTTTCCGGATGACATCGGAGGTGCCCGACGGTGCGAGCGTCATCAGCGCGTCGTCGAGCAGTTGCACCGCGCCGATACCGGGATGGCAGCCGCGGGCGCCCATGAGTTCCACGGCCGCGGTCGCGCAGTGCACGGCCGTCTCGCTGGCCTGCAGTTTTCCGATGATGAAGCCGACGTCGTGCAGATGGCCGGCGTCGAGCCGGGACGCCGCGTGATACAACGCCAGCCGGCTGCTGTAGATACCGGCGAACATATCGGCGAGGCGGCGCTGCACACTGTCGAGCCCGGACAGCGGCGCGTTGTAGAGCACCCTGTTCCGGCTGTATTCGCGTGCCCGGTCCAGTGCCGCCGTGGCCAGCCCCAGTGCCACCGAACCGATATTCGGCTTTCCGTGCCGGGTTACCACCGCGTGCGCGTAGCCGAGCCCCTCGCCCTCCCCTCCTATCATGTTCGCCGCCGGTATCCGGCAGTCCTCGAATACGACCTCACCGAGCCCGAATCCCCGCAATCCGGCCAGGTCGTGCTCGATACCGGCCGAGCAGCCGGGTGTTCCGGCCTCGACCACGAACGCGCTCAGCGCCCGGGAGTGCGCACCGGGTGAGGTCCGCGCGATCACCCCGTGCAGGGTGGCGATATGCGAGTTACCGATGAACCATTTGCGGCCGTTGAGGATCCAGTGGTCACCGTCGCGGACCGCGGTGGTTCCCATACCCAGCAGATGCGATCCGGAATCGGCCTCGGTCATGCAGATCGTCATGATGTCCTGACCGCGGGCCAGTTGCGGGAGCCAGCGGGCACGCTGGCGCTCGTCACCGAACTCCAGTAAGAGGCCCGTGCCCAGGGTCGCCGCGGATAGGCTCGCGCCCAGCGCGGCATCCGTCCGGGCCGCCTCCTCGATCGCCACCAGCCGCGCGAGTGTGCCCCGCCCCTGCCCGCCCCACTGCCGCGGAATGCCGACCCCGCTCCAGCCCAGGGCTATCAGCCGGGAAGCCATATCGGCTCCGTCGGCATTCTTCGAATCCGGATTCAACAGATCTTCGCGAATTGATTCGCGTATGAGCTGCGCCCGCTCCCAGAAGTCGCTCACCCAATCCCCCGCTTTCCTTGTACGAATAGGTTTCGGATCGTGATCAGGCCCCGCTGCCCATATTCGAATGGTATTGCAGCGCAACGCGAATAGGCACTACCAAGATAGGTAGTAGCAGGATGGGTAGCACCGATGTGTTCAGCCGGAGCGGGCTATTCTCCGGATCAGTTCGGCGCGCGAGGAGATATCGAGTTTCCGGTAGATCTTGCGGAGATGGAAATTCACGGTGTGCTCGGTGATACCGACGGCCCGCGCCACCTGCCGGTTGGTCATCCCGCGGCCCACCAGCCCCGCGACCTCGTGTTCCCGGTCGGTGAGTTCGGCGTCCGCGAGGCCGGGGCCGGTCGCCGGAGGCTGGTGTGCGGGGCCCTCGGCGGGGAACCGTTCGCCGCCGGGCAGCGAGTCCGTGGGCGCGGCACCGATCGCGGTCCGGAGATGGCGCGACAGGTAGGGGTCGGAGACGGAATCGAGTAGGCCCGCGAGTGCGCGCGCGTCGCCGTGGAGCACGGCACGGGCGTAGCGGGCGGCGTCGTAGAGCAGCGAGATCCCCGGGTTCCGTTGCGCGAGGGCCTCGGTGGCTTCGACGACGAGCCGGGCCGTCGCGAGATCGCCCGCCCGCACCGACATACCGGTCAGCACACCGGCAGTCGTGGGATCTTCGAGGAACGAGGACGGTTCGGCTTCGATCACCGGCCAACCGGCGCGCACCAGACCGGCCGCGGCGTCCGGGCCGGACCGGCGCGCGGCCACCGCGATATCGATCAGCGCGGCGCGGGCGACGGTATCGGGGAGCACGAAGTAGTCCGGCAGCTCACGCATCCGGCCCAGTTGCCCGGTCGCGCTGCCGATATCACCGAGCCGGAGGTGGGCCAGCGCGGAGACCGCCAGCGCCCGCGGTACCGCGACGGTGGTGCGGTGCCGCTGGGCGTATCCGATCGCGGCGGTGGCGAAGCGTAACGCGGCCTCGGGTTCATCACGCTGGAGGCACAGCGCGGCCTCCAAGGCGGCCGGTATGGACTCGAAGGCGTGGAGTCCGTACCGATCCTGCTCGTCGCGGACCCGGGCGACCAGATCGGCGGCCCGGGCGGTGACCCGCATATCGACCAGCCGCTTCGCCGACATCAGCCGGGTGTAGACATGCCATACCGGGCCGGCCTCGGCCGCGACGTTCTCGGCCAGCTGGTTCTGCCACAGCGCTTCCGCGAGTTCACCGGCCCGCCAGTGCCGGTCGGCGCGCAGGCACAGGGTGACCGCGCGCAGCGCCGGACCGCCGGTGAACCCACCCGAATCCGCCGCGCGGCCGGCCCGATCGCCGAGCAGCGTCACGGTCAGCAATCGCAGCGCGGCCACCTGGTCGCGGGTCTGTTCGGTGAGGTCCGGGGCGGCGAGCACGATATCGAAACCGGCCAGCGCGGCGGGCATATCGCCGCGGACGAGGGCGGCACTGCCGACCGAGAGCCCGGACAGCTGCGACTCGGTGAGCCCCTCGGCCCGTTCCACCGTGGCCATGAGGTAGAGAACGTCGCCGACCTGCGGGTTGACCGGCGATTCCACTGCAGGAGAATATCACTTCCGTATAAGTCGGAAGCGCGGGGAACCGCCCTGTGACCTCGTCGAACCGCCTCCGGAGCGAACGGCGCGGCCGGCCGCGTGATCGGCGACCGGCCGCTGGTGATCACTGTGGCGATCCCAGCCTTGCCCCGCCGTCCACCCGCACCACGATCCCCGTGGTGAAGCTGTTGCCGATCAGGAATTCGATGGCCTGCGCGATATCGTCGGCCGACCCCACCCTGCCGACAGGTGTCGCGGCGGCGATTCCGGCGAAGACGTCGGCGCGGGCGTCGCCGGGCAGGAAGTTCCACCAGTCGGTGTCGATCACCCCGGGTGAGACGGCATTCACCCGCACCGGCGCCAGCTCGAGCGCCAGCACCGGAACGGTGGCTTCCACCGCGGCATTGACGGCGGCCAACGCCGCCGTACCCGGCATCGACCCGCCCGCGGAGGCGGCGGACACCAGGGTGACCGACGCACCGGGCGCGAGATGCGGTAGCGCCGCCTGAACGACCGCGATATGCGGCAGCAGTTTGCCCGAGACATGTGATTGCAGAAGCTCGCGGGTCACCTCCCGGAACGGCGTGGTGCCGGCGGGACCGGTGACCGTCACGACGATATCGTCGACCGGCCCGATCTCGGCGAACATGCGCGCCAGGTCCTGTTCGTCGCGGGCGTCGACGACGAAACCCTGGGCTTCCGCACCGAGTTCGGCCAGCGCACTGTTCAGGCGATCCTTGTCGCGACCGGCGATGACGACCGTGGCACCGGCGGCGATGAGCCGCCCGGCCGTCGCCAGGCCGATACCGGATGTGCCACCCACGATGACGACTTTCTTACCCACGGCTGCCTCCCGAGTTCGTCTCGCACGGTTTTCGAACCACCGTGCCTCGTTAATATATTCGAGGCATCGTGTCTTGTAAAGTGTCCGGTATGACAGGTACTCGGGGCCGGCCACGCAGTGAGGACGCCCGGCGGGCGATCCTGCGCACCGCACTGGAACTCTGCGAACGCCACGGCTATCAGGAACTGACGATCAAGTCGATCGCGGAAACCGCCGGAGTCGGCAGGCAGACCCTCTACCGGTGGTGGCCGGACAAGGCATCGATCCTGCTCGAATCGCTGACCGACCTGGCGGCGCGGCATCCGGCGCTCGATGCCGCGGACGAACCCGGGCCCGTACTCGACGGGGTGGAAGAACTGCTGACGACCACCTTCGAACTCGCCCGGAGCGTGACCGGCCAGGCCCTGGTGGGACTGATGTCGGACGCGCAGCGCGATCCGGCGCTGTCGGCACGGTTGCAGGAGACCGTGATCGGACCGCGACGAGCCGCACTGCGGACACTGCTGCAACGCGGCGTGGACGCAGGTGAATTCGCGGCCGGTACCTCCCTGGATCTGGCGGTCGACTTCGCCTTCGGCGCGATGTGGTACCGGCTGCTCGGCCGGCACGCACCGGTCGACGCGGCACTCGCGCGTGAGGTCACCGCGGCGATCGCGGCGACGCTCGCGCCGTGAGCGGACGGCAACCGCCCCTCGGCAACCGCGGCACGGACGGCTCCCGGAGGGCGGTTCAGCGGGCCGCCCGGCCGGGTGGCCCGGCCGGACGGCGCCGGGTTCAGGGCTTCGGCGCGGCCGGGAGCCCGATGGCCGGATCGATGAATTCGTTGGTCACCAGCTCGGCGGCGGTGAGGCCGTCGGCGATCTGGTCACCGCGTTTGCGCAGGATCGGGGTCACCGCGTCGATCACCCGGTCCACCCGGGCGGTATCGAAATCGCCCAGCGTGCTGTCCGGCCCGTTGCCGACGATCTTCTCCGCGACCTGCACCTTCACCGAATCGGAGTTACCGGCGGCGGTCATCGGCGGGCCGTCCGGGATGGTTTCGGCGATACGCAGCAGCGCGGCGTTGACCAGTTCCGGGTTCTCGATGTAGTCGACCTGGGCCTGTTGCAGCCTGGGCACCAGTTCGGTGAGGCAGGGCCGCAGCGATTCGAGTTCACCGGCGCGCACCGACCAGGCGTGCGGGTAGATCTCGTAACCGGCTTCGTGCACCAGCAGATAGTCGGTGGGTTTCTTCCAGCCCTCGACATCGTGCGCCCACCGATAGGGCTCGTTGGACACGTAGCCCTGCTGCATCACCTTGCCGCGCTCGGCGACGAACCGGCTCGGGGTGCCGTCGAAGGAGGCGTCGGCCTGATCGGGGCGGACGAATCCGTTGGCGACCAGGTAGTCCATGAAGATCTTGCCCTCGCTGTACACGACGGGGGCGCCGGTACCGGGCACGTCCTTCCAGGACCCGACCTTGTAGGTGGCCGGGTCCCACATCACGATCTGCGGATTGACGTCGAGCGAAGCGAAGACTCCGGTCACCGGGAATTCCGACTGCGCCCTCACCGCGTCGTCGGTCGGGACGAATCCGAGTGTGATCGAGGTGTCCTGATACATCTGCGCCGGAACCGGCTGGCCGCCCAGGAACGGCCCACCGAGCCGGACCTCGACATTGATACCGGTATCGCCGAGCGGGCCGGCATAGGAACCTTTGTTGACGTCGACGGTGCCGTCGGGCCCGACGAGCTGGAAGGCGGCCGCGCGTTCCGGCGTCGCGTACCAGTCGGTCTGGATGACGACGGTGGACGGGCAGACACCGGCCAGCGGACCCTCACCGGTGGGTTCGGGTACCGAGGTCGCGCCACCGCACGCGGTGAGCAGTGCGACGCCGGCTACGGCGGAAAGGGCGGAAAGGGATCTCTTCATGGGACTTCCTGGTGTGAAACGGTGGATGGGGAGAGAGCGCCGCGGCCGCGGTCCCCCGGTTCGGGCCGAGGGTGGTACGACCGGGCGAAGTCACCGGCCGCGACGGCGGCCCGTGATCACTGGCCGCGACGACGACCGTGGGCCCGTTCGACGCGGACGGCCAGGAAATCGAAGAACCAGAACAGGATCAGACCGGCCAGCGAGGAGAGCAGCAGGGCGGTGAGCAGTTCCTCGGTCGCCAGCCGCTGCCGGTAGACGTCGATCATCCGCCCGATCCCCGGTTCCCCCTGACGGAAGAAGAAATCCGCCACGATCGAACCGATGATCGCCATCCCGCCGGAGATCTTGAAACCCGAGATCATCGCCGGAAGCGCGGCCGGCAACTGGAGTTTCAGCAACCGCTGCCACCGCGTGGCGCCGTGCAGGGTGAAGAGGTCGTGTTCGGCCGGCGCGACGGCCTTGAGGCCGAACAGCGTATTCGTGACGACCGGGAACAGCGAGACCATCACGCAGACGATCACCCGGCTGCCGAATTCGTAGCCGAACCAGAATCCGAACAGCGGCACCACCGCGAGGATCGGAATGGTCTGCAGGATCACCGCGTACGGGTACAGGGAGTACTCCGCCCACCGCGCCTGGCTCATGACCACCGCGAATCCCACCCCCAGCGCCATGGCGATGACCAGCCCGCTGAGCGCCACCAGCACCGTGGATCCCAGCGCGGACAGGATCTCGGCCCGCACCGCGGCGTCGAGCAATCCCTCGGTGATCACCTCGTCCGGGCCCGGCAGCAGGAACCGCGACTCCGCGGCGATCAGATAGTGACTCGCGAAGTACCAGGCGCCGATCGCCAGGACGAATACCACCACGGGCGCGATGACGCGAACCGGAGCGGGCCGCGCGCGGCGGGCCGCGGAGGATTTCGGACGGGACTCGGCGGTGACCGTCTGTGCGGCGGTATCCGCCGCCACGGTGGTCATGCCGCGACCGCCTTCTCGGCGGCGTGCAGGGCGGCGGAGACGGTGCCGGCGATCTCGGCGAACTCCGCCGTGTACCGCATACCGGCCTCCCGGGGGAAGTCCAGCGGCACCGTGATATCGGCGGCCACCCGGCCCGGACGGCCGGTGAGCACGACGACCCGGGTCGACATGAACACCGCCTCCGGTACCGAGTGGGTGACGAACACACCCGCGAACGCGTCGCGGCGGAACAGCCCGCCCACTTCCTCGTTCAGGCGCTGGCGGGTGATCTCGTCGAGCGCGCCGAACGGTTCGTCGAAGAGGAACACCTCCGGGCGCAGGGTGAGCGCGCGGGCGATCGAGGCCCGCATGCGCATCCCGCCGGACAGTTGCGCCGGTTTGTGTTTCTCGAAGCCGCCCAGGCCGACCCGCTCGATGGCGTCGAGGGCGGCGGCGCGACGTTCGGCCCGATCCACCCCGGCCAGTTCCGCGGGGAGTTCGACATTGCGCAGCACCGTGCGCCACGGCAGCAGTGTCGCCTCCTGGAAGACGTAGCCGAGTTGTTCGGTGGCCACATCGACCGAGCCGGAGCTGGCCTCTTCGAAACCGGCCGCCAGGCGCAGCAGGGTCGATTTGCCGCATCCGGACGGGCCGACCAGGGAAACGAATTCCCCTGGGCGAACCGCGATATCGATATCGCGCAGGGCGGCGGTTCCGTTCTCGAACACCATCGAAACGTTCCGGAACGCGAGCGCCGGGTCCGGCTCGGACGTCACTGCCCGGGTCTTGGCCGCCTGGGTCGTATACATCGCCTCCTCCGTGGAGGTCGGCGCCGGAATAGCCTTTGTGCTCATGGAACAGTTCTATCGGCCGCTGATTGCCGATCGCGGTCCACCGGATTACGCGTCTGTTTCGTATACGATCAGCCGTGCCTCGGCCTCGGCGTCTCGATGGGGCGTCTCGTGTCAGTCGATGAGCTGCCCGGCCCGCGCGACCACCCGGCCGCCCTTCACCACCAGTGCCCGCGGTGCGACACCCACCACCGCCGCGGCCGGAGTCGGGGCGTCCACGGTCAGGAAATCCGCCCGGGCGCCCGGGACGAGCCCGTACTCCGCCAGACCCAGAACCCGGGCGCCGCCGTGGGTTCCGGCGGCCAGCGCGAGTTCGATCTCCGCATCGGCGAGCAGGCGGTCACGGAAGGCGACGGTCATGATCCGGCGGAGCATATCGCCGTCGCCGTAGGGGGTCCACAGATCACGGATACCGTCGTTGCCCAGCGCGAGAGTCGCACCGGCCGCGTGCATCACCCGGGCGGGTACCACCGGCGCGTCCCCCACCGCGCAGGTCACCATGGCGACCCCCGCCTCCGCCAGCCGTTCCGCGAACCGCTGCTGCTCGTCGGCGGGCAGCCCGCCCATGGCGTAGGCGTGGCTGATGGTCACCCGGCCGGCCATACCGGTCGCCTTGGTGCGTTCGATGATCAGATCGAACTCCCAGGCCCCGAGGTTGCCCGGATCGTGCAGGTGGATATCGATCTTCGCGCCGAACCGTTCGGCCAGACCGAAGATGGTGTCGAGCTGACCGGTCGGATCGCCGTCGAACCCGGCGGGGTCGATACCGCCCACCACCTCCACCCCGTCGGCCAGCGCCGCGGCGAGCAGATCGGCGACACCGGGCCGGGAGATGAGACCGCCCTGCGGGAAGGCGACCAGTTCGACGTCCACCCGGTCACGGTGGCGGGCCGCGGCCTCGCGTACCGCCTCGACCCCGCCCAATCCCACCGAGGGGTCGATATCGATATGACTGCGCACATAGGAGGTGCCGGCGGCGATCATGGCGCCGAGCAGGTTCCCGGCGTAACCGGCGTTCGGGATGCCGAGTTCGGCGCGCCGGTTCTCACCGTTGGCGATCCGGCCCGCCAGCGAACGCCCCCCGGTGTTGGGCACCCACGGCCCGCTGTACAGGGTTTTGTCCAGATGGCAGTGGGTGTCCACGAATCCGGGCAGTACCAGGGCGCCGTCGAGGTCCACGGTCTCGATATCGGGGGCCGGGAGCGCGGGGCCGATGCTCTCGATCCGGCCGTCCCGGACCAGGATGTCGGCGGTGGCGAGTGGACTGCCCGGGGTCCAGGGGCGGCCGTTGCGCAGCAGCAGGTCGGTCATGGTTCCTTCTTTCCCGAGGTGGAGTGACTTCCTGAATCAGGTGAACAGCATCGCGAGGCCCGCACCGGTACCGAAGACGATCACCACGCCGCGGAATACGCCGGGACGCAGCCGGTCGGCGATCTTGGCGCCCACCGTGCCGCCGAGCAGGCAGGCCGGGGCCAATACCGCGACCGACCACCACTCGACGGGCCCGAACAGCGCGACGGCGATGGTGGCGGTGGTCGAGACGGCCAGGGTGAGGGCGCTCTTGAGGCCGTTGAGCGAATTGATCGACGCCTCGATCCCCAGGGCGAGGGCGGTGAGCAGCACGATCCCCATGCCGCCGTTGAAGTAGGCGCCGTAGACGCCGCCGAGGAAGACCCCGGCGAAAAGTGTGAACCGGGAATCGCCGCCCTTCTGGGCCAGTCTCTTGGAGATCACCGGCTGCGCGGCGAACAGCGCCGTGGCGGCCAGCACCAGGTACGGCACGAGCGCGGCGAAAACCTCCGGCGGAGC
This sequence comes from Nocardia sp. NPDC024068, assembly GCF_040638875.1. Lineage (NCBI taxonomy): Bacteria > Bacillati > Actinomycetota > Actinomycetes > Mycobacteriales > Nocardiaceae > Nocardia > Nocardia sp. NPDC024068. Next base: position 62,890 of record NZ_JBEZYU010000008.1, on the reverse strand, counting down.
CGCGAGCAGGGCGATCACACCGCCGATCGCACCGGCCGTCCCGGCGACGACGAGTCCCGGTACCAGACTGCGGTGATCGGCCAGCCGGGAGCGCAGGGCGGCCGCACCTCCCAGGTAGCCGGGCCAGACGGCCACGGCATTGGTCACCGTCGCGGTCACCGGGGGCAGTCCGGTGGCGACGAGGGCGGGAAACGAGAGCAGGCTGCCGCCGCCGGCGATGGCATTGCACACGCCGGCGCCGAATCCGGCCACCAGCAGCAGAACCGCGTACACGGGATCCATGGCGTCCTTCCGATCCGAAGTGAGTCCGGATCGTATACGAAAAATTTCCAGCCTGCCGATCGAGTGCCGCCGGTCACTCCAGCCGCCCCGGTCGGGCGAGCCCCGGCAGCGTCCGGTGGGGTTTCCTGGTATCCAGTGGAAATACCGGGCGGCGGATCGTAGACGAATGCCGCCGCTCCCCCAGCGAACCGAGGACGATGTGGACAGCACCCGCAACCCGCGCATGACCAAGCAGCAGGTGTGCCGCGCCATTCGCGACGACATAATCCACGGCCTGTACGCCCCGGGACAGCGGCTGACCGAGGACACCCTGGCCGAGAGTTACGGCGTCTCCCGGGTACCGGTGCGCGAGGCGCTGCGCACCCTGGAGGCCGAGGGTTTCGCCTACTCACGGCCCTACGCGGGCACCTTCGTCGCGGAACTGACCGAGGACGAGGCGGCGGACCTGCTCGAGATCCGCGCCCTGCTGGAACCGATGTGCGCGAGCCGGGCCGCGCACCGGCGCACACCCGAACAGCTCGGACGGCTCAAGGAGCTCACCGCATTGGGACAGGAGTCCGTGCGGACCGGCCGGCTCGATGATCTGACCAGGCTCAACAGCCGATTCCACGAGGTACTGGCCGAGGCGTCGGGCAGTACCCTGCTGACCCAGCTGATCACCCAGCTGGGCTGGAAGATCGCCTGGGTGTACGCGGTCGAACTCCCCCGCCGCGCCGCCGATTCCTGGTACGAGCACGAGCGGATCTGCGATGCGCTCGAGGCGCGCGACGCCGACGCGGCCCGGCGGCTGGTCGCCGAGCACATCGGGCACGCCACCACCGCTTACCGGCTGCGGCAGCGGGACCCCGCACCGGTGGATGCGGCCGGCACGGCCACCGCCGGCCGGGCCGGCACCGCGCCCGCGGGTTAGGAACCCACCCGGCGGGCCACGGGCCACCCGCGGGCTCGGATCAGCGCGAGTTCGTATTCGTAACCTGAGCGAAGCAATCCGCCGCACTTCCGGAAACACCCGGGTCGTATACAAACCGGAGTTCGTTTTTCTCCGGGAGGTATCGATGCCGACAGTCCCGCTCCGCGCACCCGAGTCGACAGTCCCGCTCAACGCACCCGACGCACCCGTGCCCGGCGCCCCGCTGCGTGACACGCCGGACACCGCGCCCGGCACGGTGGATCTGCTGCTGCGCCGCGCCCGGATCGATGACGCGACCGCCCCGGTCGATATCGCCGTCACCGGCGGCGTGATCACCGCGGTCGAATCGGAGATCGCGGAACCGGCCACCGTCGAGATCGACTGCGCCGGCCGGGTGGTGATCCCCGGACTCGTGGAATCACACGTACACCTCGACAAGGCGCTGCTCGACCGGGAACGCGCGAACGACGACGGCACCCTCGCCCGGGCGATCGCGATCACCGCGGACCTGAAACGCGAGTTCACCGCGGATTCCATCCGGGACCGCGCCCGCCGGGTCCTGGAACAGGCGATCGGCAACGGCACCACGGCCATCCGGGCCCACCCCGACGTGGACCCGATCGTCGGACTGCTGGGCGTACACACCCTGCTGGAGTTGCGGGAGGAGTTCCGCGGCCGGATCGACCTGCAGATCGTCGCGTTCCCGCAGGAGGGCATATTCCGCGCACCGGGCACCCTGGCGCTGCTGCGGGAAGGTCTGGCCGACGGTGCCGATGTGATCGGCGGCTGCACCTACAACGAGGATTCTCCCGGCGAATGCCGCCGGCATATCGACCTGGTTTTCGAACTCGCCGCCGAATTCGGGGTGCCGGTGGACCTGCACGCCGATTTCGCCGACGATATCGGCGATCCCCGGTTCGCCCTCGCCGACTACATCGCCGAGGTCACCGACCGCACCGGTATGGGCGGCCGGGTGACCATCGGCCACGCGACCTCGCTGGCCGCCCGGGAACCCGGCGACCGGCGGCGGGTGCTGCGCCTGCTCGCCGATGCCGGGGTCGCGGTGGTACCGCTGCCCGCCACCGATATGTTCCTCGGCGGCCGCACCGATACCGCGAATATCCGCCGCGGTATCGCCCCGGTCCGCGAACTGTGGGCCGCCGGAGTGCGCACCGCCTATTCGTCCAACAACATCCGCAACGCCTTCACCCCCTACGGGAACGCCGACCTGCTCGATATCGGCCTGTTCCTGGCGCAGACCTCGCATCTGGCCGGTCCCGCCGACCTCACCCGGGTCCTCGGTATGGCCACCTACGAGGCCGCCGCGGTGATCGGTATCGCCGACACCTACGGCCTGCGGGTGGGCGCGGCGGCGGATCTGGTGGTCCTGGACACCCGGCGGGTCGCCGACGCGCTGCTGGACCGCCCGGACCGCAGCTATGTGATCAAAGGCGGCCGGGTGGTCGCGCGGACCGTCCGCACCCGGGAGTTGCTACCCGTCACAGTGGGATGAGCGAACCACCGAAGTCCGCGGGGCGTCGCGGTGAGGTGCCCGGGGTACGGCAGGATCGGCGGGATGACCACATTGTCGGAAAAGGCCGCCGCGTTTCTCGCACTCCATCGTCCGGGTGATCCGGTCATCCTGCCCACGGTCTGGGACGCCTGGTCGGCGGATCTGGTGCAGCAGGCCGGCTTCCCGGCGCTCACGGTCGGCAGTCATCCGCTCGCCAACTCGGTCGGCAAAGCCGATCACGAGGGTATGGCCTTCGCCGATGTACTCGGTCGAGTCCGGGAGATCACCGCCGCGGTGGAGGTGCCGGTCTCGGTCGATCTGGAATCCGGCTACGGAGTCGAGCCGGTGGCCCTCATCGACGGGCTGTTGCAGGCGGGTGCGGTCGGTTTCAACCTGGAGGACACCGTGCACAAAGAGGGCGGCCGGATGCGCGAGCCGCAGGAGCACGCCGATCTCGTGAGCTGGTTGCGTCAGGCCGCCGACGATACGGGTGTGCACGTCGTCGTGAACGCCCGTACCGATCTGCTGCTCACCGCGTCCGGTGACACGGCCGAACTGGTCGGGCCCGCGATCCAGCGATTGCGGCTGGCGGCCGCGGCGGGCGCCGATGTGCTGTATCCGGTGGGCCGTTACGGGCCCGAGGTGCTGAGCCGCCTGTGCGCCGAACTGCCGTTGCCGGTCAACGCGGTCACCCTGCCGGAACAGGGCGATAAGTCGTACTTCGCCGATGCCGGTGCCGCGCGGGTGAGTTTCGGGCCGTTCCTGCAGTCCGCGCTCGCCACCGAGGCGAACCGGCTGCTCGAGCCCTGGCGGTGAGCCCACACGGAGGAAGCGCACCGCACCGGACGGCCGGGCGATCCGGGTCGAGTGCTACGCCGCGGCGCGATCGCCCTGGTGGATGAGCGCGTCGATACGGCGTTTGTAGTCGTTGAATTCGGGGGTGGTGGATTCCCGCTCGCCGGGCAGGTCGATCTCGATGACCTCACGGATATGCCCCGCCGACCCGTGCGCGGTGCCGCCGGCCATCACCACCACCCGGTCGGACAGGTACACCGCCTCCTCCACGCTGTGGGTGACGAAGACGACCGTCACCCCCGAATCCCGGTGGATGCGGGCCAGTTCGGCCTGCATCCCGGTGCGGGTGAGCGCGTCCAGGGCGCCGAAGGGTTCGTCCATCAGCAGGACCGCCGGGCGGTTGGCCAGCACCCGGGCGATGGCCACCCGCTGCTGCATACCACCGGAGAGCTGATGCGGGAACGAATCGCGGACCCGGGTGAGCCCGACCGTTTCCAGGCAGCGGTCGGTGGTCTCACGGATATCGTCGCGGGTCATCCGGGCCTGTTTCGGCCCATAGGCGACGTTCTCGGCGACGGTCAGCCACGGGAACAGGCCGTAGTCCTGGAAGACGACGCCGCGGTCCGGGCCCGGTCCGGTGACCGGTTCGTCGGCGACGGCGACCGAACCCTTGGTGGCGGTTTCGAAACCGGCGAGAATCCGCAGCAGGGTGGACTTACCGCAGCCGCTCGCGCCGACCACGCAGAGGAATTCACCGGCCGCGATATCGAGTGAGACGCCGTCCACCGCGTACCCGGCGGCTCCCGGATACTGTTTGCCCATGTCCGCGAGGACGATCCGGGCGGGCCGGTGGGGGCGGCGGCGGGTGGAGTAGATCTTCATGGTGATCACCTGATCCGGGAAAGAGTCATGGGCGGCGGGGGACGCCGCCGGGTCACGGGAGGAGCGGGCGCCGCCCGGCGAGCAGCCGTACGGCCAGCATCATGATGCGGTCCGCGAGGAATCCGGCCAGGCCGATCACGATCATCACCGCGACGATGAGGTCGGTGCGCGACTGTTCACGGGCCTGAGTGATCAACGCGCCCAGTCCCACCCGGATACCGACGGTCTCCCCGACCACCAGGATCACCCAGGACAGTCCGAGCGCGATCCGCAGACCGGACACGATGGTGGGAATGGCCGCCGGCAACACCACCTTGTACAGGGTCTGCGCGGGCGGAGTCCCCAGCATCGCGGCGGCCTCGAACAACCGCTGCGGCACCGCGCGCACCCCGGCGATCGTATTGATCAGGATCGAGAACACGGCGGCGAGGAATACCAGGAAGATGGTCGCGCGATCGCCGAAACCGATGATGAGCAGCGAAAGCGGGGCCCAGGCCGTCACCGGGATGGGCCGGATCAGGCCGAGGGTCGGTTCGAGCATCCGGTAGACCAGCGGTGACCGGCCCATCACGATACCCAGCGGTACCGCGATGGCGGCGGCGATCGCGAAGCCCTGGACCACCCGCAGCGTGCTGGCGTAGAGGTGGATCCACAGGGTGCCGCTGTAGGTGTCGTCGACGATCCCGCCGACCGCGAGGTCAGCCAGCCGGCGCGCGACTTCGTACGGGGTCGGCAGGAATTCCATCTGGATGCCGAACGGCAGCGTCCAGCCGCCGCCCACGCCCTGCTGCCACAGCAGGAGTCCGAGCACCGGTACCGGCAACGCCCAGAGCAGGGTGATGATCCGCCCCCGGTAGCGCGCCCACCGGGCCGTGCCCTTGCGGGGCTCGGCCCGGGCCGGGGTGGCCGGGGGCTTCGCCGCGGCGGTTTCGGCCGCGATTCCCAGCGTGGTCATCGGGACGCGCCCACGGTGTCGAGGAAATCGGTGCGGAAGACCTTCGTCATATCCGGCGCGGCCGGGAGCTGGTCGAAGGCCACCATCTGCCGCGCGAGTTCGGCCACCCGCTGCCGGTATTCGTCGTCCAGCTGCCAGCGCAGGCTGATGTTCTCGATGGCGATATCGGTGACGGCCCGTTCCATCCCGAACGTTTCCACGAGCCCGGCGGCCCAGGCGTTGTGGTCGCCCTCCATGAAGTCGGTGGCGCGGGTGAAGGCGCCGACGGCGTCGCGGGCGCGGTCGGGTTCGGCATCCAGGAAGGCGCCGTTGCCGCCGAAGACGATATTGGTGGCGCCGATCGGGGTCTCGTAGGGCGAGACGATCTGGTGGGCGCCGGCCTGCCGGGCGATGGATACGCCCATCTCGGCGCTGAGGAACGCGTCCACCCGGTTCGCCGTGTAGGCGTTCGCCATATCCGAATAGGCCAGATTCACCAGCTGCACATCGGAGTCCGGATCCAGGCCGTGCGCGCGCAGGGTGAGTTTCAGTGCGATCTCCTGCGACGATCCGGCCGGGAACCCGATTCGCTTACCGCGGAGATCCTGCACATTCCTGATCTCCGGACGCCCGACGAAACCGGATCCGCCGTCGGCCGCCGAGGCGATGATCCGGACGTTCTGTTCCGCGGCGATCCCGGCGAGCATGGCCGGTGCGCCGAGGACGCCGAGATCGATGGCGCCCGAGGCGAGCGCGTTCTTGATATCGGGCGAGTTCTCGAAGAGCACGACCTCGTAGGTGGTGTTCTCCGGCGCGAACCGCTGCATGAAATACGGGGCGTACAGATGCGGCTGCCCACGCAGGGTGCCGATCTTGATCGCGCCCGGATCGCCGCCGACGCTGTCCGGCGTGGCGAGGCACCCGGTCAGGCCGGCCACCGCCAGGACAGCGACCGCGACGATCGAGAAGATATGACGGAGTGGGCGTTTCATACTCGGTCCTCACTGTGGAGCGGCCCCTCGGCGAGAACAGCGGCGCTGCTGAGCGCGAGGCGGATCAGGGAACGGTCGGTACCGGGCGCGCCGACCAGGCAGACGCCGACCGGCACGCCGTCGTGACCGCCCAGCGGCAGCGCCACCGCGGGCAACCCCGCGATGGCGGCCAGGCAGGTCAGTGCGACAGTGCGGGAGCGCGCCGCGGCGAGCACCTCCGGGCCTGCCGACCGGGGCGGCGGCTGGGTCGCGGTGGCGGGCAGGATCAGGGCGCGGCCGGTGACCGCGGCACGGATACGGTCCGAGGCGTCCGCCAAGATCGCCCGCGCGGCCGCGGCCCGCTCCGGAGTCACGGTCGCGGCGAAGGCGAACCGTTCGGCCACATCGGGTGCCAGCGCACCGGGATGCGCGGCCACCCACGGCCCGTGGTTGGCCCACGCCTCGAACGCCTGGACGACGCGGAACGCCTCGGCCCACGAGTCATCCGGTGCGATATCCACTCGCCCGGCGCCGAGGCCGCTGGCATAGGCGCGGACGGCCGCCGCGATCGGGGCGTCGGCGTGGTCGCACAACGCGGGGTCGGTCACGAAACCGGTGGGCTCTACAGGTTCGTTCGCGAGGACGCAGTCCGCCACCGCGGCCAGCGTGGCGCCGTCGCGGGTGAGCCAGCCGACCGCGTCGAACGACTGCGCCAGGGGCAGCAGGCCGCTGGTCGCGACCCTGCCGTGGGTGGTGCGGATCCCCCAGAGACCCTGGTAGGCGGCCGGCACCCGGATCGACCCCGCGGTATCGGTACCCAGCCCGATACTCACCTCGCCGCGGCGCACGGCCACCGCCGGACCGCTGGTCGAGCCGCCCGGGATCCGGTCGGGGGCGGCCGGATTGACCGGCATCCCGAATCGGCCGTTGCTGCCGGTGAGGCTGTAGGCGAACTCGTCGGTCTGCGCGATACCCGCGATCCGCGCGCCCGCGGCCAGCAGCCGGGCCGGTACCGCGGCGTGCTCGCGGGCGGCGGCCCGGCCGAGTTCGTAGCCGGGCACGCCCGCGCCGACGGTGTACCCGGCCAGTGCGTAGAGATCTTTGACCGCCACCGTGTGACCGGTGAGCGGCCCCGGCGCGGTGGCCTCGATCAGCGGCGTACCGGCCAGGCGCCAGACGGTGGTATCCACATCGGCGACCACGGTCATCGCACCCGCTCCAATATCCGGCGGGCCAGCGCGGTATCGGCTCCCGGGCCGAAATCGGATCGGCGCACCGCGGCATGCACACCGCGTACCTGGTCCACGGCCTGCGAGACCGTGAAATCCGTGGCGGCGCTGAGATACAGGTAGGCCCGGCGGGGTTCGGCCTCGAAAAGTTCGGAGATCATCTCCACCGCGTGGGTCACGCACAGTTCCAGCGCGGTGTTCAGGTCCGGATGCAGCCCGGTGGGGATCAGCAGCCCGTGGGCGGCGGCGAACGGCCCGATCCGGCCGCCGAAGCCGCCGGCGATCTCCGCGGCCGGGATCACATCGACGGTGAGGGTGGCGCGCAGCGGCGCCTCGAGCGCGGTGAGCGCCACCTCGCCGTCGCCCTGGGCGAAGTGCGGATCGCCGATATAGAGCATCGCGTCGGGAACCTGCACGGGCAGGAACAGGGTCGCGCCCTCGGTGAGGAGTTTGACGTCGATATTGCCGCCGTGCGGTCCGGGCGGCACCGAGTTCACCCGGATCCCGGTATCGGTCGCCACACCGATGATGCCCAGGAAGGGTGCCAGCGGGAAGGTCGCGTGGGCCGCACCGGCGGTGGAGGCCAGCGGCATGGTGGCGTACCAGTCGTCCTCGTGCGCCCGGACCCGGCAGAACTGGCCGTAGTCGCCGTCGAATCCCGGACGTCCGGCGAGGACACCGCGCCCGTGCCGGGTGGATATCACGCCGTAGGGCGCCCGCATGGTCAACGCGTCGATCCGCACCGCGAGCAGATCCCCCGGCCGCGCCCCCGCGACCGCGATCGGCCCGGTGACGATATGCGGCCCCGCTCCCGGCTCACGCCGGCACCGGGCCGTCACTTCGACGGCGTCCGCGAGCACATCGTCGCGTTCCACCCCGTGACTACCGAAGTAGCGCACGGGGTCCGAACCCTGGTCTTCCAGGATGCCCTCGTGGCTGATCGTGTCGATCACCACCGTCGTGCCCGAGGCGAGGGTCGCCACCGGGGTGTCGGAACGACACGGCAACCGGCCCCAGAGCACCGTGCCGGGCTCCGCGGGTACATACGCCGTGCCCGGCTCGATTCCCGTGTCCTGCTGCAAAACCGGGAAGGCCGCGGCCTCCTGCCAGGTCAGCGTCACCGCGATCTCCTTATTGGTCAGACCACCTGATGCATCGACGATAAGATGCGGAATCGGCCCTGGCGAGAACGGGCGCCGAACGTAACCACCGCTTTACCGGACGGCAATACAACCTGGAAAATCCCGCTGCGGCGGTAACTTCCCCGACCAATTGGCCGGGATCCGGCACGGTGGAAGACAACGGGAAATCAGCTCCGGGGAGTCCGGATCGGAGCAGTTTCGACAGATTGGTCAGACCACTGGCCCGGCTTACGGCCGGTGTTTGCCGGTCCGGCCGCCACAGCCGCCCGGACCATCACCGGCACCGGCTCCACGGGCGAGTGCCGCCACACCGACTCCGTTGCCCGGGCCCGGCCACCGGACCGGCTCGCGGACCCGGCATTGCGTAGCGTTCGGCGGGACACCCCGGCGAGGAGGACCAGATGACGGGCGAGGACAGCGGGCACACGACAGCCGTGGGCGACCGGGAGATCTTCTACCGCGACCACGGCAGCGGCCCGGTCGTCGTGCTGCTGCACGGCGGCGGGCCCGGCGCCTCGGGCGCGGCCGCCTACGCGCGCAATATCGATGTACTCGCCCGCCGGTTCCGGGTGATCGTGCCCGACCTGCCCGGCTACGGCCGGTCCACCAAACGGATCGACCGGGCCGACCCCTTCGGCGATCTGGCCGCCGCGGTCGGCGGACTGCTCGACGCACTGGGCCTGCCGAGCGCACACCTGGTCGGGAACTCCTACGGCGGGGCGGCGGCGCTGCGGCTGGCGATGGACCGCCCGGATGTCGTCGACCGGTTGATACTGCTGGCCCCCGGCGGTATCGGCACCACCCGCACCCTGCCGACACCGGGGCTGCGCGCACTGCTGTCCTACTACAGCGGAGAGGGACCCACCCGGGACAAACTCGCCGTCTTCCTGCGCGAGCACCTGGTCTTCGACGGCAGCGCCGTCACCGACGAGATGATCGACGCCCGCTTCCGGGCCGGCCTGGACCCCGAGGTCGTCGCGAATCCGCCGCTGCGCCGCCCGTCGGGCCGGGGCGCGGCACGGACCCTGCTGCGGATGGACCTCACCCGCGACGCCCGCCTGCGGCAGGTAGCGCACCCGACCTTGGTCGTATGGGGCGCGTGTGACCGGGTGAACCGGCCCGGCGGCGCGCGCATGCTGGCCGGCCGGATGCCCGACTGCGATACCTACCGGGTCGCGAACACCGGCCACTGGGTGCAATGGGAGCGGGCCGGACTATTCAACGAGCTGGCGACCGCCTTCCTGGAGGAGCGGCGGTAACCGCGGCCCCGGGGCGGCAGTCCGCGGCGGAAGCCGATCGGAGCCCGCGAGTTTGGAGATAGTAACCGAATCACCGTTCACTTTCGGCTATCGTCGCGCTACCGGGCGATACGCCCGGCGGGAGACGCGCGACGCGGCGCGGCGCGGGTCCCCCCTCGGCTCGGCGGTCGGTCACGATCGCACCGTTGGCGAAGTAGGAGCAGCATGTACCCCGGCGCGCATGTCGATCGTTTCCCTGATAAACCGGCCGTCATCATGGCGGGGACCGGCGAGACGCTCACCTATCGGCAACTCGAGGAGAACTCCGCCCGGCTCGCCCGGCATCTGCACGAGGCGGGTCTGCGCCGCGGCGATCACATCGCGCTGCTGTCCGGAAACGATCCGAAGGTGTACGAGGCCTACTGGGCGGCGCTGCGATCCGGTCTTTACATCACGGCCGTCAACCGGCATCTGTCGCCGGACGAGATCGCCTATATCGCCGACGACTGCGGCGCCCGCGCGCTGATCGTGTCGGCGGGACTGCGCGAGGTCGCCGAGCAGGTCGCCGGGAAAACGCCGGCGGTGGAGATCCGGCTGGCCTTCGGCGGCGCGGTCGCCGGATACGAATCCTACGAAAAAGCCCTGGCCGCGGCCTCTCCCGAACCCTTGGCCGACCAGCCGCGCGGCGCCGATATGCTCTATTCCTCCGGCACCACCGGCCGCCCGAAGGGGATCAAACAGTCGCTGTCGGACAGTCAGGTCGGGGACGAGCCCGGCGACCCCTACACCGCCGTCTTCGGCCCGCTCTACGGATTCGGCCCCGACGCGGTGTACCTGTCGCCCGCCCCGCTCTATCACGCCGCGCCGCTGCGGTTCGGCGGCGTGGTGCACGCCCTGGGCGGCACGCTGGTGGTGATGGAGCGGTTCGACGCCGAGCAGGCCCTGGCCGCGATCGAGCGCTACCGGGTCACCCACAGTCAGTGGGTGCCGACGATGTTCGTACGGATGCTGAAGCTGGACGAGGCCGTGCGCGGCCGCTACGACGTATCCAGCATGCGGGTCGCCGTCCATGCCGCGGCCCCGTGCCCGGTCGAGGTCAAACGGGCGATGATCGACTGGTGGGGCCCGGTGCTGTACGAGTACTACGCGTGTACCGAGGCCAACGGCGCCACCTTCATCAACAGCGAGCAGTGGTTGCGGAAGCCGGGTTCGGTCGGCCCCGCCGGGATGGGCTCGATCCGGGTCTGCGGCGACGACGGCGCGGAACTGCCGACCGGCGAGATCGGCACCATCTACTTCGAACGCGAAGAACTGCCGTTCACCTATCACAACGATCCGGCGAAAACCGACGACGCGAAGCATCCGGACCATCCGAACTGGACCACCACCGGGGATATCGGCTACGTCGACGCCGACGGATTCCTGTTCCTCACCGACCGCAAGGCGTTCATGATCATCTCCGGTGGCGTGAACATCTACCCCCAGGAGATCGAGGACGCGCTGGCCCTGCATCCGTCGGTGCTCGACGTCGCGGTGATCGGGCTGCCCGACGAGGAGATGGGCGAATCGGTGAAGGCGGTCGTCCAGCCCGCGCCCGGCGCGGAGCCGGGGCCGGCACTGGCCGCCGAACTGCGCGAGTACCTGCGTGAACGGATCGCGCACTACAAGGTCCCGCGCAGTGTCGACTTCGCCGCGGAACTGCCGCGCACTCCCACCGGCAAGCTGGTCAAGCGCAAACTGCGCGAACAGTACCTCTGACGACCCTCCTCTCACCGGGCCGCGCTCGCTCGGCGGGTTCCGGCGCCGGGTGGGCGCGGGCATCCGGCGGAACCCGGACCCGGGACCGCGGCCGGCGAGCACGTTTGGGCCGACCGCACCGGGCTATCCCGCGCCGAGGAGGTCCGGCGATGACCGACGATGTGGAGAAACGCTGGTCCGACGACGGAAACTTCCGCCGGGCCGTGCGCTATGTACTGGCCGTGCTGGTGGTCGCGGCACTGGTGTGCGCGGCCACCGCCGTATGGGCGGGCACCGGCCGCTGCCGCGACGCCGAGGACCTGCTGTGCGATACGCCCGCGCAGGTCGCCGTGCTGTTCGGGCCGGGCGCCGTGCTGCTGCTGGGCGGTATCGGGGCGTTCGCCGAGACGATCCGGGTGTGGCGGCGCGGCGGGACCTGGCCCATCTGGCAGGGCGCGGGCTGGTTCCTGCTGCTGCTGACCCTGTTCTATCTCGGAATGGGCAGCGCGACGGTACCGGCCGGCTGACCCACGGCGGTGTCGCGCCGCAATACCCCCGGTAGCCCTGCTAACCCACCCCCGCGTGTGGCAGACTCTGCGGGAAATGCTGGGACGACGGCCGCTCGCGACCGTGCGCGGAAGGTGATGCGGGAATTGAGATCGCGATGGATCTGATCGCCATCGAGGGGCGGGTCGCCGCGGACCGGATCGCGGCGCGGGACCGGACCCCGGAATCCGAACTCCAACTGGCCGCCACCCTGTGTGAACTCGCCACGGGGTATCTGGAGACCAAGAACGACGGTTCGGTGCGCAACCGGGTGGCGGGCGCCCTGGAACCCGCGCAGGAAGCGGTGATGATCCGGCTGCGCTGGTTCACCGCGGGCCGGGTGTCGGCGGTGTTCGCCAACGAGGTCCAGGACACGCTGCGGCTGCTGGAGCAGGCCGCGCGCGCCATCGGGCATCGGGAACTGGCCACCGCCACCATTCGCGACGCCTGCAACGCCTACACCCGGGTCGCGCACGAGCACCCGAACGCGGCGGGTGTCTGCGCGGACGGTCTGTCGAAGTGCGGCGTATGGCTGTGCCGGCTCGACCCGGGCGCGGCCGTGGTGGCCACCAACGAGGCGGTCCGGATCCGCGCCACGCTGTTCGAGGCCGATCCGGAGCAGTGCCGCAAATACCTCGCCACCCTGAACACCCTGCTGCGCACGCTGATGGTGGGCCGCCAGCGCAAACAGGCCGTATCGATGTATCGCGAGCGCTATACCGCGCTCACGACGCCGGCCATGGCGGCGCAGTTGCGCGCGCTGAAGATCGAGGAGATCGGGTTCACCGGCAAAACTCAGGCCGCGCTGCGGAAACTGGAATGCCGGACGCTGGAGCGCGCCGGATACCTGACGCAGCAGCAGATCCTGTACCAAAGCGCGGGCGATCTGGCCACCATCGAGGAGCTCAACTGGCAGCTGGCGCTGGTCGGGCTGAAACCGCTGGTCGCCGGCGCGATGCCGGATCAGCCCGCCAAACCGGTGGAGATCGGTTCGTCCTTCGGCGCGTTGAGCGTGTTGTGTTCGGCGCCCGACGCGCTCGAACAGGTCCGGGCCGCGATCATCGAAACCTTCACCGCGGCCGGTGCCGAGCGGGCCGATATCAACACCGCCTACGGAGTGGACAAAACGCACTGGGGGACCCGGGACCCGCAGATGAACGCCGCCGCCGAACTCGGTGAGGACATCGTGCTCGTCGAGCGGCTCTCGGGCAGCTGGGTGGGGGTGAAGAGCCTCAAGTGGGAGCTCACCCCGGTGGCCAAGAACCCGCTGGCGCTGAGCCTCTCGAAGCATTGGCCGGTGCTGAGTGTGACCAGCACCGAGAGCTTCGCCTACGAATTGTGCTGGTACGAGCAGGGCAGCGCCACGCAGTACGCGGCGCTGGGCCGGCCGGCCGAACCGGTCGCTCTCGACGCCCCGCTGGCTCCGCTGGATTTCGGCAAATTGGCCGACTACGGCGCCGATTACGCCTCGGAGACCCAGATCCGTTCCGCGTTCGGCAATGCCACCATGTTCGCGAAACTGACCGAACTCCCGGCCAGCGGTATCCGGCAGGCGGCCGAGGCTCGGCCCCTCGCCGAATACGGTGATCTGGTGCTCTGCTTCCGGGCACCCGCGGCCGGGCGCGCCACCGCCACTCGGACCACCGGCTGACCCATCCGTTAAAAGGCAGTTCCGGAATTCGACCAACCCTCCTGGTGAGACTGATCATTTCCGACACTGAAACGCCCAACTTTCGGTAAATTCTCGGATCGAGAGCACGATGCATTGCCGGATGACCGCCAGTGCCGAGAGAGTTGGGCGGTGGCCGGCCACGAATGCCGTCGGACGCGCGCATGCCCGGGAACGAGTTGAGCTGCTGTGGCTGTGCGTTTGCCCCTCCCCGAATTCGTGGTCCGCAGGCTCCGCGCCCGCCGGGACCGGACCCGCGGCCGGGTCGGTGTCCGGACCCGCCTGCTCGCGATCGTCCTGATCACCAGCATCGCGCTGCTGGCGATCGGCGTGGGAGCCGCGGCCTACCTGGTGCAATCCGGCCGGGACGCACGGGAATGGGCCGATCTGGCGAGCAGTACCACCACACCCGCCATCCGGATGGTGCAATCGCTCCAGGAGGAGCGGCGGCTCTCACTGCTGGATCTGGCCGGTGACCCGGGGGCGGCCCCCGCCCTGGTGGACGCGCGGCAACGCTCCGACGCGGCACTGGCGCTACTCACCGCCAAGGGCGATGCCGCCCAGCGGCTCGACCCGGACGGATCGAGCGATCAGCTGGAGGGCTACCGCAAACTGTTCGAGGCGGTCCCCGTGTTGCGCGCGGGCATCGACGCCCGCGCATTGCCGCGGGAGGAAGCGTTCGGTTTCTTCAGCGCGGTGATCGATACCGTGATCGACGCCTCCGTGCTGGCCGCCCGGGTGGCTCCCGACGCCGGAATCGGTATCGCACTCAATTACGGTGTCGAGCCGCTGCGCGCGGCCGAAGCGTTGTCGAAGGCCGATACCCTCGGCGCGGTGGCGCTCACCCTCGGTGAGCTGAGCGAGGCGCAACTGATCGAGTTCAACCGCCTGGTCGGCGAATTCCGCGGCGAGGTGACCTATTCGGGCACGCAGCTCGAGGGGCAGCGGCTGGCGCAACTGGAGGCGATCACCACCTCCGCGGCCTGGCATCAGCTGATCGCGGTGCAGAACGCCGTCATGCTGCGCGGCCCGGTCACGACCGAGACCTCCGAAGAGGGCACCGGCGGCAAAAACGGCAGCGGAACCGGCAGCGGCTACGACTCCGAAGAGTCCACCGATTCCGATGTATCCGAGCTGCCGTTGACTGTCGCCGCCTGGCAGCAGGCCTCCGGCGAGGTCATCGCCGGCCTGCTGAAACTCTGGGAGGACCAGAGCGCCGACGCCCATGCCACGGCCCGGGCCCAGGGCGAGGAGACCGCGCTGCGCTCGCTGGCCGGCGGCGCCGCGGTGCTGTTCATCACGGCGCTCGCGTTCCTCGCCGCGCTGGTGCTGGCGAACCGGTTCATCGCCCGGATGCGCCGGTTGCGCAACGACACACTGGAACTCGCCGATCAGCGACTCCCCGACATCATGGCCCGCCTGGACCGCGGGGAGCAGGTCGATTCCGCCGCCGAGGTAGCCCGGCTGGACTTCGGCACCGACGAACTGGGACAGGTGGCCGACGCGTTCAACCGGGCGCAGGTGGCCGCGATCTCGGCCGCGGTGGCCGAATCCCGGACCCGCGCCGGTTTCCACACCGTGTTCCTGAATATCGCCCACCGCAACCAGCTGGCCGTGCACCGCCAGCTCGCCCTGCTGGACCGGGCCGAACGCCAGGAGGAGAACGCCGAACAGCTCGAGCTGCTGTTCGAGCTCGACCACCTCGCCACCCGCGCCCGGCGGCACGCCGAGAACCTCATCGTCCTCGGCGGCGAACAACCCGGCCGGCGGTGGCGCAATCCGGTGCCGCTGTGGGATCTGGTTCGCGGCGCCGCCGCGGAAAGCCTGGACTACACCCGGATCCACACCGGCCGGGTGGCCGATGTGCGGGTCGTCGGGAAGGCCGCCTCCGACCTCATCCATCTGCTCGCGGAACTGATGGACAATGCCACGGCCTTCTCGCCGCCGGACTCCCGTGTCGAGGTGTCGGCGACGGTGGTCGGCCGCGGGGTCGCGGTCGAGGTCGCCGATCAGGGCCTGGGAATGTCGGACGAGGAGATCGCCACGCGCAACCGGCTGCTGGCCGAGCCGCCGGACTTCGGGGTGGCCGCGCTCACCGGTGACACCAGGCTCGGCCTGTTCGTCGTCGCCACCCTGGCGGCCCGGCACGGGGTCGCCGTGCGGCTGTCGGAGTCGGTGTACGGCGGGATCAAGGCCATCGTGATCATCCCGACCCCGCTCACCGAATCGGGCGGACCGGTATCCGGCGAACGCCCGGCCATCGGACCGGTGGATGTCGCGGCCGCCGAGCGGCCCCCCGGCCCCACCGCGCCCCCGCGCAGCGCCAACGGTATGGCCGAAACCCTCACCGTCGTCTCGGAGCCCCGGCCCGCCGAGGGCCCCCGTCCGGCACTGCCGCGACGGCAGCGGCCACCGGCCGACAGCGATACCGGCCGGATCCCCGTGCTCGAGACACCGCCCACCCGCACCCCGGAGCAGGCGCGAAACCTCATGTCGGCCATCGAGGGCGGCACCCGGTCGGGTCGCCGCGCCGGGCCCGGCACACCCACAACAGAACACATTCGAGAAGAAGGCAACGATGACCACTTCCCCGCGCACTGACCTGAGCTGGCTCCTCGAAGAACTCGTCGGCGGTCTGCCCGACGCCGAATCCGCCGTACTGCTGTCCACCGACGGACTGCTGATGGGCCATTCGACCGGGCTCGACCGCGTCGACGCCGAACGGTTCTCGGCGATGGCGTCGGCGTTCCACAGCCTGGCGCGCAGCGCCGGTAGCCATTTCGACGCCGGCGGGGTCTGCCAGACGGTCGTCGAACTCGATCGGGCCGTCCTGTTCATCACCGCGGCGGGCGGTAACGCCTGCCTCGCCCTGCTGGCCGCCGAATCCGCGGATATGGGCATGGTGGCCTACGAGATGAACCGCACGGTCCAGCGGGTGGGCGCGCATCTCGCGGTCGAGGCCCGCCCGTACCCGAACGGCGCGAGACAGCCGTGAACGCCCCGCACGACCCCTGGGACGAGGAGGACGCCGGACCTGTCGTACGCCTCTACGCGGTGACCCGCGGTAGAGGTCGTTCCGCACGGGCCGACCTCACTCTCGATACCAGGGTGATCGATGCCGGGGCCGGGTTCGCGCCGCGGCGTACCGAACCCGAGTACATCGACATCATCGGGCTGTGCCGGCACCCGCAGTCGGTGGCCGAAGTATCGGCGCAGCTCCGTCTCCCGCTCGCGCTGACCAAAATCCTGATCGCCGATCTCATCGATGACGGCAGGCTGATCGTCCGCGCCCCCGTGGAGACCGCCGACACCGCCCCGGACGTCGATCTGCTGCGGACGATAGCCCACAGCCTGCGGGGAGGCTGAGCTCACAACCGTTCCGATCCAAACCTCGAGGACCGCTCGGTGAGACCCGTCACCGGCCGAGCGGGCGACTTGCTATGGTCTCCGGACGAAACCCTGTGCGTCGCGGGACTATGCAGCGACGCCGAGAATTGGGTGGTGGGCCGGGCGCCGGGAAGTCGTACGCGGCGCATCGCCGGGAACGAGTTGATCTACTGTGGCTGGTCTGCGGCGCCTACCCGGATCATTGGTCCGGGCGACCGGTTTCGGCGGCGGGGGATTTCGCGGCCGGGTCGGGATCCGCACCCGGATGCTCGCGATAGTCCTCGTCACCAGCATCACCCTGCTGGCGGTCGGCACGGGCACCGCCGGGTATCTGCTGTTCTCGAGCCTGACCGCGACCGTATGGGCCAATCTGATCAGCAGCACCACCACGCCGGTCATCTCGATGGTGCAGTCCTTCGAAGAGGAACGCCGGCTGACCCTGCTGTTCCTGGAAGGCGATCCGACGGCGGCGGACAAGCTGGTGGGCATCCGCAAGCGCTCCGACGACGCGCTGGCCGCGGTGATCGAGAAGGGTGAGGCGGCCCAGCGGCTCGACCCGGACGGATCGGCGGCCGAACTCGAAACGTTCCGCCCGCTCTACAACCGCGTTCCCGGTATGCGTGCCGCGATCGACACCCGGGTGGTGCCCCGGGAGGAAGTGTTCGCGTTCTTCACCGAGGTGATCGATACGATCTTCACCGCCTCGCTGATCGCGGCCCGGGTCGCGCCCGAGGCGAGCACCGCCCTCGAACTCGGGTACGGCGTCGAACCGCTGCGGGCCGCCGAGGCGCTGTCGAAGGCCGACGCGCTCGGGGTGGTGGCGGTGATGCGCGGCCAGATCACCCCGGGACAATTGCTGGAATTCACCCGGCACACGGGTGAATTCCGGGCCCAGGCGGTCTATTCCGCCGCGGTACTGAAGGGCGAGCGCCTCGACCAGTTGCGCGCGATCACCGACTCCCCCGCCTGGCGACAGCTGATCGCCGTACAGGACGCGGTCATTCTGCGTGGTCCGGTGCCCTCCCGTGGCTCGGCGAACGAGGATTCCGGCTCGGATTCCGAGCAGTCCACCCGGTCCGATACCGCCCTGCCGCTCACCGTCCCCGCCTGGCAGCAGGCGTCCCAGCAGGTCAACTCGGCCTTGCTGAAACTGTGGGAGGACCAGAGCCGCGACGCCCACGCCACCGCGCGCGCCGAGGGCACCACGACAGCGGCGACCTCACTGGCCGGCGGTATCGCGGTACTGCTGATCACCGGGCTCGCCCTCACCGCGGCGCTGTTGATGGTCAATCGCTTCGTCGCCCGGATGCGCCGGTTGCGCCGCGACACCCTGGAACTCGCCGACGAACGCCTGCCCGACATCATGCGCCGCCTCGACAACGGGGAGCAGGTCGATTCCGCGGCCGAGGTACCCACGCTCGACTTCGGCACCGATGAACTCGGTGAGGTCGCCGACGCGTTCAACCGGGCCCAGCTCGCGGCCGTCTCGGCGGCGGTCGCGGAATCGCGCACCCGGTCCGGGTTCCGGAGCGTCTTCCTGAACATCGCCCACCGCAGCCAGGTGACCGTGCACCGCCAGCTGACCCTGCTGGAACGTGCCGAACGCCAGGAGGAGAACGTCGAACAGCTCGAACTGCTGTTCCAGCTCGATCATCTCGCCACCCGGGCCCGGCGGCACGCCGAGAATCTCATCGTCCTCGGCGGCGAGAAACCCGGCCGCCGCTGGCGTAAACCCATCCCGCTGTGGGATCTGATCCGCGGCGCGGAAGCGGAGAGCCTGGATTACACCCGCATCCAGATCGGCCATATCAGCGATGTCCATATCGCCGGTCAGGCCACGGCCGACCTCATCCACCTGCTCGCGGAGCTGATCGACAACGCGACCGCGTTCTCGCCGCCGCAGTGCCAGGTGGACATCTCGGCGACAGAGGTCGGGCGCGGGGTCGCGGTGGAGATCAGCGATCAGGGCCTCGGCATGACCGAACCGGAGATCGCCGAGCGCAACCGGCTGCTGGCCGAACCGCCCGATTTCGGGGTCGCGGCGCTGACCGGGCAGACCCGTCTCGGACTGTTCGTGGTAGCCACTCTGGCGGCCCGCCACGAGGTCTCGGTCCGGCTGGCCGCCTCGGAGTCGGGCGGGCTCAAGGCGATCGTGCTGATTCCCGGCCCCCTCGTCGAGACCGGGGTTCCCCTCGAGGCGCCGGAGCCCGAACCCGCGCTCGCCGCAGCCGGATCGAAGAATCCGCCCGCGCGGTCCAACGGCGCCACCGCGGCTCCCGCCCTCGCCCTGGCCGCCGAACATGTCACCGACCAACTGCCGGCGCCTCCGGCGGCGGGCACGAAACCGCCGCTGCCCCGCCGGCGCCGCCAGTCCGCCGAACCCGATACCGGAGAGCGCCCGGCCGTCACTCCCCCGGCCGAGCCCACCGACCGCACGCCCGAGCAGGCACGCGATCTGTTCGCCGCGATCGAAGGCGGTACCCGCTCGGGTCGCAACGAGCGTGCCGGGAACGGCGACCGGCCGCGTCCCGGCGACGCGGATACGAACGGTGAGCGAGAGCCGTGAACCCACCCGACGACGACGAACCCTGGGACGAAGAGGTGGTCGGACCTGTCGTCCGGCTCTACGCGCTCACTCGCGGCCGGGGACGGTCGGGCGAGTCGGAACTCACCCTCGACACCATGGTGGTCGATACCAACGCCGGGCTGGCGCCCCGGCGTTCCGCCCCGGAATACGTCGCCATCGTGCGGCTCTGCCGGACACCGCAATCGGTGGCCGAGATATCCGCTCATATCCATGTTCCGCTCACACTCACCAAGGTGCTGATCGGCGATCTGATCGGGGACGGCAGGCTGGCCGTGCGCGCCCCGGCGCAGACCACCGGCAGCCAGGCCGACCTGGGCCTGTTGAAGACGATCGCCAACAGTCTGCGAGGTGGCTGATCCGGGTCGCCGGAAAACGCCGCGTGAACGCCCGGTGAGACCACCCGCTCCTGAGAGGCCGGCACGACTCTTTTTCGCTAGGGTCTGAGACAGATGGGGCATTGCCGGGATCACCGCAATGCAGGGAAAGTTGGGGCGACGAGCCGTGCCGACAACGTGGTGGTGGGGCTCCCCCGGGAACGAGGGGATCTACCTTGGCATTTCGGCTACCTCTCCCCGCAGTACTCACCAGGCGAATACGTTCCGGACGGGATCGCACCCGCGGCCGGGTCGGCATCCGCACCCGCTTGCTCGCCATCGTGCTGATCACCAGTATCGCGCTGGTGACGATCGGTATCGGCGCCGCCGCCTACCTGGTGCAATCCGGCCGTGACGCCACGAAATGGGCCGAACTGGCCAGCAGCACCACCACTCCCGCGATCTCCATGGTGCAGGCCTTCCAAGAGGAGCGGCGACTGTCGTCGCTCTACCTGGCGGGCAATCTCGGTGTGGCGCCCGCGCTGATGGACGCGCGCAAGGAGTCCGACCTCGCGCTGGCCGCTGTCGTCGCCAAGAACGACGCCGCCCAGCAGCTGAGTCCCGCGGGCTCGGAGGCCGAACTACAGGAATACGTCCAGCTCTTCGGTCGTATCCCCACCACCCGCGCGGCCGTGGACGCCCGCGCGATCCCCCGCGAAGAGGCGTTCGGCTTCTTCGGCGCGGTGATCGACACCATCGTCGCGGCCTCGATGCTGGCGGCACGGGTGGCCCCGAACGCGGGGCTGGCGATCTCGCTCGGTTACGGCGTCGAACCCCTCCGGGCCGCGGAGTCGCTGTCCAGCGCCGATACGCTCGGCGCGGCGGCGCTCACCCTCGATGAACTGTCCGCGGCGCAACTGGTCGAGTTCAACCGTTATGTCGGCGAATTCCGCGGCGAGATCGCGTATTCCACCGCTGTCCTGCGCGGTGACCGGCTCGCCCAGCTGCAGGAGATCACCGGCTCCGCGGCGTACCAGCAGGTGATCGCCATGCAGGACGCGATCATGCAGGGCGGCACCCGGCTCCCCGGCGAATCCCGGCAGAGCACCACCGAAACGGGCCGCGCGGGCACCGGCGACCAGTCGGCCGACGCCGAACCGGCGGCCCTGCCGATGGATATCAACACCTGGCAGCAGGCTTCCGGCCAGGTCACCGGACGGCTGCTGGAGCTCTGGGAGGATCAGAGCAATGACGCCCACGCCACCGCCCGGGCGCAGGGTGACGATACGGCGATGCGGTCGGTGGCCGGCGGCGCGGCGGTACTGCTGCTGACCGTGCTGGCCTTCCTCGCCGCACTGCTGCTGGCCAACCGCTTCATCGCGCGGATGCGCCGGTTGCGCAACGACACCCTGGAACTGGCCGATAAACGGCTCCCCGACCTCATGCAACGGCTCGACGAGGGCGAAGACGTCGATTCGGCCGCCGAGGTGGCGAAACTGGACTTCGGCACCGACGAACTCGGTGAGGTCGCCGACGCGTTCAACCGGGCGCAGGTCGCGGCGGTCTCCGCGGCCGTGGCCGAGGCCAAGACCCGGGCCGGTTTCCACACCGTCTTCCTCAATATCGCGCACCGCAACCAGTTGGCCGTGCACCGTCAGCTGGCACTGCTCGACCGGGCCGAACGCCGTGAGGAGAACGCCGACCAGCTCGAACTCCTCTTCGAGCTCGATCATCTCGCCACCCGCGCCCGGCGGCACGCCGAGAATCTGATCGTGCTCGGCGGCGAGAAACCGGGCCGCCGGTGGCGTAACCCGGTGCCGCTCTGGGACGTGATCCGCGCGGCGGCGGCGGAGAGCCAGGATTACACCCGTATCCACAGCGGACGTGTACCCGATATGCGCGTCGTCGGCAAAGCCGCCTCCGATCTCATCCATCTGCTCGCGGAACTGATGGATAACGCGACCACGTTCTCCCCACCGGAATCACGTGTCGAGGTATCGGCGACCGTGGTCGGCCGCGGCGTCGCGGTCGAGGTCGCCGACCAGGGCCTCGGCATGACCGAGGACGAGATCCAGACCCGTAACGAGGCGCTGGCCGAGCCACCGGATTTCGGCGTCGCGGCGCTCACCGCGGATACCCGCCTGGGGCTGTTCGTGGTCGCCACGCTGGCGGCCCGGCACGATATCTCGGTGCGCCTGGCCGAATCGGCGTACGGCGGTATCAAGGCGATCGTGCTGATCCCGACGGTGCTCACCGAGCCCGGCGGGCCGCACCCACTCGAACCCGCGCCGGTGGTCGATTCCACGCCACTCGCCGAGTCCAGCACGCCGGCCCGGCACACCGCCCCCGTGGTGCGTAACGCACCCGCGCAGCGCCCCGCGCCCGTACGGCACTCCGCGCCGGCGCCCCGGGCGGACGGCTCCGAGTCCGCCTGGCGGACTTCGTTCTCCACCCCACCGGTCCACGGCGGGCCCTCCGACACCTACCCGCCCGGCCCCTACGACTCCCCTCCCGGGCCGTACGACTCCCACGATCCGAGGTTCGATGTATTCGACCCACCGCGGCAGTGGCCTCGCCGGGACGAAGACCCGACAACCGCCGGGGCGCAGCCACACGGACCGGAGGACGGGAAACCGCCACTACCGCGCCGGAGCCGGAAGCCGGCCGATCCGGACACCGGAACTTTCCCGGCGGTCGCCGAGGCCCGGCCCCGCACCCCTGATCAGGCACGGAACCGGATGTCCGCGATCTCCCGGGGTAGCCGGTCCGGTCGCGCGCAGAACGGCCCGAACGGCGCCACCCCCGACCACCGCACTCGACGGGAAGGTGAACGATGAACGCTCCCGATCGCACCGATCTCAGCTGGCTCCTCGAAGAACTGGTCAGCGGACTCCCGGATGCCGAATCGGCGGTACTGCTGTCCACCGACGGCCTGCTGATGGGATATTCGTCCCGGCTCGACCGCGCCGACGCCGAACGGTTCTCCGCGATGGCGTCGGCGTTCCACAGTCTGGCGCGCAGCGCCGGGAGCCATTTCGACGCCGGCGGCGTCTGCCAGACCGTGGTGGAACTGGACCGGGCCGTCCTGTTCATCACCGCGGCCGGTGGTAACGCCTGCCTGGCGCTGCTGGCCGACGACGCGGCCGATATGGGGATGGTGGCCTACGAGATGAACCGCACGGTGATGCGGGTCGGCGCCCACCTGGGCGTCGACGCCCGGCCGTCGTATCCCCATGGTGCGAGACGGCGGTGAGTCCGCGGGACGACGACCTCTGGGACGACGAGGACGCCGGCCCCGTCGTCCGTCTCTATGCGGTGACCCGCGGCCGGGGCCGCACCGCCCGCCCCGAACTCACCCTCGATACCAGGGTGATCGACGTCGGGGCGGGGTTCGCGCCGCGGCGCACCGAACCCGAATATGTGGACATCATCCGGCTGTGCCGGGGGCCGCAGTCGGTCGCGGAGATCTCGGCGCAACTGAACCTCCCGCTGGCCCTGACGAAGGTCCTCGTCGGTGATCTGATCGATGACGGCCGGCTGGCCGTTCGCGCCCCGGTGGAGGTCACCATCGACCCGACCGGAGATATCGATATGTTGCGGACCATCGCGCAGAGCCTGCGGGGGTTCTGACGTCTGCTCTCTCAGTTCAGCCGCGCGGCCAGACGTTTCGCGTTCATATGGGCGATCGCCTCGATCGACACCATCGGGTTCACGCCCGACGCCGTCGGGAAGCAGGACGCGTCGGCGACGACGATATTCGGGACCTCCCAGGTGGCGCCGTCGGGGTCGGTGGCCGAAAGGTCCGGCGAACCACCCATCCGGGCCGATCCCATGATGTGCAGGGCGCCGAGCGCGCAGTTGCCGGGTCCGTAGCCCGCGGCGCGGGCGGCGGCGGTGAACTCGGCGTGCGAGCCACGCACGCCCGGTTCATAGGAGACGCCCGCCTGATGGCCGGAGAAGATGCGCCGGGCGCCCGCGGCCTCCAGGATGCGGGCGGCGCCCTCCACACCGGTGTGCAGGTGGGCGGCGTCGTAGTCGGAGAGACGATAGTTGACCGTCGGCTCGCCGTCCTTGCCCAGCACGACCGATCCGGAGTCACGGTCGCGGGTGATGATGCCGACGGCGTTGGTGCGGGCGAAGTTCACCAGGACATCGCGATGGTTCGCCGAACCCCGCCAGCTCATGAACCCGGTCGCCGATCCCGGCTGCAGCGGCCCGGTCTCGTAGATCACGCCGTAGCCGTTGCCGTCGAGGTCGGCGTCCTGGCGGCAGATCCGCGTCTGCATCCCGCCCTCCCAGGGCCGGATCTCCTCGTCGAAGAGTCCGAATACCGCCGAAGCCGGATGCAGCCGCAGGTAGCGCCCGATGTTGTCGTTCTTCAGCCCGGACCGCCGCAGCAGCGCGGGGGTCTGGATCGCGCCGGCGGACACCACCACCGCACGCGCCCGCACCTCGAACTCGACACCGTCGGCGGTGCGCACCGACACCGATTCGGCCTTACCGCCCCGCACCTCGATCCGCCGCACATCGGCGTCCACGATCAGCCGGGCACCCTTGGCGGCGGCGTCCGCCAGCCAGGTCTTGGTCACCGACTGTTTGGCCCCGACCCGGCAGCCGCTGCCGCACCGGCCGCATTCCACCCCGGCATCGCAGGCGTCGGTCACATTGCGCGGCAACGGATCCACCTGCCAGCCGAGGGCGCGCGCCCCCTTCTCCAGAGTGCTGTCCCGGACAGAGATGGTCGACCGCTGTTCGTTGACCCCGATCCGCCGGACCACCGCGTCGAGCGATTCGGTGAATTCGGCCTCGCCGAACTGTGTCGCGCCCAGGCCCGCCCATTCCTCCCGCACACCGTCGGGGGTCGCCAGCGAGGTACTCCAGTTGACGACGGTGCCGCCGCCGAGGCAGGTTCCCGCCACCAGCGAGATCTGTCCCTCCGCGGACGCCAGCGGCCCGGGCGCGTACAGCTGCTCGAGCCCGTCCAGTTCACCGGTGCCGAAATCCCGGTCGTCGTAGTAGCCGCCGCGTTCCAGGACCACGACATCGAGCCCGGCCTCGGCGAGCACCCCGGCCGCCGTTCCGCCTCCGGCACCCGATCCGACGATCACCACATCACAGGTGAGCGTGCCGGGTTCGGTGATGCGCTGCGGGGACAGGGCGGGCCGCGGCGCCGCGGCGAGTACGCCGGGCGGGCCGGGGTAGCTCATCTCCTTCCACAGCGGGTTGAATCCGGTCGGGCCGGGGGTCACGTTGTAGGCCAGCAGCGAGGCCTGCTTCAGGGCCTGGAAAACCGCCCGCACCGCGCCGATCCGGGAGTCCCCGAGACGCAGCATGGCGCGCTCCCGGCCCTCCTGGGACAACTTCGAATACCGTCGCGGACCCCATCCGGTGAGCAGCCCCGTCACCGGCGAATCCCAGATACCCAGCAACGTGGCCAGCTGTTTGGTATCGGCTTCCCGCGGATTACGTGCCAGGAGCTCGAGAACGGTATCGACGGCGCCGAGTTCGGAGGCCGACGGCAGCGTCGGTCCGTCACCCGGCAGGAACGTATCGCAGATCATTTCCAGCGCGGCGCGCTGCTTGCTGGTCGGTTTCATAAGCGTCCACCCTTCACAACTGCCGAAGTTCTACCACGGTGCGCGAATCCGCGCTCACTAACGGCGCCGAAACCAGGCAATTGGTTCTTAATCGAAGATGAATGGCTATTTACTTGGACCGCTCGGAACAGCGTCGCCGAGGCGCACACGCCGCCGCACGACACGCGGCACGTTTCCGGAAGCGCACCCCCGGCCGGCACCCGATGATCGAGAGGACGAACGTCGAACGAAAGGCAGAATATGCGCACCGTCGTACTGCTCGCGGCCGGAGTCTTCTTCGCCGGGATGGGGCTGTTCGCCCTCGCCTCCCCCGCTCGGCTCGTACAGCCGTTCGGGATCACCGCCGCCACCGCGGCGGGCCGTTCCGAGGTGCGGGCGGTCTACGGCGGTTTCGGGCTGGCCGTCGCCGGTGCCCTGTTCTGGTCCGCGACGGCCTCCGGTGAGCTGCCGCGGGGTGTCGTGGTCGCCGTAGCGGTCGCGCTGGCCGGTATGGCCGCCGGCCGGCTGCTCTCCCGGCTGTTCGACGCTCCGACCGCGTTCTACCCGGTGTGGTTCTACTTCTGGGTCGAGACGGTCGCGGCCGCGGCGCTCCTGGCCGTGAATTGAGTTCCTCGATGGTCCGGTCAGAACAGGGTCATCGGCTCCGTTTCCGCCGGGTCGGGGAGCGGTTCGAGGCCGGGGACCAGGTCGCCGACCTCGGCATGGAAACGGCGGGCCAGATCGCGCGACGAGGCGTTGTCCGGCGTGTGCAGGAAAACCGTCGGGGAGCGCCCCTCCCGCAACCATGCCGCCGCCTGCTCGACCCAGGGTCGCCAGCCCGCCACGGTCGCTTCGAGTTCGTCCCGGCCGTGGTAGCGCACGATCGGTGTATCGGTGAGTGCGACCATCCGCCGCGGTAACCGCGGTTTCTTGGACTGCGCCTCGTATTCCGCCGAACTCGCGGGCCGCTGCGCGAACAGCACCGTCGTATCGAACGGCACCCATTCCGCACCGGCCCGGCCCAGCGCCCGCTCGAGCTGCGCGGCCGCGTCCCGGTCGGTGAAGAACGCCGGATGCCGCACCTCCACCGCCGCCCGTGTTCCCGCGGGCATCTTCCGCACGAAATTCGCCAGCGACCCGAGATCGCCGGGGCCGAACGACCCCGGCAACTGGATCCACAGCGCGTGCATCCGCGACCCCAGCGGCTCCATGACGTGCAGGAAGTTGTTCATCTCGGCGTCCGCCCCCGACAGCCGCCGCTCATGGGTGACGGTTTTGGGCAGTTTCATCACGAACCGGAACCCGGGATCGGTCTGCTCCGCCCACGTCTGCACCGTCTTCCGGGCCGGTACCGCGTAGAAGGTGGTGTTGCCCTCCACCGCGTCGCACCAGCTCGCGTAACCGCGCAGTTTGTCCCCGGTCACCGGCCAGGCGCTGTGGGTCCACATGGCGCACCCCACGGACAACCGCATGCTCCGGCCTCCCGTCAGCGTTTCAGCCCGTGCATCCGCGCGACCACCTTCTCGACCACCGCCGCCGGCACCAGCCGGCGCAGCAGGAACACCACCGGCGCCCGGCTCCCCTTCGCGTACAGCGGTTTCGGCTTCTCCGCCGTGATCGCGCGCAGAATCGTCGCCGCCACCTCGTCCGGCCGCGTCCCGGCCCGCTCGTTGCGATCCAGGTGGGTCTGCATCGTCCGGAAATCCTCGGCGTACACCGAGTCTTCCCCGACGTATTTGGTGCGCCGCTCCCCGATCCCCGTCGCGATCGACCCCGGCTCCACCGTGGTGATCCACACCCCGAACGGCGCGGTCTCCAACCGCGCCGCGTCCGCGAATCCTTTGATCGCCGCCTTCGTCGCCACATACGAGGACCGATACGCCAGCGGGAAACTCGCCAGCATCGACCCCACCATCACGATCCGCCCGTATCCCCGCTCCCGCATGCCCGGCAGCACCGCCTGCGCCAACTGCACCGCCCCGAAAACGTTGAGCTGGAATATCCGCGCGATCGCCTCCCGCGGCAACTCCTCGACAGGCCCCGACTGACTCTCCCCCGCATTGTTGACCAGCACATCCACCGGCCCCGACGCCGCGGCGAACCGTTCGATCCCCTCCGGATCGGTGAGGTCCAGCGCCCGGTACTCCACCCCCGCGACCCGCACCGATTCGTCGACCGAATCCGGGTTCCGGCTGGTCCCGATCACCCGGTACCCCCGCTCGACCAGCAGCGCGGCGGTAGCCCGCCCGATCCCCGACGACGCCCCGGTCACCAGTGCGGTCTTGGTCATACGATCCCATCCTCGACGTTCCGGACCCATGGCTGCCCACCACCCGGTTCGCCAATCCTACGGATCGCCCTCCCCCCGGTCGAAGCCTCACCTTCGGCCCCGACCACCTCGCCTCCGCGCCCCCGAACCGGAATTTCCACGGCCGGCCCCGGCCTACCGGGCCGCGCAGAGCGCCGGTAGGCGGGCCCGGTCACATGACCAAGGCGCCGGTCAGATAGCCCAGCACATTCAGAAAGACGAGGTACTGCAGGAACGGAGGCATTTCGAGCCCTCTCGATAATCGATCGCGAGCAAGGATTCGACGTCTGCACCCGCCCGCTCCTACCGAAATCGCGGACACCACGAATGCATGCGTCACAGGGTTTTTCGGATCCGCCCGCACCACGGTTACAGCGAACCCTGCCCCCTCTTCCTGGGGCACGCCCACCGCACCCCCGCGATCGTGTCGCCGCTCCACCACTCGAGACGAACAGTGGTATTCCACAGCTCGTTCATCGAACGCGATCCCTGCCGCGCCGGACCGGTGACAGGTCGGCGGTGCGGGCCCGGCCTGCGGTTTCACCCCTGGGGATAGAAGAGGAACAGTGTGCAGCCGGTCCGGGTGGCGGGTATATGCCACGATTCGGCCGGTGCGTGCAGGAAGGTCCCGGCCGGGTAGTCGCGCGCGCCGTCGTTGAATACACCGGCGACCACATAGACCTCCTCCGGTCCGGGACTGTGCACATCGCGGCGCGGCCATGAGCTGCCCGGATCCATTTCCAGCACGTTGGCGTGCGCGCCGTCCGGCCCCTGCCAGAGGGGTCGGAGCCGGATCCCGGGGAACAGTTCACGGACCGGTGATTCGGTGACGGAAACGGCGCGGTAGCCGTCCTGAGCGAGGATTTCGGGATGCATGTCCCCACAGTGCCGAGCGCGGGCCACCCGGGACAGAGCCGAGCCGGACATCATCGGGTACTTTCCTGCCATGCATCGAGTGGTGGTCCTGGTCCGGCCGGTGCAGTCGACCTTCGAGCTCGGATGCGCCGTCGAAGTCTTCGGCACCGAACGGGCGGGGATCGAACAGCACTACGAATTCGATATCTGCACCGAAACCCCCGGGCAGGTGCCGACCACCGCCGGCTACGCCATCTCCGTCTCCCGGGACCTGTCGGCGCTCGAATCCGCCGATACCGTGATCATCCCCGGCTGGGACCCGGTGGAGGCGCCCCTGCCCGACCGGGTGTGCCGGGCGCTGCTGGATGCCCATGCCCGGGGCGCCCGCTTGGTCACGATCTGTTCCGGTGTGTTCGCGCTCGCCCGCACCGGACTACTGGACGGTCGCACCGCCACCACGCATTGGGCGCGCGCCGCGCAGTTGCGGCAGCAGTTCCCCCGCGTGCGGGTGGAACCGGAGCGGCGCTACGTGGATCACGGAGATATCGCCACGAGCGCCGGGGCGGGCGCGGGGATGGAGTTGTGCCTGCATCTGGTCCGGCGGGATCACGGCCCCGGGTACGCCGATCTCCTCGCGCACCATATGGCCCTGCCACCCCGGCGCGACGGCACCGCCCCGGCCTCTGCCGACCCCTTGGACAACCTGCTCACCTGGGCATCCGCGCATCTCGCCGAACCGCTGTCGGTGCACGATCTGGCCGCCCGACTGGGTGTTTCGCCACGCACGCTGGCCCGCCGCTTCACCGGCCGGTTCGGCACGAGTCCCGGTGCGTGGCTGCTGCGCCGCCGGGTGACCGAAGCGCGGACCCTGCTGGAGGAAACGGATCTGCCGGTGGAGGCGATCGCCGCCCGCGTGGGCCTCGCCTCCGCGGTGAACCTGCGCCGCCGCTTCCGCTCCCAGGTCGGCACGACGCCGGGCGCCTATCGCCGTGCCTTCCGATCCGGGCCGGCCGATCCGGCACCGGACAGCTCATATCTCCGGCCGGTGCGGACTCCCGAGTCGTAACAGGTGGGGATGGTTGGCCGCGTCGAGAGCGAGCGCCGCGGTCAGCAGCGAGGCGTCGACCGATTCGGGCAGACTCCACTCACCGGGCGCGACGGCGGGGACGTGGATCCGCACCGGATCCAGCTCCAGCAGATACCGGTCCACCACAGCCCACCACTGCCGGCCGGTCGCGTCGGCCACCACCGCGACGATCACGTCTCCCGCACCGGGCAGCTGCCCGGCGGCCAGCCGGACCCGGTCGGGAATATGACGGTTCTCCGCACCATCGGTGAGCTGATCGGCGCAGACGACGAACACCAGGCCGAAACCGAACATCCCGGGCCCGAGGATCTCGCGCAACCGTGCCGCCCGCAGGTGGATCGGATTGGGTTCGCCGGGACCGCGGTCACCGGAGAGGTCCACCGCCGCGCAGTCGCCGTCGATCGCGTCCCCGTCGAAGCGGAACCCGTACAGCATCGGCATCAGGCCGGTGGGCATGGACAGCAGGTACCGGGCGGTGATCTCCTCGACGACCTCGGCACCCGGGTAGCGGATCACCGTCATCCCGCCGCCTCTCCCGCCCGCACCCAGAACTGATGCCGGATCGCGTCCCACAGCGCCGTGAGCTCGGGGAACCGCTCCCGCATATCCGCGAGATCCGGGGCGTTGGCGGCATCGGTCACCGCCAGCACCGTGCGGTCGCCGACGATATCGCGCACCC
Source organism: Nocardia sp. NPDC024068 (assembly GCF_040638875.1). NCBI lineage: Bacteria > Bacillati > Actinomycetota > Actinomycetes > Mycobacteriales > Nocardiaceae > Nocardia > Nocardia sp. NPDC024068. Next base: position 32,249 of record NZ_JBEZYU010000008.1, on the reverse strand, counting down.
GCAGGATTCGGATCCCGTGTTCCCCCCGCCACCACACCGCCCGCCACTGCCCCGCCTCGGTGCTGCGGGTGCCGACGGCGAATTCGTCACCGCCACCCCACAGCCGCGAACCGCTCGCCGGCCGCCGCCCGACAGCCCGGAAACCGGAATCGGCCACCCCGTCACCACGGTCCCGGGAACGGGATAGTTGCCTGGTCAGCGGGCTTCCGTGTCGCTCGTTCATATGGTTATGTTGCACCCCGCACGCCGCGCCCGAACGGCTCAGCGGGACAGTCCGATTCAGTTCGGGCAAACCCCCACAGCCCGGACCGACCGGCCAATCGCAGTAGTACGAATCGGACCGCATCCTGGGCCGTTTCGGACCATCGGGGAAGGGGAGATATGACACGAGGTGACCAGCCGGGCTCGACCCTGCCGCGCCGCCAACTCGGCCGGGCGCTGCGCGAAGCGCGGCAGGGGGTGGGGTTCACGCTGGAACAGGCGGCCCGGGAAATGGAGATGAGCAAAACCGCGGTGATCCGGATCGAGAAGGGGCACAACGAGAAAGTCCGGGTGCGGGATGTGGAGGAATTCGGGAGGTTGTACGAACTCCCGGACCAACGTATCGAGGAGCTGAAAGCCCTTGCGCAGCAATCCGCGACCAAATCGTGGTGGCAGGCGTCGCGGCATTTACTTCTGTCCGGTTACAACACCTATCTCGGACTCGAATCAGGGGCATCTCACCTGCGCTCGTACCAACCGGTGATCATTCCCGGACTGTTGCAGATTGCGCACTATGCCCGCGCGATCGAGCGCCCTGTCTTCCCAGGTGATCTACCAGAGGACCTGGACAACCGGGTGTCTGTCCGCGTGCAGCGGAAGGCGATCCTTACGCGGCAACGCAAGCCGATCACCGCCGAATTCATTCTTCACGAGAGTGTTCTGCATATTGTCGTCGGTTCCCATCGGGTAATGGCGGCGCAACTCCGCCATATTGCGGATCTGAGCGCTCTCCCCAACGTCACCGTCCGCATCTTGCCGTTCACGGCGGGATTTCCCGGGGCCGCAGCTCCGGTTCTTCCTTATATCTTGCTCGAATTTCCAGCTGAGAGTTCGGAACCACCGGTCGTGTACTGCGAAAGTCCCATCGGCTCGATGTTCTTCGAGGACGCTGCCGATGTGGCGCGGCACCGCGAGATCCACGAGGGTCTTCGCTCCGCCACACTGGATGAGCAACGATCGAGGGACCTCCTCAGGCGGACGGCAAGGAGATACGAGCAGTGACCGAAGAGCGATCGGGGCCGCAGTGGTTCAAGTCATCGCACAGCGGACCTGCCAACGAATGTGTAGAAGTCGCCTGGGTGGGTGCGGCGCAGGTGGGGGTCCGCGATTCGAAGAACCCGGCCGGGCCGTCCCTGCTGTTCACGCAGCGAGAGTGGGCGGCGTTCACGAGAAGCGTCCGGAGCAACGCCTCGAACGCGTAGTTCGCGTAATCATCACCGCAACGATGCCGCGCTGAGGCGCATAGCGGACCTGTATGGTTGTTCCTGATCTGTGTGGATAGTTCACACGCTCGGCAGGAGGGGCATGCGCACCGCGAGGAGACAGTACGCAGGGGTCGTGAGCGGAGCAGTCGTGATGGTCGGCCTGGTGACCGGGTGCGGGGTGACGGTTGATGGTGAGGCGGGTGAAAGCTCCTCCCCTACATCCGACGAGCAACACGTCCAATGGAATCCTTGTTCGGAACTTCCGGAGGAGGCCCTGCTCGCCACCGGCGCCGATCCGGCCAGTAAGGACGCCGACTTCGATGCGCCCGGAGATCGGGCCACCTACCGGATGTGTTCGTGGGATTCCGTCGACGCGCCATACTTCATCGGTGTCGGGGCCACTACCTTGACGCAGGAGCAGGTCCGGGGGAACACCACGGTAACCGGCTTCACTCCTGTACAGGTCGGTGACCGATCCGGGCTCACGTTCTATCCGAGTAGTGGCGAGCGTCCCATCCGCCGATGCTATGTGAGCCTCCCGATGCAGAACGGGATGCTCAACGTGTACGTCGATTGGCGCTATGGCGAGCACGACTCGATGCCCGAATCGCCGCCATGCGGTCTGGCCGTGAACCACACGCTGAATCTCGAGCCCTACCTGCCGAAATGATCCTAAGTTATCGATACCGGCGTCCGAGCGGGCGCCGTCAGGAGAGAAACTAAGGGGGGCAGCATGGCGCCGACCGAACAAGAAACCGCTCAGGCGACGATGTTGCAGCAGTGGCAGACGTTCAAAACGCAGGCCGAAAGCGGTGAGCTGCGGATGGACGCCGGGATCGGTCAGCAGTTGGCGGTCCGTTGCGATACGTTCATCGGACGGCTGCAGGAGATGCTGCGAGGCACCGACAGCCTCGGTTTCCTCGACGGCTTCGGCACTCTCCGGTCCGCCGACACGCTCAAGAACAAATTCGCCGGCAAAGCCGTCAACGACGCCGATTCCGCCGCCAACCGGTTGAAGACCGCCATCGACATCGCCACCCTGATGAAGGAAACCTTCGAACTGTCCGCGCGCCGGATCGAAGAAACCGATCAGTCGACCTCCACCGCTCTGGGCAACGCAGGAGTGTAGCCATGGTTTCCCTTTCTCAATGCGGCAACACTGGATGAACAGCACTCAATAGACCTGCTGAGGCAGGTGGCCAGGAGGTACGAGTGGTGACCGTTGACCGGACAAATACTCGATGGTTCAAATCTTCCCGCAGCCATCCCGCAGGCGAATGCGTCGAGGTGGCCTGGCTCGGCACCAGGGATGTGGGGGTCCGCGATTCGAAGCACCCGGGCGGACCGGCTCTGCGGTTCACCCACGGCGAGTGGTCGGCATTCACGGGCTGGGTTCGTAGCGGAAGGACAGGTTGGCCTTCCACCTGATTGTCCGGCAGCTCGCCCCTGGATGCCGCGCTGGGCCGAATATCCGGCCTGTATCGTGACGGGGGGATTTGTGTGGATGGCTCACACGTCGGGCAGGAGGGGCATGCGCACCGCGAGGAAACAGTTCGCAAGGGTCGCGGGGACCGTAGCACTCGCTGGGGCGATGGCCGGACCGGTCACCGGGTGCGGGGTGACGGTTGACGGCGATCCTGCCGCGGAGAGGCAGAGCACGACCAGCGGCGAACAGTTCGTCGAATGGAATCCCTGCTCCGAACTGCCGGACGAGGCATTGCAGGCTACAGGTGCGGACCCGGCCAGCAAGAGCACCGACTTCGATGCGCCGGGCGACAGGGCCACTTGGCGCATGTGCGCATGGAATTCGGTCGACGGTCCTTATTACATCGGTGTAGGAGCGACAACCATCCAGCAATCGGACATGTACCAGAACACGTCCGTGACGGGCATTACCGAAGCGCAGATCAACGGCCGAGCAGGGCTGACCTACTATCCCAGCACTTCCGAGGATCCGATTCGCGCCTGCTATGTAAGCCTGCCGATGCAGGGCGGGATGCTCAACGTGTACGTCGATTGGCGATACAGCGAGCGGAGTTCCCTGCCGGAGGCGCCGCCCTGCGGGCTGGCAGTCCAGCATGCGCAAACTCTCGAACCGTTCCTCCCGGAATGACGATATGACGCCGAAGTCCTGTACACAGCGGGTCCGGCCCTCGAATCTCGCGAAGGGAGAGTGCTGTGGCTGAGGAACCTTCGCAGTCACAGATGTTGCAGCAGTGGCAGAGCTTGAAGGCCCAGGCCGAGAGCGGAGAGCTTCGAATGGAAGCCGAAATCGGCGGGCAACTCGCCGCTCGATGCACCAACTTCCTCACACGACTCGACGGAATGCTCAGGCAGACCGATCGTCTGAGCTACGTGGACGGCTTCGGAACCCTCCGGTCTGCCGACACGCTCAAGAACAAGTTCGCCGGCAAAGCCGTCAACGACGCCGATTCCGCCGCCAACCGGTTGAAGACCGCCATCGACATCGTCACCCTGATGAAGGAAACCTTCGAACTGTCCGCGCGCCGGATCGAAGAAACCGATCAGTCCACCTCCACCGCTCTGGGCAACGCAGGAGTGTAGCCGTGGTTTCCCTTTCTCAATGGCTCGAACCGATCCTCGGCGGGCGGGACGAAGCATCGAAGAACAAGAGCGACGACACCCATCGCGCCGAGGACCAGAACACCACCTGGAATCAGGATCGCGCCGCTGTCGGCGGGGAGTGGTCCGGGCTGGTCGGCGAGTTCGGCGGACAGTTCGCGCCACCCGCCATCCTGGACAAGGACGGCTTCGCGGCCATGACCCATCAGCAGATCTGGGATGCGCTGAAGGACGTCAACTCGTCGGTGATCAACGATAAGGCGAGTGCTTGGCGGAACCTGACGACAGAGGCTCGTGCAGCGAACAAGGAGTTTCTCGACGGGGTGAACGCCGATCTCGAGGCCGGCTGGAACGGGCAATCCGGCACCGCGGCGGTCAACGGAGTGCGCGAGTTCAGTACCTCGTTTTCCGCGCTGGCGGCAGGTTTTCAGGTGGTCGCGCACGGTCTCGATCTCATGGAGGGCCATCTCGCCCAGGCCAAGGCTTCCGTAGGCGAACCCGATAACGTCACCGTCGGCGACACCATCATCAATGCCCTCCCGATGGACGATCTCCTCAAAACCCCCCAATACCGCGCCGACGAGGCCCAGGAAACCGCCCGCTGGGTGATGACCGCCTTCTACGAGCCCGGCGCCGCCGACGTCGACAGCAAGACCCCCGTCCTGCCGGAACCCAAACAACCCGTCGACGACGGCACCCAGCAGCCGGGCCCGTATCAGCCGAACGGCACCACCACCCAGCCCGCCGGTACCGACACCCAACCGCAGGGCACGAGCACCGACGACGGCACGAAGACCGAGGACGGCACGAACCCGGAGGGTCAGGGGCAAACCACCGGCGAAGACGATCCACAGTCCACCGACGACCCGCAGAGCACCACACCGCAGTCGACGACCCCGCAGTCGACGACTCCCGCCCTCACCACCGGAGCCCCGACGACCACCACACCGGGCACGCCGTCGGGCATACCGTCCGGAACCCCCTCGGGCACACCGCAGACCACCACTCCGTTCATCGCCGGTCAGACCTTGCAGGGCACGCCGAATTCGACGACGGGAACGCCCGCCGGAACCACGGCCGCGAACGCCGCCAATCGTGGTGCCCGCGGCGGTATGCCGGGGATGATGTCGCCGGGCGCCGGGCGCGGTAACGGCCGTGACGACGAGGACGAGCACGAAACCCCCGATTACCTGATCTACGACCGGGGTAGCGAACTGCTCGGAACCCAGCCGCCCGCGCTGCCTCCGGGTGGAGTGATCGGCGGGTGAACGACCTGCAATGGCGCCTGGACGGGGAGATGTTCCTCCAGGCGGTGCGGGGGTTCGGGCGGGACAGGTTGCCGTACCCGATCCGGGTGCTGCCGCTGGGGCCCTCCGAGACACCGCCCAGCGCCGACGACTACGAACAGTTCCGGGCGGAGGCCGCGCGGCGGCTGCGGGAGATCGCGGACGAGCGGTTGTTTCACGCCTTGCGGGTGCTGCTGGAACCGCAGGTCCGGGTGGAGGTGCACGGTGTTTACGACCGTGGTTTCGAGCGGGTGGTGCGGCTGCACGCCGGTATCGCCGGACCGGCCGCGACCCTCGCCGTCCAGACTCCCGGCGCCACAAAGGAATACGGGGGCGATATCGTGCTGCTGTCGGTTCCGGCCGAGCAGCTGGCCGACCGGCTGGTGGCGCAGTTACCGGGCTGCGCGGCGGGGCGTTTCGGCGCGGTGCGCGGGAGCCGGGCCGAGATCGGGCAGGTCGAATACGCCCGCCATCCCACCCGGATCTCCCGCACCGAGGAGATCAACCGGATCATTCGCCGGCCGCGTTCCGGTATCGGCGAGATCGGCGTTTTCGCCGGTCCGGCGATCGACGCCCGCCCCACCGGTAATCCGCACGGTTTCCACTGGATGGACTATCTACCCCAGGACGGCCGGTACCTGCTGATCAACCACACAAAAGAGGATTTCACCCTCACACCGGGGAGTCCGCAGGAGATCACCCACCGCCTCCGGCAGGCGATCACAGCTCTTCGGCCGGGCCCGGAGCCGAAACCGGCGCCGGGCCGGGCGATCCCGGAGCAGTCCGCCGACTCGGACGACGACTACTACCGGGAACGCAACCGCCGGGGCTGGCTCGCCTGACCGGCGCCGGGTTCCTCACCAGGCCACGAGCAGTTCCTCCGGACCCCGCACCAGCAGACCCGTCTTCCACGGGATCTCCGCCACCGGCACGCCCAGCCGCAGCGCCGGGAATCGCTGCATCAGCGCTTCCAGCGCGACCTGGAGTTCCACCCGGGCCAGCTGTGCGCCGAGGCAGTGATGCGCTCCGTAGCCGAACGCGATATGCGGGTTGCGCTGCCGGGTGAGGTCGAGCGTCTCGGAGTCCTCGAAGACGGATTCGTCGCGGTTGGCGGCCTGAGTGTTCACGAACACCGCCTCCCCCGCGCGCACCGTGACCCCGCTGAGCACCACATCCTCGGTCGCCACCCGGGGCTGGCCGCCGCCCGATCCGAGCTGCACATAACGCAGCAGTTCCTCCACCGCGCCGGGGATGAGTGCGGGGTCCGCGCGCAGCATGTCCCAGTACTCCCGTTGGGTGAGCAGCAGATACGTGAAGTTGGCGATCTGGTTGGCGGTGGTTTCGTGGCCCGCGATCAGAATGCCGACGCCCAGGTTCACCAGTTCCTTCTCGCTGAGCCGATCGTCCTCGTCGCGGGCGGTGACCAGCGCGCCCAGCAGATCGTCGGTCGGCCGCTGCCGGCGTTCGGCGACCAGTTCGGCGAGGTAGCCCTCGAGGGAGTCGCGGGCATCCTCGATCTGCTGGCGGGTGTAGGCGGTGGTGGACAGGATCGCGTCGGAGAAATCGCGGAAACGGTGCTGGTCACGCGGGGGAACGCCGAGCATTTCGCAGATCACCGTGACCGGTACCGGGAGCGCGAAGTTCTGCACCAGATCGGCCGGGGCACCGGCGGATTCGAGGGTATCGAGCGCGGTGTCGACGATCTCCCGGGTCCGCGGCCGCAACTCCTGTACGCGCCGGGCGGTGAACGCCTTCGCGACCAGTTTGCGCAGCCTGCTGTGTTCGGGTGGGTCCAGGCTCAGCAACGAGTCGGCGCGGGCGGGCGCCGGAGTGGCGCGCGGGATGTCCTCGCGGCCGACGGTCACCGCGCGGCTGAACCGGGGGTCGGCGAGGACCAGTTTCACATCCTCGTACCGGGTGACCAGCCACCCTTCGCCGCCGTAGGGCAGTTCGACCCGGGATACCGGCTCCTCGCGGCGTAGTCGCGCGAAAAGCGGATCCATATCGAGACGGACCGGTTCGCCGAAGGGGAATCGGCGAACCTCGGTGTTCACGGTCATGCGGGTCTCCCTTCCCGGGGCGCCCGGCGCCGGGCGCGAGACTATGTAAGCGGCAGCTTACTTAGGCAGGGTAAGGGGTTTCGTGAGGCGGGGTCAACGATCCCGCCGCGTTACGCCGGAGGGAATTCCGCGTCGTTGCGTTCCAGCAGCACCCCCGCCGCCCGCAGCACATGACCGGCAATCTCCGCTGGATCGGAGCTGTTCAGCGGCTCCCGACGCAGCACCGACCGGACCAATCCGATCCCCAGCAACCAGGCCAGCAGGAGGTCGGCACGCAGCTCCCCGTCCGCGCTGTCGGTGAGCGAGGAGAGTGCGCGCAGATACTCCTCCCCCAGTTCGCGCCGGATCACCGACGCCCCCTCCTCGTGTCCGCTCGACCGCAACGCCGCCTGCAACCAGCTCCCGGGCGAAACTCCCCCACCGGGTTCGAGCACCCGTTCCAGCAACCGGGACAGCAGCGCGTCCACCGGCCCGGCCTCGAGCACCGACCGTCCCCGATCGGTCATCGTCGCCCGGAACAGTTCGTCCTTGTTCCCGAAGTACCGGAACAACAGCGCCTGATTCACCCCCGCCCGGGTGGCGATATCGCGCACGGTCGCCCGCTCGTATCCACGTTCGGCGAACAGTTCCTGCGCCGCCGAAAGGATCGCCACCCTGGTCGCCGCGGCATCCCGCCGCCGGCCCTGCGGCTCGTCGCCGACGGTCATACATCCTCCGCTCCTGGTCGGACCAGCAGCGTAGAACACGGCCGATCAGGGCAAAGCGGGCAGCTCGCCGGGAACCGGCCGCCGGAACCCGTCCTGGACGGACCGCCGGAACAGGCCTTAGGCTCGGAGCATCATGTCCGACCTCCTCGGGATCAACCATCTCACCCTGGCCACACCCGACCTCGACCAGCTGGTCGCGTACTACACCGGCCTCCTCGGCGCCCGCCTCGCCTTCGAACGCGCCGCCACCGGCGCCGATCCGCGTTTCGCGGTCGTCGACGTCGGCGGTGCCGACCACCTGATGATCGTCGAAGCCGCCGCGGCCGCCCCCGCGGGCCCCGACGCGCTCGGCCGCGCCGGCTGGGGACTGCGGCTGGCGAACTACGAACAGCTCTGCGAGGTCCGGGAACGGATTCTCGGCGCCGGATTCCCGGCCGGTCTCATCGAAACCCTGCCCACCCAGTGGACGATGACCGCCGAAGATCCCGACGGCCGCCCCGTCGATATCCGGGCCCACCGCCCGCTCAACTGACCGGCACCGCCCCGGCGTCCCCGTTTCCGCACCCGGCGCCGGGTCCCGTGCGGCACGATCGATATATGCAGAGCGAACTCTTCTCCGCCGAGAACATGGCCCAGCCCGCGACCGCCCCCGGCCTCACCCGGCAGAGCGCGAAATCGCTCAAATACGCGGTGAACGGCAACTGCCTCGCCCGCCAGGGATCCATGGTCGCCTTCCGCGGCAACCTGCAGTTCGAGAAACAAGGCCAGGGCGTCGGCAAGTTCCTGCAACGCGCGTTCACCGGCGAAGGCGTACCCCTCATGTCGGTGCGCGGGCAGGGCGAAGCCTGGTTCGCGCATTTCGACCGCAACTGTTTCATCGTCGACCTCGTCCAAGGCGACGCACTCACCCTCAACGGCCGCAACGTCCTGGTCTTCGACGCGAGCCTGCAATACGACATCCGCCTCGTCCAAGGCGTCGGCATGACCGGCGGCGGCCTGTTCAACTGTGTCTTCACCGGGCAGGGCCGGCTCGGGCTGGTCTGCGCGGGCGTGCCCATCATCATCCCCGTCCAACCGCAGGCGCCGGTCTTCGTCGACACCGACGCGGTGGTCGGCTGGAGCGCCAACCTCCAGACCTCCCTCAACCGCTCGCAATCGTTCGGGTCGATGGTGCGGGGCGGGTCGGGTGAGATGTTCCAACTCCGCTTGGACGGCGAGGGTTTCGTCATCGTCCAACCCAGCGAAGCCTGATCCGGTCAGGGCCGCGCCGGGGTATTCCCGCACCGGCCGACGGGCCCGCGGTGTCACATGAGACGCAGGGCCGTCACCGTCCAGCCCTTTCGCGTATCGAGTTCGATCCGTCCGGCGATGGCGAGCCGCCGGGGACCGCGCTGATACATCGCCACCAGTTCGGCGGCGCGCTCGCCGGCCGGGAGGAGGCGCACACTGGTCAGCGCGGCCGCTCCGAGCGTCCGGCTCGGAACGTGGTCGCCTGCCACCAGCGTTCCGATCGCGCGGACGAGCGCGGGCGCGCACAGCGTCGCGAGTTGGGCGACGGGACGCCGCCGGTCCAGCACCTCCAGCAGGATCCGCAGGGTTGTCGTGGCGAATTCCTGGGACCCGGGCGGCGCCGGGCGCCGTTGGGCGGTATGCGCGGCCCGCTGGGCCCGCCGGATACCGGCCGGGGCGCTGCGATTGGCGCGGAGGGACGGCCGGTCGACGCGGCCACACGCGGCCGGGTTCTCGGAGCGCGTGGCGGACGGTGTGCTCGCCGGCGCCGCGGACTCCCGATCCGGTGTGGAACCGGCGGCCGGCGAGCCGCTGGACGGCTCGAATCCCGGTACCCGGTACAGAATCGGCTGGAAATCGTTCATAGGCCCCCCCTCGGCAACCGGATCCCCCCTTCGGTGACCCGACGGCGACAGCATTGCATCGATCACCGACTCGGTACAGCGTTCCCGCAGGTCGATTCGCCGAAAGTGCCACGGGCACGGCGTGTCCCACGCTGCGGCGGCTTCGGCGCGTCGCACCGGGTCTCGCGGTGGGTGGGCATGTCGGTATCGATTGCTAGTTTGGATCGCTACGTAACCTTCACCTCGCGAGACCGGAGAGTTCCTTTTGCTCGGCCATTCCCATGCCACCAGCGGCGCGCTGGCATTCGTCACCGCCGCTACCGTCGTTCCCGTCGAGGTCATGGAGGCCGTGCGCGGACCCGTGGATATCAGCGCGCTCGAATTGGTCCTCGGCGCGCTCATCACGGCGGGCGCGGCGCTGGTCCCGGATATCGACCACCCGGGCGGAACGATCGGGCAGTCGCTGGGGCCGTTCAGCAATGTGGTGGCCAAGGGGGTGGCGGCGGTATCGGGCGGGCACCGCAAGGGCACGCACGGTCTGCTGTTCGTGCTGCTCGCCGGGTGGGCCACCTGGGCGGGCGTGACCTATCTCGGCCGGTACTTCACCCTGGCGATCATCTTCATCATGCTGGCCTTCGGTATCCGGGCCCTGCATCTGACCCCGAAAGGCGACTCCATCCGCGCCTGGGGTACCTGTGTGCTGCTGGCGGGGGCGGGGACGGTGCTCATGGATCGCTGGCTTCCCGACGCCCCGTACTGGCTACCGTTCGCGCTCGGGCTGGGCGCGCTCATCCATATCGCCGGTGACTGCCTGACCGACCGCGGCTGTCCGCTGCTGTGGCCGCTGAAACCGCGGCTGGCGCTGCCGATCATCTCCCGGACCGGCAACAAGGTGGAGACCTGGGTTCTCACGCCGCTGATGGGTCTGGTGACCGTCGGCCTGCTCTACGTCTACGCGGTGCCGAACTGATGCCCACCCCGGAGTCGGCCTACCCGAACCTGCGAATAGTGGCATAGCCTGCAGCTATGGCCGAGCGGATCGATGACAGCTACCTGCCGCAACGCGGCCTCGCGTCCAAACTCAACTGGTTGCGGGCCGGTGTGCTGGGCGCCAACGACGGCATCGTATCGACGGCGGGCCTCGTGGTCGGGGTGGCGGCCGCCTCGTCGGACACCGATACGATCCTCACCGCGGGCATCGCCGGGATCAGCGCGGGCGCCATCTCCATGGCGGTCGGTGAATACGTTTCGGTGAGCACCCAGCGCGATACCGAGAAGGCACTGCTGGCGCAGGAACGCCGGGAACTCGCCGACGATCCGCGCGACGAGTTGAACGAACTCATCGCCATCTACCACGCGAAGGGACTGTCCGCCAAGACGGCGCGGCAGGTGGCCGAGGAGCTGACGGCCTACGACGCGTTCACCGCCCATGCCGAAGCCGAACTCGGCATCGATCCGAAGGAGCTGACCAACCCCTGGCATGCCGCCTTCTCCTCGGCGATCTCCTTCACCCTGGGCGCGCTACTGCCGCTGCTGGCCATTCTGTTGCCGCCCACCGCGGTGCGGATCCCGGTGACGATGGTGGCGGTACTGCTGGCGCTGGCGCTCACCGGCTCGATCAGCGCGCGAGTGGGCGGCAGCAGCCGGGCGCGCGCGGTGGCCCGGGTGGTGCTCGGCGGTGCGCTGGCGATGGCGGTGACCTATGTGATCGGCCAGGCGGCCGACGTGGCGGGTATCTGAAATGTCACGAATTCTGTTGTCAGGTCGGTATTTATCGGAAGTGAACCAGCGCCGATTCGCATACTTTGCTGTACTTGGCGGGTGAGTTCTCTTTTCGCCGTATTGCCAGCGGCCGCGATCGAATCGGCCGAACAGGCGTACGCGCGTTTCCTGGCCCTGGACAGCGCACCCGAACCCACTCCGCCGCCGGCGGCGGTAGGGGTGGTGTGCACACTGATCCATCGTTCCGGAACGGGTCTGCGGGTGTACCGCCGCCCCGACGCCCGCGGGGCGGTACTGGAGGCGACCGTCGACGACCGGTTCGACTGCCTGCGGGCCCTGCTCGCCCTCACCGCCGACCGCGATCTGGCCGTCCTGGATGTGGCGACCAAGCGGCTCTACAACCCGCGCGGCGCGGCCCGGGTGCGAATGACCATGGGGAACATCACGCTGCCCTACCTCACCGAGACCATGCTCGTCGAAATCCTGGAATCCCTGCCCGACACCCGAGATCCCGCCCTCGAGGTCACCCGCGCACCCATGTGCCATATCCGGGCCCGGCGATTACCCGAAGAGATCTTCGAACTCGAACATCGCAACCTCGACGAGTTCTATCAGCTCTACACCGACGATACGACGCTGGTGCGCAAAACCCTGTGGGCCTGGGCGACCGGTGATCCGTGGTGGCATCAGGCCATCGCCTGGCAGCGCACCGAGGCCCCGGCCCCGAGACGCCGCGCCGCGCCGGAGGACGATATCGACAGCCTCCTCGCCGAGCTGCGGCAGATGGCCGACGAGACCCCGCTGGAACTGGGTGCCCTGGATCTGATCTCGGCGCTGGGCGATGTCGACGCGCGCGCCCAGGCGATCCTCGACCGCGCCGACACCGACGAGTAGTCCGGGCGCGCTATTTCACCCCGACCCGGATCCGCACCGAATCGTCATCGGTGCTCTGCAACGCCTGGCCGAGCAGGCTGCTGATATCGATCTGCGGTGCGGCGGTGTCCAGCGCCCGGGTCAACGGCGCCAGGCCGGGCTGCAATCCGGCCAGTTCGGGACCGATCTCGTCGAGTACGGCGCGGAGTTTCTGCAGCAGCGGCACCAGGCCGCCGTCCTGGTAGTAGATTTCCGGCGACCCCTCGTCGCCGGTGAACCTGCCCACCGATTCGACGAAATCGTCGAGTACCTCGGCGAAGCGGGTGAACTCGGTGGCCGCCGCCGAGGTCGACGGGCCGGCCCAGTCGCTGTCGGCGGCCGCGGTCTCGAAATTGTCCAGCAGTTCCGCGATCCGGGGTTCGCGGGACATGATGGTGGCCGCGAGCAGATCGGCCGCGCGGGTGAGTTCGGGTAGTACCGCGTCGGTGCCGTTCAGGGCGTCGCTCAAGGTCCGCACCAGCGAACCCATGGTCGCGGGGTCGAGCTGGTTCATGGTCTTCGTAACCATCCGCGCCGCCTCCGGGATGGACAGCGGGCTGCGGATGTCCTCGGATTCGAGCCGCTGGCCGTCCACCAGGTACGGCCCGGCACCGGTTTTCGGGACGAACTGCACATAGGGTTCGCCCAGCGCGGACAGATGTTCGATGGTGACGACACTGTCGGTGGGCAGCGGATGCTTCTCGCCCACCCGGAAACCGACCTCTACGCCCCCGGCGCCGCGGTCCACCGAGGTCACCCGGCCCACCTCGATTCCGGTGAGCAGCACCGGCGAACCGACCCCGAGCCCGCCGGAGTCGTCGAGCACCAGGGAGGCGTTCAGATAGTCGGGGAACGGATCCGCCCGCACCACACCGAAGGTCAGATAACCCGCGCCGAGAACGGTGATCGCCGCGATCCCGCCCAGCGAGGCCAGTGGGCCGAGTTTCATCGCACGGCTCCGATCATGCGCAGGGTTTCGATGATCCGGTGCACCTGGTCGTCGGTGGAGCGGGGGTCCCCGGTGCGCACCGCGCTCACGTTCACCTTCGGGCCGTTCTCCACGAACGGGATGACCTTGTTCTGGATCAGGTCGACCAGCAGGTTCAGGTTGGACGGCTCCCGCAGATCCAGCGGACCGCCGGTGAGCAACGGGATGAAGGCCGCGGCGGCCGCCCCGCCGGACTGCGCCAGCGGCGCCAGCCAGGTCAGCGACTGTCCCACCGGACCGAGCCCGCCGAAGATATCGGTCACCCCGGCAATCGATTCGGTGGCCGCGTTCATCTGCTCGACCGATTCGGGTCGCAGGATATTGTCCAGCTCGTCCTGGATACCGTGCATGACCTCGGCGTTCGAGGCGACGCCGTACAGCAGCAGATCCACCTGGTCCAGATGGTTCGCCAGATCGACCGCGTCGGTGGACAGCACCTGCGCGATCCGCTGGGTCTCCGCCGGTTCGGCGGGCAGGACGGAGTTGAACCGGTTCACGATGTCCTGCAGATGACCCACCGACCCGCTGTTGACGAAGAACGCGATGGCGGCCATCGTGTCCTCGAGCTGTACCGGCGGCCGGGTGCGGTCGAGGGTGATGGTGCCGCCCGGTTCGAGGAGGGTGCCGTACCCGTCGGGCGGGGTGGTCAGCGCGACGTGGATATCGCCGAGCACCGTGTTCTGCCGCAGTTCGGCGACCGTGGAGACAGGCAGCTCCACCGAATCGTCGACCTCGATATCGACGACCACATAACCCGGACCGGACGCGTCGCCGGGGACGACCTCGACCTTCTCCACGTTCCCGACCTGGGCGCCGTTGGCGATCACCTTCGCCCGCGCGGGCAGGTTCAACGCGTTGGCGAATTCGATCCGCACCGGATAACTGCCCCCGGACACCGAGGCGCCGGGAACGGGGGTATCCGAGGGGTCGTACGCGCAACCGGAAAGTCCCAGGGCCGCGACGAGACCCGCACCGGCCAGGGCGCGGCGCGCGCGGACGAGGTCCAGCGTGATCCGTGCCGTCATCGCGCACCCGCCAATCGCAATACCAGCTGCACCAGGTGCAGATCCACCATGCCGTTCGCGGCGCCGGCGCACTGGCCGGGGGCGAGCGCGTTCACCGCCGCGCACACCTGTTCGGCGTTCTCCTGCGGAACCGCGACCCGCGGCGGCGCGTAGGTGAGACCGGGCGCGCCGGTACCGGGATCGGTGACGGTCCGGAATGCCGAGGCCAGAACCGGAGTGGTCGCCACGATCTCGCTCAGCGAACCGACGTTCGCGCGCAGCAGCTTCACCAGCGGCACCAGATTGTCCAGCGCGGACATGAGCGGGTCGGCCAGGATGACGGTGAGGTCGTTGAGCATGGGCAGTACCTCACGCAGACCGTCGAACAGTGCGATACCGGGGGTGAGCAGTTCGGTGTGCGCCTGATTCAGGGTCGGGCCCAGCCGGGTGAGCATCAGTTTCAGATCACCCCAGTGTTCGGCGACCTTGTTCGACACCGAGGCATACGCGTCGAAAATACCGGCCAGATGGGCGATATCGGCATCGGGCGATTCCAGGACCCGGCCGAGCTTGTTGATCAGGTCGTTGATCTGCGGACCGGTACCGGCCGAGGCCGAATCCAGCGCGTCCAGGCCGCCGGCCAGCGCGTTCGGCTGCGTCTCGGTACCACCGATCTGATCGGACAGTTCGGCCAGCGCGGTGATCGTCTGCGTGAGGCTCTTGGGCGTCAGGGTTTTGGTGACGCACTGCCCCGGATCCCACTGCTCGGTGGTATTCCCGCTGGACATCACCGCCAGATCGCGATCGGCGACGACGGTATCGGACACGGTGGTCGCACCGGCGTCGGCGTAGAGCGGATGGTCGGCGTCGACCTCGAAATCGACACGCACCTTCGGGCCCTCGGGTGCGATACGGGTGACGGTGCCGACCGTGATCCCCCGCATGGATACCTGATTGCCCTGGTAGAGGCCGATACTGTCCGGCATGATCGCGCAATAGGCGCGGGTGGCCTGCAGCGGCTGGAAGACGACCACGTACAGCGCGCTCGCCAGCAGCACCAGTACGAGTGCCCCCGCGACCGACATCAGCGCCGGTGATCCGAGAACCCGTTTCGGCATCAGCACACCTTCCCGGGAAGCGGAACACAGACGGCGGCCCCGGGATCGAGTCCCGGCGCCGTGACCATGGTGCCCGAATCGCCGACCCGCACGCCGCCGTCCGGACCCACGTATTCGCGGAGTTTCGCGCCCAGGCTCTGCGCCGACGCGATCATCGGCTCGAGCTGATCGCCGTAGGACCGCAACCGCGGCAGCGCGTCGGCCAGCTGCTGCACCTTCGGCCGCAGGGTCTGATCCCACGCGGGCGCGAGCGCGGTCACCCGCTGCACCACCGAACTCAGCAACGCCAGCGCCTGGCGCAGTTCGGCGCGTTTGTCCAGCAGCACCGTTTCCATCAGGTTGACGTTGTCCATCAACCGGCCGAGATCGGTTTTCGCGCCGTCGTACATGGTCACGTATTCGTCGGCGGTCGCGATGGCATTCGACACCTGGGTGCGCTGGCGTTCGACGGCGTCCAGATAGCTGCCGACGGTGTCCAGCACGCTGCGCAGCGATTCCGGCGCCGCGTCGATGGAGGTGTCCAGGGCCGCGAGGTTGCGGCGCAGGGTGTCGCCGTCGGTTTCGCGCAGCGGCGCGGTGGCGTCCTGGAAGGTGTCCATCAGGCTGTAGGGCAGCCGGACCCGGTCGGCGGGAATCGCCTGCTCACCCAGCGGTTTGCCGCCTGCGGGGAACAGCGCCACATAGTGGCCGCCGACCAGGGTCAGCATGCGGATATCGAGTGAGCTCTGATCGCCCACGAAGACATCGCTGTCGACGGTGAACCGCATGAGGACCGTATCCGGGCGCAGTTCCAGGGATTTCACCTCGCCGACCGGTACCCCGGCCAGGCGGATATCGTCCCCGGGTTTGACCGATTGCGCCTCGGACAGTTCGGCGGTGTAGGTGGCCTTGCCCAGCGGCACCACATACAGCGCGCCCGCGCCGACCGCGAGCAGGGCGACGAAGCACAATCCGATGATCCCGAGCCGCAATTGGCGGCGCAGGGCGGTGGGTTCGTCGGTGATCGGGCGGTCGCGGTCGAACCACCGCGCGAGCGCGGACCGCGAACCGGTGAAGGTCAGCCGTTGCATATCGCCACCTGCTGTCCGCCGATCAGAATCCGCACCGGGGCCGGGACCTCGGCCGCGCCGCGGCTGCAAACCGGTGCGAACCCCGCGGGTTTACGCGGGAAGGCCGTATCCACCGACGCCAGCAGCCCGGGCAGGCGGCCGAATACGTCCACGGCCTGCCGGGGATCCGGGAACAGGTTCCGGATCATGGCGTCGATATCGGGGCCCATCTCCGGGCTCAGGCCCACCGCGGCCAGCAGCCGGTCCACCGGTTCGAGTACCGACGGCGCGCTCATCGCGAAATCGGCGAGCCCGCCGACATTGCGTTGCAGGGCCTCGAAGATATCGGTGAGCCGGGCCAGCAGCGGCACCAGATGGTAGAGCCGCCCGCCCACCCGTTCGGCGAGGTCGGACATGTTCCGCACGACGGTGCCGATCACCTGCTGCCGGTCGCCGGCGTATTCGCTGAGCTTCCCGATCGCGTCGAGCGCGGGTCCGAGACCGGTGCCGTCACCCTCGATCACCGCGAGCATGCTCTCGGTGAACTGGTTGATCGCCTCCGGTGACAACGTCGCCAGCACCGGTTGCAGACCGTTGAACAGGCTGGTCACATCGAATGAGGGGATGGTCTGCGCGAGCGGGACAGTAGCGCCGTCGTCCAGCCGGACGCCGGGGTTCGGCTGCTGCTGCAGATCGACATAGCGCTGGCCGGTCAGGTTCTGGTAGCGGATGGCCAGCACGCTGTTGTCGTAGACCGGTGTGCCGGTGGTCGTGGTGAGGCGGACCTTCGCCTTGTCGCCGTCGAGGGCGACGGCCTCGACCTTGCCGACCTGCACCCCGAACATCCGCACATCGTCACCGGTTTTCAGGCCGTTGGCGTCGGTGAACAGCGCGTGATGGGTTTCGGTGTCGCCGTCGACGGGACGTTCGATGGCACCGATCACCAGGGCGAGCACCAGGGCCATCACCGCGGCGAACAGCCCCAGCCGCCAGGCCGCGCGGCGCGCGGTCACCGGGGGCCTCCCGCGGCGGGGCCGAGTTCGGCCTCCACGTCCAGCACCGGCCCCTGCGGTCCCTCGCGGAAAGCCAGGCCGAGCCGGGTGAGCAGGGTCCGCAGGTCGGCGGCGGACTGCTGCGGGTCCGGTACGGCCAGGGCCAGCAGGTTGAGCGTGGGCGCGAGCATATCGGTGTAGCCGGACAGCTGCCCGGCGCTGTGCACCGCGCCGGTGAGCGACGGCAGGATATCGCCGGTCAGCGCCTTCACCCCGGCGTCGTAATCGGCGCGGTCGGTGCGCAGCACATCGATATCGACGATCTGGTCGAGCACCTCGATGGTCGCTCCCGCGAACTGCCCGCCACCCTGGAAGGCCGGTCCCAGCCTGCCCACCAGTTCGTTCGCCGGCATCAACTGATGGTCGGCGATGACCCGGCCGGCGGTGATCAGGGCCTCGGCCAACGGGGTGAACGCCTTGACATCGGCGGCGGCCTGCGAAATGACCCGGGCCATATCGGCGGTGAACACGGTGCCGCTGGTCTGCGAGAGGCTGCGCAGCAGCGCGCCCATCGTGGCGTCGTAGACATCGGCGGCCCGCTGCCCGGTCAGGTCGACCACCGCACCGGAACGCAGCGGCGCCCCGCCGTCGCCCGGGTGCAGTTCGATCTCGCTGATCCCGAACAGGTTCGCCGGGGCGTAGTCCACCCGCAGACTGTCGTCGATACCGCGCAGTCGCTTGTCATCGAGGGACAGGGAGATCTCCTGGGTCCCGCGACCGGCGGGCGCGATCCCGGTGACCGAACCGACCTGCACCCCGTCCACCCGCACCAGTGTCCCGGCGACCACTCCGTCGCCGATCTGCTCGGTGCGCAGCGCGATCCGCAGTCCTCGGTCGGAGGTCAGCTCCCGGTACCCGTATCCGGCGAGGGTGACCACCACCAGTGCCGCCACCACGAGCGCGCCGACCCGGCGCGCGCTGCGCCGGTCCGCGGCGACCCCCGGCATTCCGTACTTCGGCATCTGTCCCTATCCCGTGAAGCTGATCGCCGCGTTGAATCCCCACAACACGATCGTCAGGACCATGTCGATGGCGATGATGGCCACGAAACTGGCGCGGACCGCGCGCCCCGAGGCGATACCCACCCCTTCGGGACCGCCGGTGGCGAAGAACCCGTAATAGCTGTGCACACAGATCACGACGGTGCCGAACACCGCGACCTTCACCGTGGCCGCGATGATGTCGAACCCGGAGATGAACTGGAAGAAGTAGTGGTCGTAGACCCCGGCCGATTGGCCGTGCACCAGGGTGATCAGGCCACGGCAGGCGAAATACGCGCCGATCAGCGCGATGAGGAAAGTCGGGACGATGGCGATCGCGCCCGCGATCACCCGGGTGGTCACCACGAACGGCACCGACCGCAGGCCCAGCGCCTCGATGGCGTCGATTTCCTCGGAGATCCGCATCGACCCGATCTCGGCGGTGATACGGCAGCCGGCCTGCGCCGCGAAACCGACCGCGGCCGCGATGGGCGCCAGTTCCCTGGTGGTCGCGAAGGCGGAGACGATTCCGGTGACCGGTCCCATACCGAGCATGTCGAGGGTCGCGAAGGATTCCACGCCGATCGAAGCGCCGATCACCAACCCGAGCACGATCATCATCGGAACGGTGCCGCCGCCGACGATGACCGAGCCACGACCCCAGGTCATATCGGTGATGATCCGCAGCGTTTCGGCCCGGTACCGGCGCAGCGACAGCGGTATCGAGGAGAGCACCTGCCAGCAGAACACCGTCACGAAGCCGACCGAATCCACCGCGCCCAGCAGCCGGCTGCCGCGGCGGAAGTACCGCGCGAGCGGGCCCAGCCCCTTCGGGGCGTACGAGGTCGCCGCCATCACGCCAGCCTGGTGGGCAGGAACATGGCGGTCACCTGCGTCATCGCGAGATTGACGATCACGATGCACACCACCGACAGCACCACGGCGGCGTTCACCGCGTCGGCGACCCCGCGGGGTCCGCCCTTGGCCTCGAGGCCGCGCTGGCAGGCGATGATCACCACCAGGAATCCGAAGATCACTGCCTTGAGCAGTGACACCCAGACATCGGCGGCGGTGGTGAACGAGCCGAAGGTCGCCCAGTACGAACCGGGGGTGACCCCCTGACCGCCGATGGCCACCAGGTATCCGGCGACGACGCCGACGAAGATCACCAGAATATTGAGCAGCGGGGCTACCAGCAGCATCGCCACCATCCGCGGGATCACCAGCCGGTGCACCGGGCTGATGCCCATGGTCTGCAGCGCGTCGATCTCCTCCCGGATGGTGCGCGCGCCGAGATCGGCCGCGATGGCCGCCGCACCCGCGCCACCGAGCAGGAACCCGGTGGCCATGGGGGCGCCCTGTTTGATCACGCCGAGACCGCCGGTGGCACCCAGCAGTGAATCCGCGCCGAGATTGTGGATCAGGTTACCGACCTGGACGGAGACGATCACACCGAACGGGACGGCCATCAGGATGGCCGGGAACGCGGTCACGGTGACCAGCCGCCACGCCTGGACCAGCATCTCCTGCCATTGGAAACGACCCCGCGCCAGATCCGAGACCGTGCCGGTGACCGATTCCTGCGCCATCCCGACCGCGCGGCCGAAGGTGCGCACCGAGGATACGACGGTGCCCGAGAAGTTCTCGGCGACGATTTCGCGCGCGGTTTCGGGGCGCCGGGCCACACTCTCGGGGCCGCCCGGCTCGGGCCGCGGATCCGGATCGATCGACGCGAGAGGTCTCTCGGAGCTCATGGCCGAGATCTCCGGACCGCGCTCGCGGCGCGCAATGTTGCGAATTTCATGCGTGTGATCTCTCCGGTCCGGCATCGATGCCAACGGAGAGGAAGCTAATCGTTACGGAAGGTCACGGACAAATTATGCGGGGTGTGACAGTGCGCACGAGAAATACCGGGTGCGCATGAATTCCCGGCAATTGTGTGAACGGTCACGACATGGAAAAGAGGAAATTAGAACAAGTTCTATCAAAAGAATATCTGCGCGTCACACAGAAATGGCCGACCGTGTTCAGGCGTCGAGATCGATACGAATTGTGAGCAGATCCGTACCCATCGCCCGCACCGCCGCGCTGTTGCCACGCGGTAGCGACGCGAGGCGGCGCACCGGGTCGTCTTCGGGCATCGGATGCGCGGTGCCGGAAAGCCATTCGCCGTGCAGACGCACCCGGACCCGGTTGGACGCCCGGATATTGCGCACATAATTCGAGCGGTCGCCGAACTCGGAGACGAACCAGAACTCGTTCCCCGTCCGGCGGCCGCCGATCGGCACCACCCGCGGCTCCCCGCTGACCCGGCCGGTCGTCTCCAGCAGCTGCTGAAAAGGCAGCCTGCGGTTCAGCGGATTGGCCACCCGGCGCTGAATAGTGGTCACAATCCGATGCTTGATACCTCGCAGGTCGGCCATGTGGCGACGGTAACACCGAAGGCGGCCGAAAGCCCGCCCGCGAGAATCGCCGGTTCATTCGACCGATACCCGCGCCATAGGTGACAATTCCTCCGTGCGAACTCAGTTCACCAACGAGCTCGTCGCGTTGACCGCGGATCTCACACAGATGTGCCACATCACCCATGAAGCGGCCGAACGTGTGACCGACGCTCTCGTGGGGGCCGACCTCACCGCGACCTACGAGGTCTTCGCTCACGACGAGCGACTGCAGGCGATGTACGGCGCCTGCGAGGCGCGCACCGTCGTACTCCTGGCATTACAGGCGCCGGTCGCCCGCGACTTACGTCATGTGGTGACCGCGATCCAGATCGCCGGTGAGCTCTCCCGCGTCGGCTGGCTGCTCAGCCGGATAGCCGACCAGGTGTACCAATCCCATCCCGACCCCCTCGCCCCGGCGCCGATCCTGGCCGTGCTCGCGCAGATGGCGGATCTGACCGCCGAATCCACCGCCCGCGCCCAGCGCGCCGTCACCACCGCCCGCCACGCCCGCGACGACGCCGCGGCGGCCGGGGATATGCAGGAGCTGAACCGGAAACTACATTCCGCCCTGGCCGCGGGCGATCACGCGACCGAGGGCGCGATGACCCTCGCGCTGATCGGTGACAAGCTCGCACGCACCCTCGACCACACCGATCGCATCGAACGGTTGATCCAATTCCTGGACACCGGCGTACCCCCCACCGCGCAGCCGATTCCCGAGGAAGAACCCGCCGACTGAACGCCCGGCCGGCGTCGGCCCACCCCACTCGCTCCCAATCATGGGAATTCCCTATGCTTTTCATCGATGCGTCGGCGGGCGTGCCCGCCCGGCGGGTATCGCCGGGGCCGCGGCACATCGATATCTTCATAGACACGGCCGGATCTCTTCCGGCCCGGATACGTCACGACGAGCGCATCCGGCGTGGAAGCGTCCACGGGGCTCCCCCTCATCAAGTCCCGCGGCGCGTCGCGCAAACCGGTCCGGACAACCGGTCCGCTACTCCGCGCCGGGCACCCAACGCCCTCGTTCGTGACAGGCCCACCCCCGAGTCGGCGCCGGCACGGCGACTCGGGGGTGGCGCACTCCGTCGCATCGGAGGTAGTCGAATCAGGGATACTCGCGCGCTTCCCGGGTACTCCCGCCCAGGTATGCCGAATCTCACACCGCACAGTAGCTTTCGGTTAGCTGACGACCGGTAGCTTGACGCCGGTGCTCGGCACACGGCACATCCCGGAACCTCGGCAAGGAAATTCGTTGAAGCCCACAGCATATGAAATAGACCCGGGCACCACGCCCCGCACGATCGGGGACGCAGTACCCCGTGTGATTGTGACCGCAGCGCCCGCCGCACATCGAATTCCGGAGGTCCGGCGATGAACTCACCTCTCTCCGCGCTGCGCACATTCGCCACCGCCGCAGCGCCGCTGCTCCTCGTCGCCGGGCTGGCCGGCTGTTCCCTGGAAGCCGGCAGTCCCGGCACCGGCCCCGCCGCCGGCGCCGCGCAATCCACCGGAGCCACCGCCACCGACGTCCGCGCGGCCATGGACAAACTGCCCGTGAAAAAAGAAGCCGGGATGGCGGGCTACAGCAGGGAGAAATTCCCGCACTGGGACGACAACGCGGCCGAACACGGGTTCGGTCCCGAATACGCCCAGTACAGCAAGTGCACCACCCGAGAGGTGATGCTCCTGCGCGACGCCACCGGCGAGGTGAGCCTGGACGCGAAGACCTGCGATCTGAAGATCGGCAAGGGCGGCGGCTGGCAGGACGCCTACGGCGTGATGGACAACAAGGCCGGAAAGCTCAAGCCCTACAAGTTCATATCCGAATCCTCCGGAGTGGACGCCGAGCACATCGTCCCGCTCGCGGAGGCCTGGCGGTCGGGAGCCAAGGATCTCGATACCGATACCCGGCGCCGGATCGCCAACGACGCGGTGAATCTCATCGCCTCGGACCCTTCGGCCAACCGATCCAAGGGCGACCAGGACCCCGCCGACTATCTCCCGCCGGGAAGTTTCCGGTGTGGCTATATCTGGCATTACGTCCAGGTGAAAGTAAAGTACGGCCTGACCGTCGATCAGGACGAACAGACCGCACTGCGTACCGCGGTGGACGACTGCGTACAGCGAGGTGAGTTCAAATAGCCGACGTCATCGAGTTACCCGCCGCAGCCTCGGTCATGACCCGTGAAGCCGGGACGATCTCCGGCGAGCTCGATATCACCCTCGACCCCGAGGGTCACGGACTCGTGCGCTACCGGGAAACCGAGGAGTGGTACACGATCGGCAACCTCGACGACGAAGATCCCCGCACCTGGAAAACCTGCGGGGACCTCGCCGAAGCCATCACGAAGGGGATCGGCGCCCGCGACGCGGCGGGCAACACGATCCCCTTCGAATGTTGAGAGCGGTGTTCAGGCGCGGCTCAGCCGCGCCGGCTCACCCCTGCGCGGGGGCGGGCCAATCGATTCGGTAGCGCTGCTCGCCGAGCATCTTCTCCGGGTTCATGGTGCGGGCCATGATCGGCATCACCACCTGCATGACCTTGCGGGCCACGGGGCCCGGGGTCTTGCTGTGGTTGATCTTCGCGGCCCGGGCCGCGATCCCTTCCACCCGCGACCGGCGCAGGTTCTCGTAGGCGGCGAACGCCGCGGCCGGATCGCCGATATCGCGCAGGCAGCGGGCCAGCTGCACCGCGCTCTCCACGGCCAGTGCGGCGCCCTGCCCGGAACTGTTCGACGGCGCGTGCACGGCATCGCCGACCAGCACCATCCGGCCGCTGTACCAGTGCGGCACCGGCGGCATGATGTGCAAGGCCCCGGTGACCTCCAGCTGTTCCGCGGTGGTGGCGCGGGCGAACTGCCCGCCGGGGGTGTCGTCGCCGTAGACATCGCGCAGGGTGTCGAGCCAGCGCTGTGCCGGGATCTCGCGCGCCTCGGACAGGGAGAGATACCGCGTGCTCGGCAGGTTCGCACCCCAGCCGACCCGGCCGTCGCCGAGCGCCCAATACAGGTAGTAGGCCTTCTTTCCGTAGGCGAAGACCATGGTGTCCGGCGGTATCTCGGCGGCGCAATCGATCGTGGCGCCGAATCCGAGCATCCCGGTGTACTCGGGGCCGGGCGCCTGCGGATCGATCAGCCCGCGCACGGTGGACCGGATACCGTCCGCGCCGATCAGGACGTCGGCGGTGGCGGTGCTGCCGTCGGCGAAACTGGCCGTGACACCGGCGGCGGTCTGCTCGGCGCCCACGAGCCGTTTGCCGAAGGTGACCGGAACCCCGGCGGCCACCGCCCGCTCGTACAGCACCCGGTGCAGATCGGCGCGATCGACCAGTTGCAGTGGCGGCTGATCCCGCAGGACGGGGGCGGGCAGCAGTTTCCCGCCGACCGAAAGACACATCCGGGGTACCGGGACCGCGATATCGCGCACCGCGTCACCGGCGCCGATCACGTCGAGCGCGGCCACCCCGTTCGGGGCCAGCGCGAGCCCGCTGCCGATGGTGTAGGCGGGGCTCGGATAGGACTCGTATATTTCGGCGGCGATACCCGCCTTCCGCAAGGCGGTGGCCGCGACCGGCCCCGCGATTCCGCCGCCGATCACCAGCGCGGTGTCGATTCTGGACATGGGTGTACTCCTCGAAGAGTTCGCTTCGGATCTGGTCGAGCCGAACCGCCCCGTCGTCCCCTCACCCGGTTATTCTGTGTTCTGCCAAACTCGCGGCCGGGTGTGCATCAGGCGGGCACGGTCCGAGACAGGTGACCCGGGCTCGATGGCGGTGTTGCCGCACCTCCATCGGGCTCGGTTGGCATTCAGTCTTCGCCGGTCGTATCGGCCCCCTTCGCGTATTCACGGGCACGTGCGGAGTCGACTCCGGACCCGCTGTGCCACGCCTGCCATTCCGCCAGGTCGGGGAATGTGCCGTCCAGCAGTTCGGTGCGTAGTTCCCTGGTCCAGCGCGCTTCGGCCCGCAGGATCGCCAGCCCGTACTCGGATTCGACGAGGAAGAGCCGGGGCAGCTGCCCGGCGAGTTCCGCGAACTCCCGCTCGGTCTGCGCGATCCGCTCGTCCAGGGCCGCGAGCCGGCGGCCCAGCAGTTCGGCGACCTCGGCCGGAGGCAGGGCCGCCAGGATCGACAGGCCCGCGACGAAGCGGCTCTGTTCGGGTTCCGGTTCGGCGATCAGTTCCCGGGTCCAGTCCACGAGTTCCGCGCGCCCGGCCGCGGTGATCCGGTAGATCACCCGTTCCGGCCGCGCGCCTTCGCGTTCGCTGCCGACCACCTCCAGGAATCCGGCCTTGGCGAGATTCTGGACGACGGTGTACAGCGACCCCCATTTGATATCCATATCGCGGTCTTTGCCGTAGTCACGCAGCCGCGCCGCGATCTGGTACCGGTGCATGGCCTCGTCCTGCATCACCGCGAGTACCGCCAGCGCCAGCAGATTGCCGACCTTGCGTCTCTTCGCCATGCACCCTCCTTACTCGTCTACGAATATACGCAGGCGAGTAATTGAGAGCAAGGAACTCCTAGAGCAGATGTCCCGGGGCCGCCAGACGCCAGGAATCCAGGACGATGGCCCGCATCTCCTCCGCGTCGTCCAGCGCGGTCAGCCGCACCCGGACCCACGGATTGTTCGCCTCATGGGCCGCGACCCAGAACTTCGCCGGTTCCGCGACCACCAGTTCGTCCCGGTCGACCGCCGGACACCGCACCGCCATCGACGTCTCGTCCTCGGGCAACGTGAGGAAAAGCCTGCGCTCCACGCGAAACACCGGCATTCCCCAGGTGAACTGCTCGGACGTCTCGGGCAGTGAAAGAGCGTAGGTGCGGACGTCGTCCCCGGTGGCGGTCATGGACGAAATTCTGCCCCGGCGGGGGCGGGCACCCAACCCGGACGGCCGGGCGCCCGGCGCTCACACGTCGGCGCGGGTGATCGTGCCCGACAGTTCCACCCCGGCGCCGGTGAGCTGGTCGAGCGCCTTCTCCACGGTGCCGGGCGCGACGCCCGCCGTGAGGTCCAACAACACCCGGGTCGAGAATCCCGCCGCGACGGCGTCGAGGGCGGTGGCGCGAACACAGTGGTCGGTCGCGATGCCGACGATTTCGACCTGTTCGATCTCGCGGCCGCGCAGCCAGTCGCCCAGCGGTGTGCCCTCCTCCGACGCACCCTCGAAACCCGAATACGCGGCCGAGTATTCGCCCTTCGAGAACACCGCCTGCACCGCGCCGGTATCGAAATTCGGATGGAAATCCGCGCCGGGAGTACCGACGCGGCAGTGCGGCGGCCAGCTGTCGACATAGTCGGGAGTGTCGGAGAAATGGGCGCCGGGATCGACGTGATAGTCACGGGTGGCCACCACCGCGTCGTACTCGGAGCCGGACACATAATCGCTGATCAGCTCCGCAACGCGAGCACCACCCACGACGGCGAGGGAGCCGCCCTCGCAGAAGTCGTTCTGTACATCCACCACGATCAGCGCGCGTCTCATACCCTCAGTGTGCGCGCCCGGTCCCGGTCAGGCCACAAATGTGGTGGGCACGGCGGGATCACCATCGGACAACTTGAGGCCCTCCCACGGCAGACTCACCAGGCCGCGGGCCACCAGATCACGGGATTCGGCGAGCTCCGGGCGGTCGAGCACCGCACCGCCCCGAACCAGCGGGACCATCAGATCACGCGATTCCAGCTCGCCGGGATCCGGCCGCGGGGCGATAGCGGGATAGACGATCTCCTCGACGATGGTGCCGGTGCGCCGCGCCAACCGCAACGCTCGTTTGGCCCCGCCCCGCGACTCCTTGTGACTCGACCGCTTCGCCACCGGCACCCCGTCGACCTCCACCAGCTTGTACACCATCCCCGCGGTCGGCGCGCCCGAGCCGGTGACCAGCTGGGTGCCCACCCCGTACGCGTCGACGGGTTCGGCGCGCAGCGCCGCGATCGCGTACTCGTCCAGGTCCCCGGACACCACGATCCGGGTATTCGGCGCACCCAGTTCGTCCAGTTGCCGGCGAACCTGCCGGGCCAGCACCCCGAGATCGCCGGAATCGATACGGACCGCCCCCAGATGCGGGCCGGCCACCTCGACCGCCAACGCGACACCCCGGGTGATATCGAAGGTGTCCACCAGCAGTGTGGTCCCGGTCCCGAGGGTCGCGACCTGACTGCGGAACGCCTCCACCTCGTGCTCACCGTCGGGGCCGCTGTGCACCAGCGTGAACGCGTGCGCGCTGGTCCCCGCACCCGGCACGCCGTAACGACGCACCGCCTCGAGGTTCGAGGTCGCGTCGAAACCGGCCAGATACGCCGCCCGCGCACCGGCCGGCGCCGCCTGCTCATGGGTCCGGCGCGAGCCCATCTCGATCGTCCGGCGCCCGGCCGCCGCGCTGACCATCCGCGCGGCGGCGGCCGCGATCGCGCTGTCGTAGTTCAGCACCGACAGCACGAGCGTCTCCAGGACGACGCATTCCGCGAAACTGCCGGTCACCGAGAGGATCGGCGAACCCGGGAAATACAGCTCCCCCTCGGCATACCCGTCGATATCCCCGGAGAAGCGGAAACCCCGCAGCCACGCCACCGTCCGCTCGTCCAGGAACCGGGCCGCGACCTCGAGTTCCGCCGCGCCGAACCGGAACAGGTCGAGCGCCTCGAGCAGGCGGCCGGTTCCCGCGACCACGCCGTAGCGGCGGCCGTGCGGCAAGCGCCGGGCGAACACCTCGAAGGTGCACCTGCGCGCCGCGGAACCGTCCGCGAGGGCCGCGGCCAGCATCGTCAGTTCGTATTGGTCGGTCAGCAGGGCGGTGCTGCCCACCGCGTCGCGCAGGTCCACGGTGGTCACTGTAAACAGGCCGGCCGCGCGGGCGGGGGAACCGCCGGTGGCGGAGCCATCGTTCCTGCTCCGGGTGTTGTGAATTACTCCTCGAGTCGTACCCTTGAATTCATGGCCATGTGCAATACAGCACCCCGCTATCGGACGATCGCGGTCCGCGCCGGAGCTCCCGGCGCCATGTTGTCGGCGGCACAGGCGACCCCCGAAGCCGTGGAAGCCACCGAGATCCTGGAGGCGGAAGATCGGCCGTGGGTCACCGTGGTCTGGGACGATCCGGTCAACCTCATGCATTACG
The DNA here is from genome assembly GCF_040638875.1 of Nocardia sp. NPDC024068. Classification (NCBI taxonomy): domain Bacteria; kingdom Bacillati; phylum Actinomycetota; class Actinomycetes; order Mycobacteriales; family Nocardiaceae; genus Nocardia; species Nocardia sp. NPDC024068. Next base: position 3,905 of record NZ_JBEZYU010000008.1, on the reverse strand, counting down.
TCGCCTACATCTTCCAGAAGCTGTTCGGCTACAGCAAAGCCAAAGCGACCGAGCTGATGATGAAGGTGCACAACGAGGGCAAGGCGGTCGTCTCGTCCGGTTCGCGGGACAAAATGGAACAGGATGTGCGCCGGCTACACGCGGCCGGCCTGTGGGCGACCATGCAGCGAGACGACTGATCGGACGGTTACCGTAACGACGTGCGTAAATGGAGCCGGAAAAACTCATTGAGCGGTCTCAAGCTGCGGTCGGAGCTGGACGCGCGCGAAGCGAGTGTGCTGCGTTCCCTGGTGGGCGCCGTATCGGGCCTGCTGGGTGAGCGGGCGTCCTCGGCGCCGGAGGACGAACTCGCCGCCCTCACCGGCCTGCGCAGCGGGAACACGCTCCCGCCCGACGATCCGCGACTCGCCCGGCTGCTGCCCGAATTCCACCGCGCCGAACCCGGCTCCCCCGACGCCGACCGCGCCGATCTGAACAGTGCGCTGCGCGGCCTGCACGAGCCGGAGATCATCGACGAGAAACTGGCCGCGGCCGGCGTCGTCCTGCACACGGTGCCGGAAGAGGGCGGCAAGATCCTGATCACCCCGGAAGAAGCGGACGCCTGGCTGACCGCACTCACCGATGTCCGCCTCGCGCTCGGTGTGGTCCTCGATATCGACGCCGACACGCCCGAGCAGTTCCCACCGGACGATCCGCGCGCCCCGCATCTGGACGTCTATCACTGGCTCACCTGGATGCAGGACTCCCTACTCCAGGCGATGGCCCCGTGAGCGGCACGCCCGGCCCGCTCAACGCGCTCACCGATGTATCCGGCCTGCTGGTCGGTCACCATCACGTCCTCGACCCGGATGCCACCCGCGGCTCCGGCGCCGCCACCGGCTGCACGGTGGTCCGGGCGCCGGGCGGCGCGACCGCGGCGGTCGACGTACGCGGCGGCGGGCCCGGCACCCGGGAAACCGATCTCCTGGACCCGGCAAACACCGTGCGGCAGGCGCATGCCGTCCTGCTCACCGGCGGCAGCGCCTACGGCCTGGCCGCCGCCGACGGCGTGATGCGCTGGCTGGAGGAACACGGCGAGGGCATTCCGATGTCGCCCGACGATCCCGCCCGGGTGGTGCCGATCGTGCCCGCCGCGGTGATCTTCGATCTGCCCGTCGGCGACTGGTACACCCGCCCGACCGCCGAGTTCGGCTATCACGCCGCGGAAGCCGCCGGACCCGATTTCCTGCGCGGGTGCGCCGGGGCCGGGGTGGGCGCGCAGGCAGGTTCACTCAAAGGCGGAATCGGCAGCGCCAGTATTCGTTTCACCGGCGGAGTCGCGTCCGGGCTGACCGTGGGCGCACTGGTCGTGGCCAACCCGGTGGGTTCGGTGTTCGACCCCCGCACCGGCCTGCCCTGGGGCGCGGGCACCGACGGACCGGAATTCTTCGGTCTGCGCCCGCCCGCCGCCGACCGGCTCGCGGCGGCGAACGCGCTGGCGGTGAAATCGACCGTCCTCAACACCACGATCGGAGTGGTCGCCACCGACGCGCCGCTGGACCCGGCGGCCTGCCGCCGGCTGGCCACGGTGGCCCACGACGGCCTGGCCCGCGCGGTCCGGCCCGCGCACTCCCCGCTCGACGGCGATACATTCTTCGCCCTGGCCACCGGTACGGCGACACCGCCGAACCTGCCCGCCCTACCCGGCGCCTTCCCCGCCGACCTCCCCCTGCTGGACGAACTCTGCACCGCCACCGCGGTCTGCGTGGAACGCGCCATGGTCGACGCCATCCTCGCGGCGGTCCCGGTGGCGGGTATCCCGTCATATGGCGCCGCCTTCGGCGTCGCGGGGGCGGGGCCCTCGTGACCCCGGGCCCACACTCCTCCGCTCGGTCGTTGCGCTCCCGCACCCGTCCCCGCAGCCCAGGGGCGGGCCCCGGCCGCCGGATGCGGCCATCGCGCGAATCGTGAGGGCGTGTGTGGAGCGCCGGGAATAGCCGAATATCCTCGACGGTTGTCGGCTCTGACGGGTCGGCGGGAGCCGAGACGATGCGTGGAAGGGTTCGATTGTGCTCGTGATCAGGGCCGACCTGGTGGATTCGATGGTCGCGCACGCGCGCGCCGATCACCCCGACGAGGCCTGCGGGATCATCGCCGGGCCGGAGGGGTCGGACCGGCCACAACGTTTCGTCGCGATGCTGAACGCCGAGCGGTCACCCACCTTCTACCGGTTCGACTCCGGCGAGCAACTGAAGGTGTGGCGCGCCATGGACGACGCCGACGAGGAGCCGGTGGTGATCTACCACTCGCATACCGCCACCGAGGCCTATCCGAGCCGCACCGATATCTCCTACGCCTCCGAACCCGGCGCGCACTACGTGCTGATCTCCACCCGCGATCCCGAACAGCACGAACTGCGTAGCTACCGGATCGTCGACGGCGAGGTCACCGAGGAGCCCGTGCGGGTCGTCCCCGCCTACGAAACGGCCTGACCACCGCAGATTTCCGATACGACCGTAACGAGCTAGGAGTTTTCATGCCGGTCACCGTGTCCATCCCGACCATCATGCGCACCCACACCGGAGGCGAGAAGCGTGTCGAGGCCGAGGGGGCCACGCTCGCCTCGGTGATCGAGAACCTGGAATCCAACCACCCGGGCCTGGCCGAGCGGCTGCTCAACGAAGGCAAGCTGAACCGCTACGTCAACATCTACGTCGACGACGAGGATGTGCGTTTCTCCGGCGGCCTCGAGACCACGGTGGGCGAGGGTTCGACGGTGACGATCCTGCCGGCCGTCGCGGGCGGGGTCTGACGGACCCGTGGCACGCTACGAATCGCTGATCGCGACCCTCGGCGATACGCCGCTGGTCGGCCTGCGCACCCTCTCCCCGCAGTGGGACGGTGACCAGCCGGTACGGCTGTGGGCCAAACTCGAGGACCGCAACCCCACCGGATCCATCAAGGACCGGCCGGCGTTGCGGATGATCGAACAGGCCGAGGCCGACGGCCGGCTCACCCCCGGCTGCACCATCCTGGAACCCACCAGCGGCAATACCGGGATCTCGCTGGCCATGGCGGCCAAGCTCAAGGGCTACCGGCTGGTGTGCGTGATGCCGGAGAACACGTCGGTGGAGCGGCGGCAGCTGCTCACCATGTTCGGCGCCGAGATCATCGATTCACCGGCGGCCGGGGGGTCGAACCAGGCGGTCGCGCGAGCCAAGGAGATCGCCGCGGCCAACCCCGACTGGGTGATGCTCTACCAGTACGGCAACCCGGCCAACGCACTCGCCCACTACGAGACCACCGGCCCGGAGATCCTCGCCGACCTGCCCGAGATCACCCATTTCGTCGCCGGCCTGGGCACCACCGGAACGCTGATGGGCACCGGGCGCTTCCTACGGGAGAAGGTCCCGGGGATCCAGATCGTGGCCGCCGAACCCCGCTACGGTGAGCTGGTCTACGGTCTGCGCAACATCGACGAGGGGTTCATCCCGGAGCTGTACGACGAGACGGTGCTCACCAGCCGTTTCTCCGTCGGCCCCTACGACGCCGTCCGGCGCACCCGTGAACTGGTGCTGGAAGAGGGCATCTTCGCCGGTATCTCCACCGGCGCGATCCTGCACGCCGCGCTCGGGGTGGCCCGGAAGGCGGTCGCGGCGGGGGAACGGGCCGATATCGCCTTCGTCGTCGCGGACGGCGGCTGGAAATACCTCTCCACCGGCGCCTACGACGGCACCCTGGAAGAAGCCGAGGAACGCCTGGACGGCCAACTCTGGGCTTGAGTTGTTGGAGCGGCTCCGCCGCTCGAGGTTCGGGCTGTAATTTTGGAGCGGCTCCGCCGCTCGAGGTTCGGCCCTCCTGAGCGTCTGCTGTCAGCCCTCGAGACTCGCGGCTGCGCCGCTTCGCTTCGAGGGCTGACAGCAGAC
>NZ_JBEZYU010000007.1:0-185823 GCF_040638875.1 Nocardia sp. NPDC024068 | reverse complement strand
ATGGTACTGCACTCGACAGGGTGTGGGAGAGTAGGACACCGCCGGAACATACATTCCCTTTGGGGGCCCACATTGTGGGCCCCCAAAGTGCGTTTTGGGCACCATTGTCTCCCCTGCGGGTTGTGACCCGTAAACTTGTGTGGGCAGACGATCGTTGTGTGCCGACTTCGAGAACAGTCGATTTCGATCCATCCGTGTCACCGAGAGAGGGACCCGCCGTGCCGGAACAGAACAATGGCCGGAAACCGTTCCGGCGCAATTCTTCCGGGGCGGAGAGCGGATTCCGGCGGACCGGGGAGGGCAGCGGTACACGTCGCCCGGACGGCGAGTCCGGCGGGGACGGAGGCTCCCGCGGCGCCGGCGCGCCGGGCGGCGGCTTCCGTCGTGAGAACGGCGGACGGAACGATGTCCGCGGCGGCGGTACCGGAGACCGGGCGGCGCAGCGCGGGGACGGCAATCGCGCGCGACCCGATCGCGGTGGCTACGCCGGTGACGATTCCCGGCGCCCCGATCGAGGCCGGTCCGACCGTGGTACGGGACGTGACCGTACCGTCGACAGGCCAGATGATCGCGGTGGTAATCGCGCGGATACCTCGCGGGGGCGTCCGGACAATCGGACCGGGGGATTCGGCGGGCGCGATTCGCGCACCGGTGGAGATCGGCCCGATCGTGGGTTCCGGGAGCGAGGCGAACAACGGCCGCAGGGCGGATTCCGTTCCGGTGACGGCGACCGCGGAGGTTTCCGGGGCGCCGGGGCGGGGCGCCCGGAGGGACGCGGAGCGCGGGACGAGCGCCGCTTCGGCGGGCGCGGTGACGCGGGCCGTCCAGAGCGCACGGGTGAGCGCCCGCCGCACCGGGGTCCGGCCGAAACGGCCGGGGGCAACGGGAGTGGCGGATATCCCCGATCCGGCGACTCCGGGCCGCGCCGCCGGGGTGGTGAGGGCGCGTCCCGTGGTCTGGATCGCCGGCCGCCGCGGCCCGAGGAACCCGATCTTCCCGACGATGTTCAGGCCGGGGACCTCGACGGGTCCATCCGCCGTGATCTGCTGAGTCTGGACAAAGGTAACGCCGAGACCGTCGCGCGCCATCTCGCGATGGCGGCGCAGATGCTCGACGATGATCCGCGGCTCGCGCTGGCCCATGCGCGCGCGGCCCGGCAACGCGCCGGCCGTATCGCGGTGGTGCGTGAGACGGCCGGCGTTGTCGCCTACCACGCGGGCGAGTGGGCCGAGGCATTGTCGGAACTGCGGGCCGCGCGCCGGATGGCGGGCGGTACCGGATTGCTGGCCGTGATGGCCGATTGTGAACGCGGGCTGGGCCGGCCGGAGCGTGCCATCGAACTCGGCCGCAGTGATGAGGGCCGGGCACTCTCCGGTGACGAGGCGATCGAACTGCGGATCGTGGTCGCGGGCGCGCGGATGGATCTCGGCCAGTACGACCAGGCCGTGGTCACCCTGCAGACGCCCGATCTGGACCCCGCGCGTACCGGCTCGGGCACCGCGCGCCTGTTCTATGCCTACGCGGACGCGCTCGTCGCGGCGGGCCGGACGGACGAAGGTCTGACCTGGTTCTTCAATGCCGCGGCCGCGGACCTGGACGGCGAAACCGACGCCGAAGAACGCGCCGCGGAGCTGACCGGGGACGTCTGACGGACGTCCGCGCCGCCGGGCCCGGTAGCGACGCCGGGGACAGCGCTATGCCGGTACCACCGTCCAGTTGAGTTCGGTGCGCAGCTCGGCGGGATCCATATTCGGGCTCGGCTCGGTGACATAGACCTCCCATCGGATACCTCCCGGTGCCAGGCCCTGTTCGGCGATCCGGGTGTGCAGCTTGTCCCAGTTCGCACCGAGTCCGTCGAAGGCGCGGTGATGTACGAGCCGCGCTGTCCGCGCGGCGGGCAGGTTCCCGGGCCGCCCGTCGCCCTCCGCGGAAATTGCGCGGTCTACGGGGAATCCCACCGTGAGCTCCAGTGACTCCGCGGAGGCGGATCCGCAGCGGCAGAGTGCGGGCCCGGTGATCTGTGCTCCCTGACGCAGGAAGACACCGGGCAGCAGGCCGAATGACGTATCGAAGAAGTTCGGAACGTCGGCGGGCGCGATATGCCCGTGGACTACTGCCAGGGGTGTGTCACCTGTGTCGACCAGAAGTGGTCCGGTCGCGGGGGCCTGTTGGTCTGCCATGAGTCTGTGCTCCGTCCGAGGGTGATGTCGCCATCGGATGCCGCTGTTCCGATATTCCGACGATCGCGGGATCGCGATTTCGTCGGGTCGGCGGTCGTGAGGTGGTTGCCATAGGTGCGGACTGGGTGCCGGAGGTGTCGGGCGGTGCACGTAGGGTCCGGGTGTGCGGGATGTGAGTGAGACGCCGCGATTGCGGGATGGGTACGAGGCGCTGCTGCTGGATCTGGACGGAACCCTCTATCGCGGACCGGCGGTCGTCGAGGGCGGACCCGTTGCGCTCACCGACGGGAAGCAGCAACTGGTCTACGTCACCAACAATGCGAGCCGGGCGGCGACCGCGGTGGCCGCCCACCTCGCCGACCTGGGATATCCGGCGGAAGAGTCCGATGTGGTGACCAGTGCGCAGGCCGCGGGCCGGTTGCTGGCCGAACGGCTCACACCCGGTGCGGCGGTCCTGGTGGTCGGCACCGAGGACCTCGCGGCCGAGGTCGCGGCGGCGGGTCTGCGGCCGGTACGGACGGCCTCCGAAACGGTGGCGGCAGTGGTCCAGGGACATTCCCCGCAGACCGCGTGGCCCGATCTCGCCGAAGCGTCCTACGCGCTGCGTGCCGGGGCGGTCTGGGTGGCTGCCAACACCGACCGGACGCTACCGAACGAGCGCGGGCTCGCACCGGGGAACGGCGCCATGGTGGCGGCTCTGCGAGCCGCCTCCGACCGGGAACCCGTGGTCGCCGGCAAACCCTATCCACCGCTGCTCGACGATGCCCTGCGCCGGGCCGGAACCCGGGCCGCGCTGGTGGTGGGTGACCGGCTGGACACCGATATCGACGGCGCCCTGAATGTGGAGCTGGACTCGTTGCTGGTGCTGACCGGGGTGAGCACCCTGGAGGAACTGGCCGGGGTGCCCGCCGACCGGTGGCCCACCTATATCGCCGAAAGCCTGGATGCCCTGAACCGGGAGCCGCTGCCCGCCGCGAGCGGGGATGTGGACGCGGTCCGCCGGGAACTCGGCGCCCACCGTGGCCGGGCGCTGCGGGTCCGCGCGCCTCGTTCGGAAATCCGATAGCGTTGGCCTCACGATGACTACCCCGACTCCCCGACAGAACACCCCCGGCGACGCCCGGCCGGCGGCGCCGCTGCCCGGTCGGCATCTGCCCGGCGCGGCCGGTAACGGCGAACCCGCCGATCCGGACCGGATTCGCGCCGAGGTCCGTGACCTGCTCGCCGAACTCGGATCCGGGCCGGCGGCGGCCGGTGCATCCGGAGCTGATTCCGCCGGTGCCGATCTGGCCCGCCGTGCCCATATCCTCGACCAGGCCCACGAGGTGCTGGTCCGGGCTCTGGCCACGGTGGACAAGATCTGAGGTGGCCAGGAGGGCGCGAGTGGACGCGGAACTGGTTCGCCGCGGATTGGCGCGGTCGCGCGAACACGCGGTGGAACTGATCGGTGCCGGGCGGGTCCTGATCAACGGCGCGGTGGCGGTCAAAGCGGCCACGGCAGTGGAGGCCGGGACGCCACTGCTGGTCAAAGAGCGGGCGGATGAGGTCGGCTGGGCCTCCCGCGGGGCGCATAAGCTGCTCGGGGCGCTGGAGGTGTTCGAACCGCAGGGCGTCGAGATCGAGGGCCGGCGGTGCCTGGACGCCGGGGCGTCCACCGGCGGGTTCACCGATGTGCTGCTCAGTCGTGGTGCTCGCGAGGTGGTGGCCGCCGATGTCGGCTACGGCCAGCTGGTGTGGCGGCTGCGCTCCGACGACCGGGTGCGCGTACACGACCGGACCAATGTTCGGAACCTGACTCCCGCGGAGATCGGCGGGACCGTGGACACGGTGGTCGCCGATCTGTCGTTCATCTCCCTGGCGCTGGTCCTACCGGCCCTGGCCGAATGCGCTGCTCCGGGCGCGGATCTGCTGCCGATGGTGAAACCGCAGTTCGAGGTCGGTAAGGACCGCGTCGGGTCCGGGGGCGTGGTGCGCGATCCGGCGTTGCGCGCCGAATCGGTGTGCGCGGTGGCCGCCGCGGCGGCCGGGTTCGGGTTGCGTACCCGGGGTGTGGTGGCGAGTCCGCTGCCCGGGCCGTCCGGGAATGTCGAATACTTTCTGTGGCTGCGGCGCGAAAACCCGGCGGACCGGGATCCCGCCGAGGTGGCGGAGCTGGTGCGGCGCGCGGTCGAGGAGGGCCCGCAATGAGCGCGGCGGACTCGGGGCGCCGGGAGATCCTGCTGGTTTCTCATCCGGGACGCGCCGAGATCAGCGAGACGGCGCACCGCGTCGCGAAGATCTGCGCGGAGGCGGGTATCGGGCTGCGGGTGCTCGCCGACGAGGCCGACAGCACCCGGCTCGACGGCGACGCCGAACCGATCACCGCACCAGGGGGTTACCCGGTGCAGGTGGTTGCGCACGAACCGGACGCGGCGCGCGGCTGTGAGATGGTGCTGGCCCTGGGCGGGGACGGGACCCTGTTGCGGGCGGCCGAACTGGCGCGCCACGTGACCGTTCCGGTGCTCGGTATCAACCTGGGGCGGATCGGATTTCTCACCGAGGCCGAAGCCGAGAATCTGGACGAGGCGCTCTCACAGGTGGTCCGGCGTGATTATCGCATCGAGCAACGGATGACGATCGACCTCTGTGTCCGGGTCGACGACGAGGTCACCGAACGCGGCTGGGCGCTCAACGAGGCCAGTATCGAGAACGCCGCCAGGATAGGCGTGCTCGAGGTGGTGCTCGAGGTCGACGGCCGTCCGGTGTCGTCCTACGGCTGCGACGGAATTCTCGTGGCGACCCCGACCGGTTCCACGGCGTATGCTTTCTCCGCAGGCGGGCCTGTGGTGTGGCCGGAACTGGAAGCACTCCTGGTGATTCCGAGCAACGCGCACGCACTCTTCGCTCGCCCGCTGGTGACCAGCCCGGATTCGCGAATCGCCGTCGAATGCGTTGCCACCGGGCACGATGCGATAGTTTTCCTGGATGGCAGGCGCACCCTCGCGCTACCGCGGGGCGGCCGCGTGGAAGCGGTCCGTGGTGCCGAGCCGGTGCGGTGGGTGCGGCTGGATTCCGCGCCGTTCGCGGATCGGATGGTGCGCAAGTTCGAGCTGCCGGTGACGGGTTGGCGGGGCCGGCGGCGAACGGAGGGCACACGTGCTGACAGAGATAAGAATTGACGGACTCGGCGTCATCTCGACGGCGACCGCGCAATTCCACGAAGGGCTCACGGTGCTCACCGGTGAGACCGGGGCGGGCAAGACCATGGTGGTCACCAGCCTGCATCTGCTGAGCGGGGCGCGGGCCGACGCCGGGCGGGTGCGCCTCGGCGCCAATCGCGCGGTCGTGGAAGGCCGCTTCACCCTCGACGACGTGAATCCCGGCGCCCGCGAAGAGGCCGGGCAGGTGCTGGAATCGGCGGCCGCCGAACCCGATGACGACGGCACCGTGATCGCCATCCGGACCGTCGGCAGCGACGGCCGTTCGCGTGCCCATCTGGGAGGGCGCGGGGTGCCCGCCTCGGTCCTGGCCGATTTCACCGCGCCGCTGCTGACGGTGCACGGGCAGAACGACCAGTTGCGCCTGCAGCGGCCGGAACAGCAACTGCACGCGCTGGATCAGTTCGCGGACGCGACGGTCGGGTCGCTGCTGCGGGACTACACCGAACAACGCAGCGCCTGGCTGGCGGCGCGGACCGCGCTGCTGGAACGCACCGCCAGCAGCCGGGAGATGGCGGCGGAAGCCGAGCGGCTCACCCAGTCGCTGGCCGAGATCGACGCGGTGGCACCGGAGCCCGGAGAGGACGAACGCCTGGTGGCCGAGGTCCGTCGGCTCAGCGATCTCGATTCGCTGCGGGAGGCGGCGGCGACCGCGCACGAGGCGCTCGCCGGACCCGTCGACAATCCGGGTGAGGGTGTCGGCGCGCTGGACGCGCTGGGGGTCGCGCGTTCCCGGGTGGATTCCGCCGAGGATCCGGCGCTGGCGGCGTTGTCGCCGCGGCTGGCCGACGCGATCGCAGTGGTGGTGGACCTGACCACGGAACTCAGCGGCTATCTGTCCGATCTGCCCTCCGACCCCGGTGCGCTGGAGTCCATGCTGACCCGGCAGGCCGAGCTGAAATCGCTGACCCGTAAATACGCACCGGATATCGACGGCGTGATCGCCTGGGCGGACGAGGCCCGGACCCGGCTGGAATCGCTGGACGTCTCGGAGGAGGCGCTGGCGGCGCTGAGCGCGGAGGTCGATGCGGGGGCCGACCGGGTACGGTCGGCGGCGGTGAAACTGTCGCAGGCGCGTACCGACGCCGCGGGTGCGCTGGCCACCGCGGTGAGCGAGGAACTGAGCGGGCTCGCGATGGGTAAGGCGCGGCTCGAGGTGGCGGTGCGGCCCATCCCCGCCGGGGACCGGGACTCCGCTCCGCTGGAGATCGACGGGATCGAATTACATGCCGGGCCCGCCGGAATCGACGAGGTGGAGTTACGGCTGGCCGCCCATTCCGGGGCGCAATCGCTGCCCCTGAGCAAAAGTGCCTCCGGTGGTGAACTCTCGCGGGTGATGCTGGCGCTCGAGGTGGTGCTGGCGGGTGCCGAGCACGGGGCGACCATGGTTTTCGACGAGGTGGACGCCGGTGTGGGTGGCCGGGCCGCGGTGGAGATCGGGCGGCGGCTGGCCCGGCTGGCGCGTACCCATCAGGTGATCGTGGTGACCCATCTGGCGCAGGTCGCCGCCTTCGCCGACACCCATCTGGTGGTGAACAAATCCGATGACGGTGCGGGCGCCGTGAATTCGGGGGTGCGGGCGCTCACCCAGGACGAGCGCGTCGTGGAACTGGCCCGGATGCTGGCCGGGCTCGACGATACCGAGACCGGTCGCGCGCATGCCTGGGAGTTGCTGAATATCGCGCGCGCGGAACGGATGGCGGCCGGCTGAACCGGCGCGGCCGGCGGTCGCTCCGGCCGCGTCCCGGAAATTCGCGCAGCGGTCAGCGGACCGCTTTGCGGGCGCCGGCGATGAACTGGTTGATCAGGCCCTTCAATCCGACCTCGAGGGCTTTTCCGGGCACGGGAAGCGACGGATCGGAGGTCATGGTGTAGACCACGCGGGTACCCGTGCCCTCGTCGGCGAAGGTGATCACGCCGGTATGGCTTTTCACCGGGGCGCCTTTGACGACCTTGTACTCCATTCGCTCACCGGGGACGAGTTCGGTGATCTCCTCCACGATGCCGACCGGTCCCACCCCGATCTTGTGCTGAGCGCCGACGCCCTCGCGCTCGGTATGACCCGGTTTGACGAGGGTGATGTTCACCGCGAGAAACGGGCTGATGCTCTCGCGGTCGGCGAACAGCCGGTACACGGTCGCGCGCGGAGCGTCGATGACGGTATCGACGGTGGTGCTGGCCATGGAAGTTCTCCTCTTTCGTCGAGCTGTGCCCGGAGCATACGGCGCGGCGGAGGTGCCGGGCTCGCCGCGCTCCGCGCCCCGCGCGCGTAGCCGTTAACCGATCGATTGCCCCGACCATCGACGGACACCGCTGGAATGCGGCGTGTCTCCACCACGGGTTGAGGGTTTGCCGACATCATCGCTGCATGAGGATGCTGGCGCTGCTGTCGAAGAATTCCGAGACGCTGCCCGGCCGGACCGGGACCGCCCGGGTCGACCGTGACACGCGGCGGCTACTGGAGCGGGTCGGACCTGGGGATATCGCTGTCCTCGACGAGATGGATCTGGATCAGGTCACCGCCGATCGTCTGGTCGGCGCGGGAGTGGTGGCGGTGGTGAACACCTCACCCTCGATCTCGGGTCGCTATCCGAATATCGGCCCCGAGGTCTTGGTGGCCAACGGTGTGCTGCTGCTGGACACGGTCAGCTCCGACGCGTTCGGGCGGATCAAGGACGGGGCCCGGGTACGGATCGAGGGCGGCGTCGTCTACGCCGACCGGTTCACCCGCAAGGAGCCCGAGGTCCTGGTCGAATGCCTGGAACTCGACGAGGAGGCCGTCGCCGACCGGATGTGTGAGGCGCGTAACGGGCTGGCCGGGCATCTGGAGTCGTTCGCCGGCGACGCGCTCGAATTCATCCGGGCCGAATCGTCGCTGCTCATGGATGGGATCGGGGTGCCCGATCCGGATCTGGACTTCAACGGCCGGCAGGTGGTCGTGGTCGGTGACGGACCCGGGCATGCCGAGGATCTGAAGAAACTCAAACCGTTCATCAAGGAGTACGCCCCGATCATGGTCGGGGTGGGGCGCGGGGCGGAGGCCATGCGCCGGGCCGGATACAAACCCGATCTGATCGTCGCCAATCCCGAGGATCTGGCCGCGAGAACCCTGACCGCCGGCGCCGAGTTGATCGTGCCGGCGGATCTGACCGGCCGGGCCGAGGGGCTGGAGCGGGTGAAGGAACTGGGTATCGGGGCGATCACCTTCCCGTGCTCGGGTACCCCCGCGGATCTCGCCCTGCTGCTGGCCCATCACCACGGTGCCTCGCTCATCGTGACCGCGGGCGCGGCGGCGTCACTGGAGGAATTCTTCGACCGGGGGCGCCGCGACAGCAACCCGGCGACCTTCCTGACCCGGCTCAAGGTCGGGGAGTCGATCATGGACGCGACCGCGGTGGCCACGCTGTATCGCAGCCGGGTCTCCGGTGCGATCATCTCGCTGCTGGTGCTGGCGGCGCTGGTGGTGGTGATCGTGGCCGTTCTGGCCGCCGGGCACGGTAGCGAGGTGCTGGCGCAGGCGCAGGAGGTGCTGACCCGTGCCGAGGCATGGGGTCGCGAGGTGCTGGCCCGTCCGGAGTAGCCCGGCGGGCCCGAAGCGCGCGCGGGGCCGGAGCGTGGGAGTGGCGCGTGTGGGCGCGGCGGCGGGGCGCGATGCCGAGTGGCGGCGTCGGCGGGGTGGGGACGGTGCCGGACCGACGTGGGGCGGTGAGCCGGCGTGGCGAGGGCGGCGCCGGAGGTGTGGGCAATTCCTCAGCGTTCTGTATCCGGCACCCGGGCGGTGGCTGGGTGCCCACACGCCGCCGTCCTGGCGTGAGAGAAGTGGCCGGTGGTGCCGCCGGTGCGGATGAGGGCGTTCCGGCTGTGATCCTCCGGCTGTGCCGCCTCGCGGATATCGGCGATCGGGTGGTTAACCGGGGGTGGCGGTCGATTGTCTCCCCGGATTCGTGTTACCGTGAAGACCCGTGGGTCATACACGGATTCAGGCGCGGACAGCCACCAAACACATCTTCGTCAGTGGTGGCGTCGCCTCATCACTCGGTAAGGGTCTCACCGCCTCCAGCCTCGGTCAGTTGCTGACGGCGCGGGGGCTACGGGTCACCATGCAGAAGCTCGACCCCTATTTGAACGTCGATCCCGGCACCATGAATCCGTTCCAGCACGGAGAGGTGTTCGTCACCGAGGACGGCGCCGAGACCGACCTCGATGTGGGCCACTACGAGCGGTTCCTCGACCGGGATCTGTCCCAGGACGCCAACGTCACCACCGGCCAGGTCTACTCCTCGGTGATCGCGAAGGAGCGGCGTGGGGAGTATCTGGGCGATACGGTGCAGGTGATCCCGCACATCACCGACGAGATCAAGGCGCGCGTCCTGGCGATGCGCGGCCCGGACCTGCAGGGGCAGGAGCCGGATGTGGTGATCACGGAGATCGGTGGCACGGTCGGCGATATCGAATCCCAGCCCTTCCTGGAGGCGGCCCGCCAGATCCGCCACGATGTCGGACGCGACAACGTCTTCTTCCTGCACGTCTCCCTGGTGCCCTATCTGGCGCCCTCGGGGGAGCTCAAGACCAAACCCACCCAGCATTCGGTGGCCGCACTGCGCAGTATCGGTATCCAGCCCGATGCGCTGATCCTGCGCTGCGACCGCGAGGTGTCGGCCGGTCTCAAGAGCAAGATCGCGCTGATGTGCGATGTGGAGGTCGACGCCTGTATCTCCACCCCCGACGCGCCCTCGATCTACGACATCCCCAAGGTGCTGCATCGCGAGGGCCTCGACGCCTATGTGGTGCGCAAACTCGGGCTGCCGTTCCGGGACGTGGACTGGACCGTCTGGGGCGATCTCCTCGACCGCGTGCACGCACCCCGGGAAACGGTGGAGGTCGCGCTGGTCGGCAAATACGTGGACCTGCCCGATGCCTACCTGTCGGTGACCGAGGCCCTGCGGGCCGGTGGTTTCGCCCATCGGGCGAAGGTGAAGCTGCGCTGGGTGCAATCCGACGACTGCGAGACCGCGGCCGGGGCGCAGGCGGCACTGCGCGATGTGGACGCGGTGCTGATTCCCGGCGGGTTCGGAATCCGTGGCATCGAAGGCAAGGTCGGGGCGATCCGGCACGCCCGCACCCGGAAACTGCCGCTGCTGGGTCTGTGTCTGGGGCTGCAGTGCATGGTCATCGAGGCGGCACGGTCGGTGGGACTGACCGACGCCAACTCCGCCGAGTTCGAACCCGATACCGAGCATCCGGTGATCTCCACCATGGCCGATCAGGAAGAGGCCGTGGCCGGTGCGGCCGATCTGGGCGGCACCATGCGGCTCGGCGCCTATCCCGCGGTGCTCGAGAAGGGATCGGTGGTGGCCCGCGCCTATCACGGCACCGAGGTTTCCGAACGGCACCGGCACCGGTACGAGGTGAACAACTCCTACCGCGACAAGATCGCGACCAGCGGGCTCCGGTTCAGCGGCACCTCGCCGGACGGGCATCTGGTGGAGTTCGTGGAACTGCCCGGCGATATCCATCCGTTCTTCGTCGGCACCCAGGCCCATCCCGAACTGAAGAGCCGGCCCACCCGGCCGCATCCGTTGTTCGCCGAGCTGATCGCCGCCGCGCTGCGCTACAAACTGGCCGAACGGCTGCCCGTGGATATCCCGGGGGAGCAGGAGTTGGCCGGCGCCTCCGAGAGCGCGTCGTGACCCCGGCCGATCCGGCCCCGGGCAGGCATACCTTCCCGACGGTGGACAGCCGGGTCGTCTACAGCGGTGCGATCCTCGCGTTGCGGGTCGACCGGGTCGAGATGCCGGACGGCCGGGTCGTGGAACGCGAGGTGGTCGAACATCACGGGGCCGTGGCGGTGGTGGCGGTCGACGACGACGGGCAGGTCGTACTGATCCGGCAGTACCGGCATCCGCTGGGCGAGCGGTTGCTGGAGTTGCCGGCGGGCCTGATCGACATCCCGGGCGAGGACCCGCTGGAGGCCGCGAAACGCGAACTCGCCGAGGAGACCGGGCTCGCGGCCCGGGACTGGTCGGTGCTGGTGGATGTGGCGCTCTCGCCCGGATTCACCGACGAAGCACTGCGCGTGTACCTCGCGCGGGGCCTCACCGAAACCCACCGCCCCGACCCCGAACACGAGGAAGCCGACCTGGAACTGGTGCGGATGCCGCTCGCCGAGGCGGTGCGCGCCGCGCTGGCGGGCGATATCGTCAACGCGACCGCGGTCGCCGGCCTGCTCGCGCTCGGCACCGCGGACGCCGCCGGTCTGCCGCTGCGCGCGGCCGACGCGTCGTGGCCCGGGCAGCCGCACGCGCTGCTGCGGCGCCAGGCGGCCCAGCGGTCCGCGGACTGACCGGGCGGAGACCGTGCGGGAGGTCGACGTATTCCTGGACCACCTGGCGGTGGAGCGGGGTGCGGCGCGCAGCACTCTGTCCGCGTACCGGCGAGATCTGGGACGTTACCGGGAGTTCCTGACCGGGCGCGGGGTCGCCGGGCTCGAGGCGGTCACCGAGAGCGATATCGGGGAGTTCGCCGTCGCGCTGCGCACCGGTGACCCCGACCATCCGCCGCTGGCGCCCGGCTCGGTGGCGCGGGCACTGATCGCCGTGCGCGGCCTGCACCGGTTCGCCGCGGCCGAGGGGCTGATCAGCGCCGACGTCGCGCATACGGTGAAACCGCCGATGGTGGGCCAGCGTCTGCCGAAAGCGCTGCCGGTCGATCAGGTGTTGCGGCTGCTCGACGCGGCGGGCGCGGACGCCGGAGCCGGCGGGGAAGCCGCCGCGCGTGGACTGCGCGACCGGGCGCTACTGGAACTGCTGTATTCGACCGGGGCGCGGATCTCGGAAACCATCGGCCTCGATATCGACGATATCGACACCACCAACCGCGCGGTCGTGCTGCGCGGTAAAGGCGGCAAACAACGAATCGTGCCCATCGGCCGCCCCGCCCTGGCCGCCCTGGACGACTATCTGGTGCGCGGCCGCCCGGTGCTGGCGACGGGCGGCCGAGGTCCGCGGACACCGGGTTCGGCGGCGGCGTTGTTCCTCAATGTGCGCGCCGGCCGCCTGTCCCGGCAGAGCGCCTGGCAGGTACTGCAACGCGCCGCCGAGCACGCCGGGATCACCGCGACCGTCTCGCCGCACACCCTGCGGCATTCGTTCGCCACGCATCTGCTGGACGGCGGCGCGGATGTGCGGGTGGTGCAGGAGCTCCTGGGTCACGCGTCGGTAACCACCACGCAGATCTACACCCTCGTAACGGTCGGTACCCTGCGCGAGGTCTGGGCCACTGCACACCCCCGAGCACGGTAAACACCAACACGCCGTCGATACACACGGTGCTCGAGTGGTGACAAGCGGTAGCGTCTAAGTCGAGCCGGACCGTGGCGAAAGCGAGACCGTGCCTTGATCGGCCTCGTTACGCTCTACGAGGTGACGGGCAGGAACGTATAAGGAGCAGCGGATCGTGACGACAGCCGGAGGGCCGGAATCGGCCAGGGGCGCCGAGAACGACGATCGCGCCGCGTCGGTGTGGGGCGCGGGCCCCGAGCCCGTACCCGCCGACGCCGCACTCGGTCCGACGGGCCGCCCGCTACGGAGTGTGCCCGATCCTCCGGAGCCGTCCCATGACGGCAATGCGCTGATCGTGGCGATGTGCAACCAGAAGGGCGGGGTCGGGAAGACCACGTCCACCATCAACCTGGGGGCGGCGCTGGCGGAGTACGGCCGCCGGGTGCTGCTGGTGGATCTGGACCCGCAGGGTGCGCTGTCGGCGGGACTCGGGGTGGCCCATCACGATCTGCATCTGACCGTGCACAACCTGCTGATCGGGTCGCCGGTGAGTGCCGACGATGTGCTGATGCAGACCAAAGTCGAGAATCTGGATCTGCTGCCGAGCAATATCGACCTGTCCGCGGCGGAGATCCAGCTGGTGAACGAGGTCGGGCGCGAGCAGTCGCTGGGGCGCGCGCTGGAGCCGATCCGCGACCGCTACGACTACATCCTGATCGACTGCCAGCCCTCGCTGGGGCTGTTGACCGTGAACGCGCTGGCCTGCTCGGACGGCGTCATCATCCCGATGGAGTGCGAGTATTTCTCGTTGCGCGGGCTGGCGTTGCTCAACGACACCGTGGAGAAGGTGCGGGACCGGCTGAATCCGCGGTTGAGCCTGTACGGCATCGTGGTGACCATGTTCGATGCCCGGCTTTTGCATTCTCGTCAGGTGATGGCGCGTGTGGTGGAGGTGTTCGGGGAGCTGGTGTACGACACGGCGATCGCGCGCACCGTGCGATTCCCGGACGCCAGTGTCGCCGGTGAGCCGATCACCACGTGGGCGCCGAAGTCCGGTGGCGCCGAGGCGTATCGGGCGATGGCACGGGAAGTCATCTTCCGGTCCGGTCGGTGAGCGCGGCATCCCGACCCGCTTCGCCGACGAGTGACCCCGCACCGGATCCGGATCCGGCGGCTCCGGCCGCGGAGAAGTCCGGTTTCCATCTGCGGCTGAGCAATTTCGAGGGTCCGTTCGATCTGCTGTTGCAGTTGATCTCGCAGCGGCGTCTCGATGTGACCGAGGTGGCGTTGCATCGGGTCACCGATGAGTTCATCGCCTATACGAAGGCACTCACCGCGGGGTTGGCGGAGCCGGGGAATTCGCTGCGTACCGACAAGATCCTGGACCAGACCACCGAATTCCTGGTGGTGGCGGCGACGCTGCTGGATTTGAAGGCCGCGCGTCTGCTGCCCTCCGGTGAGGTGACCGATCCCGATGATCTCGAACTGCTCGAGGCCCGGGACCTGCTGTTCGCCCGGTTGCTGCAGTACCGGGCGTTCAAGCAGGTCGCCGAGTTGCTGGCCGAGCTGGAGGCGGCGGCGTTGCGCCGGTATCCGCGGGCGGTGAGTCTGGAGGAGCGGTTCGCGAGTCTGCTCCCCGAGGTATCGCTCGGAGTGGACGCTGCCGGATTCGCCGAGATCGCGGCCGCCGCGTTCCGGCCGCGGCCGACACCTACGGTGGGGTTGGACCATCTGCATGCCCACACCGTGTCGGTGGCCGAGCAGGCGACGCTGGTACTGGAGCGGTTGCGGGCGCGTGGTGCGGGAACCTGGACCACATTCGCCGATCTGGTGTCCGATTGCGCGGCGCCGATCCAGATCGTGGCCCGTTTCCTGGCGCTGCTCGAGCTGTACCGCGGTCGCTCGATCGAGTTCGACCAGCCCGACCCACTGGGCCCACTGGCAGTCCGCTGGGTCGGCGAGGAGGCCGAGAGCGCCCCGGTAACCATCGAGGAGGATTACGGATGAGCGAGGACCCGGAGGCGGTAGCGGAGCGTGACCACGCAGGGGCCTCGGTCATCCGTGAGGGGCACAGCATGAGCGAGGACCGGGAGGCGGTAGCGGAGCGTGACCACGCAGGGGCCTCGGTCATCCGTGAGGGGCACAGCATGAGCGAGGACCCGGAGGCGGTAGCGGAGCGTGAAAAACAGAGCATGAGCGAGACTGTGACCGAATTCGCGCCCGAGTCGCTGGACGACGACGAGTTCCGGTCGGCGCTGGAGGCTTTGTTGCTCGTCGTGGACACTCCCGCGCCGGTAGAACAGCTGGCCGCGGTCCTGGACGAGCCCCCGCAGCGGGTGGAGCGGACACTGCGGGAGATGTCGGCGGAGCTGGCCGCACGGCGTAGTGGGATGGATCTGCGTTTCGCCGGAGACGGGTGGCGCTTCTATACTCGCAGCGAGTACGCACCCTATGTGGAGCGTATGTTGCTCGACGGCGCCCGGTCGAAGTTGACCCGGGCGGCTCTGGAGACGCTGGCGGTGGTGGCATACCGTCAGCCGGTGACCCGGGCACGGGTCAGCGCGGTGCGCGGTGTCAATGTCGACGGTGTGATGCGCACCCTGCTGGCCAGGGGTCTGATCACCGAGGCGGGCGCCGACCCGGAAACCAACGGCACGCTCTACGGCACCACCGAGTTGTTCCTGGAACGGATCGGCCTGGCGTCGCTGAGCGATCTACCGGAGTTGGCCCCCCTGCTGCCGGGGGTCGACCTGATCGACGAGATCAATGACAGTCTGGAGACGGATCCCCGTTACACCAGGCTGCGCAAACCCGCCGAGGACGATCTGAAACTCGGCGCCGAGGATTGACAGGAATATCGTGAACACACCCGCTCGCCGAGATGGCATACCGGATCGAAGAAAACGCGGCGACCAGGCCGGTCGCGGCCGGGGCGCACCGCGCGCGACGGGCGAGTCCCGGCGCGGCGGCGGTGACTCGCCCCGCACCGGCGGCCCGCGCAGTCAGGAACGCGGCGCACGTAGCGACCAGGTGCAGCGCACCGGGCGTACCGGAGGTGGCGCCGGACAGGGGACCCGCGGCGGCGCCCAGGGCACCCGGGGCGGAGCGTCCCAGGGGAGCCGCGGCCAGGCCGCTCAGAGCGGTCGCGGTGGTACCGGGCAGGGCGTCCGCAGCGGTCGGCCCCCCGCGGCGCGCGGCGGAGCCGGCGGCGGTTCGCGGACCGGCGGCCGGCCGGGAGCCGGCGCGCCGGCGCGCCGGAGCCAGACACCGCGGGTATCGGGTCCGCCCCAGCTGAGCAATGCGAAACCCGCCCGGCACCAGTACGTGGACCCGGAGGAACGCGGGCCCGAGAAGCTGCCGTGGGGTCAGGGCGAGCGTCTGCAGAAGGTGCTCGCGAAGGCCGGTGTGGCGTCGCGGCGGGCGGCCGAGGAACTGATCGAGCAGGGCCGGGTCGAGGTGGATGGCCTCATCGTGCGCGAACAGGGCCTGCGGATCGACCCGGAGAACGCGGTGGTGCGGGTCGACGGGACCCGGGTGGTGGTGCGCGAGGAACTGGTGCATCTGGCGTTGAACAAACCCCGGGGCTGGCAGTCCACGATGTCCGACGATCTGGGTCGTCCGTGTGTCGGCGATATCGTCGCCGAGCGGGTCGCGGCGGGGCAGCGGCTGTTCCACGTCGGACGCCTGGACGCCGATACCGAGGGCCTGCTGCTGCTCACCAACGACGGTGATCTCGCCCATCGGCTGATGCATCCCTCCTACGAGATGCCCAAGACCTACCTGGCGACCGTGCAGGGCGAGGTGCACCGTTCGACCGGCAAGACCCTGCGCGACGGTGTGGAGCTCGAGGACGGCCCCGCCAAGGTGGACAAGTTCCAGGTGCTCGAAACCGAACCGGGACGCTCCCTGGTGAAGGTGGTGTTGCACGAAGGGCGCAAACATATCGTGCGCCGGTTGCTGGACGCGGTCGGTCATCCGGTGATCAGGCTGGTCCGCACCCATATCGGTCCGGTGGTGCTGGCGGACCAGCGTCCGGGCACCCTGCGGGTGCTGGGACGCGACGAAATCGGCAAACTCTACGAGGCGGTGTCATTGTGAAGGGGGTCGTTGTGAACGGTGTGGAAGCTGCGGTGGGAGTCGTGGCGGACCCGGCCGGCGGCCGGTCGCTGGTGGTGGCGATGGACGGTCCTTCGGGGACCGGCAAGTCCAGCGTCTCGCGGCGGCTGGCGGCGCGGCTGGATGCCCGCTATCTCGATACCGGCGCCATGTACCGGGTCGCCACCCTGCAGGTGTTGCGGGCGGGGATCGATCCCGCCGACTCCGCCGCCGTGATCGCGGCGGTGACCGATATGCCGTTGCGGATCGGCACCGATCCCGGCCGTGAACTGATCGAACTCGACGGCGCCGATGTCCGCGAGGAGATCCGGGGCACGGCGGTCACCGCGGCGGTCTCGGCCGTTTCGGCGGTGCCCGAGGTGCGCGAACAGCTGGTGGCGTTGCAGCGGGAGATCGCGGTGAGCGCGGGACGGATCGTGGTCGAGGGCCGCGATATCGGGACCACCGTGCTGCCCGACGCGGACGCCAAGATCTATCTGACCGCCTCCGCGCAGGCGCGGGCGCACCGGCGCAATCAGCAGAACATCGCCGAGGGCCGCGGTGACGACTACGCCGGAGTCCTCGCCGATGTGCAGCGCCGGGATCGGCTCGATTCCACCCGCGCGGTATCGCCGCTGCGGCGGGCCGAGGACGCGGTGCAGGTCGATACCAGTGACCTGAGCATGGACGAGACCATCGAGGAACTGTTCGGTGAGGTCGCCCGGCAGCTGGACCGGCCCCGGGTTCGCCAGGGGTCCGCGCGGCGCGGTGGAGCCGCCGGATGAGCGCGGAAACCACCGGCGATGTCCTGGCCGGCGACGGAGTCTGGAGTGACGAGACCGAGTGGGAGATCGCCGATCTCACCGGTGACCCGGAGGCCGCCGACCATCTGCCCATGCCTACCCTGGCGGTCGTCGGCCGTCCGAACGTCGGTAAATCGACCCTGGTGAACCGGATTCTGGGCCGCCGTGAGGCGGTGGTCGAGGATGTGCCCGGGGTGACCCGTGACCGGGTGTCCTATGAGGCGTTCTGGGCGGGCCGGCGTTTCTGGGTGCAGGACACCGGCGGCTGGGAGCCCGACGCCAAGGGTCTGCAGCAGTCGGTGGCCCGGCAGGCGGAACTGGCCATGAACACCGCCGATGCGATTCTGCTGGTGGTGGACGCGGTGGTCGGCGCCACCGCCACCGACGAAGCCGCGGTGAAAGTGCTGCGGCGGGCGAAGACACCGGTCATCCTGGTCGCGAACAAGGTCGATGATCAGCGCATCGAGTCGGATGCGGCGGCGCTGTGGTCGCTGGGGCTGGGCGAACCGCGGATGGTGTCCGCGGCGCACGGCCGCGGTACCGGTGACCTGCTCGACGATGTTCTCGAGGTGCTGCCCGAGACGCCCCGCGAGGGGACCGGCGGGGCCGGCGGGCCGCGCCGGGTGGCGCTGGTCGGGAAACCGAATGTCGGCAAATCGAGTTTGCTGAACAAACTGGCCGGCGATGAGCGATCGGTGGTGCACGATATCGCCGGTACCACTGTCGACCCGGTGGATTCGCTGGTGGAATTGGGCGGCAAGGTATGGCGTTTCGTCGATACCGCCGGGCTCCGGCGCAAGGTCGCCAACGCCAGCGGGACCGAGTTCTATGCCTCGCTGCGCACCAAATCGGCTCTCGAGGCCTCCGAGGTGGCGATCATGCTGATCGACTCCTCGCAGCCGATCACCGAACAGGACCTGCGGGTGATCGGGCTGGTCGCCGATTCCGGGCGGGCGCTGGTGCTGGCGTTCAACAAATGGGATCTGGTCGACGAGGACCGGCGCCTGCAACTCGACCGTGAGGTCGATCGGGATCTGGTGCGGGTGCCGTGGGCGCAGCGCGTCAACATTTCCGCGCATACCGGCCGCGCGGTGCAGAAACTGGTTCCGGCCATGGAGACCGCGCTGGAGTCCTGGGACAAACGCATCCCGACCGGCCGGTTGAACACCTGGCTGAAAGAAGTGATCGCCGCGACTCCGCCGCCGATGCGCGGCGGCCGGTTGCCCCGGGTGCTGTTCGCGACCCAGGCCACCACCCGGCCCCCGACGTTCGTGCTGTTCACCACGGGCTTCCTGGAGGCCGGTTACCGGCGATTCCTGGAGCGCCGGTTGCGTGAGGAGTTCGGATTCGACGGTTCGCCGGTCCGGATCTCGGTGCGCATCCGGGAGAAGCGCGTCAGGAAGTGATTCGCGCGCTCACCCACCTTCTCGCCGGTGGGTGAGCGCGGGAACGCCCGTCGCGGACCGGCCGTGCCGGTAATCCACTCGGGCCGGCCGTGCCGGTAATCCACTCGGGCCGGGCGGGTCCGCTGTGCCGGAACCGCCCCGGTATGCCCGGGCCCGGGTTACCCTGCAGGGCGGGCGCCGTACGTCGGTGCGCAGTGAGGAGCGGTTGGTGGCAGGTCGCACCATGCGGGCGGTGTCGGTGTACCTGCGGCTCACCCGTAAGCGCGGGATGGCGACCGCGGAGAAGGCCCGCGCGGCCATGGCCGAGCCGGCCGGCGACCACAATCCGCCCACGTGGTTACGCCGCCGGCACCGGGTCGCCGAGGGCGCCGTCGACGGATTCCCCTGCTATTCGGTCGGGCCCCGGACCCGTCCGGAATCCGGCACGGTCGTCGTCTACCTCCACGGTGGCAGCTTCTTCCGTGAGATCAGCCGGTGGCATTGGCGATTCATCGATCGTCTGGTCTCGGCGGGGCATCGGGTGGAGGTACCCATCTATCCACTGGCTCCCCGTCACACCTATCGGGCCGCGCGGCCCTACCTGACGGCCGTGTACCGGCGCGTACTCGATGAATTCGACGCCGAACGCGTGGTTCTCGCCGGAGACTCCGCGGGTGGCACGCTGGCACTGCTGCTCGCCCAAGCACTGCCCGCCGCGGGCCTGCCCGCGCCCGCGCGGCTGATCCTGCTGGCGCCGTGCCTGGATATGCGGCTGGCCAACCCGGAGATCGACCGGGTACAGCGGGCCGACCCCTGGCTGGCGCGGCCCGGTCTGCTGGAGGCGGGGCGAGTGTGGGCCGGCGGGGACGATCTGGGCCGGCCGGAACTCAGCCCGATCAACGGACCGCTGGACGGGCTGCCGCCCACCGATATCTACGTCGGCACCCACGACATCCTCTACCCCGACGCACGGTTGTTCGCCGAACGCGCGGGCGCCGCAGTGCGTCTCGTGGAGGAGCCCGGGGCTTTTCATGTATACCCGCTGGTTCCGGTGCCCGAAGCCGGGCCGGTGATCCGCGGGATACTGGCTGCTATCGACGGTATTCGAGCTGGTAGGAGTGGGTGAGGACGGCTTCGCGGTCCGGTTGGGTGCCCGGTCGGGTACGGAACCGGATCGGCGGCAGCCGATCTCGTGAACAGTCTGTGAACCAGCGCGGAAATCCGCTGTTTCGACCGTGACGGTGCACAGCGAAGCAAAGGGCGGTACCGTACCCCGGCGTGACTACTTGTCTGCCATCGAATCACCCGAGGCGGGAGCCGGAATGACTGTCGAGCCGCCGATTGAGGACGATGTCACGAAGCTGGCCCAGCGAGTCGAGCACGCCCGCAGCCGACTGGCCTACCAGTTCGATCCCGCCCTCACCGAGGCATTGTCGGAGACGGAGCTGAGCGCCGAACGTGATCTCGCCGAGCGCATCCGGGAGCAGGAGCGGGGTCAACGCTGGAAGGAGATCCAGGCGGTAGCCTCCGCCAACGATCGGGCCAGGCAGACCACCGAGCAGATCGAGAAGGCG
The DNA here is from genome assembly GCF_040638875.1 of Nocardia sp. NPDC024068. Taxonomy (NCBI): domain Bacteria; kingdom Bacillati; phylum Actinomycetota; class Actinomycetes; order Mycobacteriales; family Nocardiaceae; genus Nocardia; species Nocardia sp. NPDC024068. Next base: position 165,309 of record NZ_JBEZYU010000007.1, on the reverse strand, counting down.
GATATGCGCGACCTCTTGCTCGCCCGCAAGGCCATCGCTGCGCAGCGCCGGGAGTCCAGCCCGCATGCCAAACTGGCGTCGCTGTACCGCCATCGGTCCTGGTCGTTGCGCGCGCTGGCCGGTGTGGTCGCCGCGGGCATGCTGTGGTCGGCGGTCAACGTCCAGCAGAACATCGCGCCCACCGGTGCCTCCGACCCACTGTTCTGGTTCAGCTATCTGCTGGAAGCGATGATCAGCGCCTGCCTGATCATCATCATGATCGGCACCAACAAGGTGGCCGAATGGGGTGTGATCAACAACCGTAGACAGGTGGCGACGGCGGAGGTCGCGCTGCTGGGGCTGACCGTCGGACTCAACACCTACCCGTATGTGCGGGTGGGTGACTGGTACGACGTCGCGGTGCACGCGGTGGCGCCGGTGATGATCGGTGTGGCCCTGCTCATCCACGACGCGGTCAGCAGCCGCTACGGGATGGCGATTCTGCGGGCCACCGAACAGGTCCGCGTGCTGCCGGACCCGGCCGAGCAGATCCGCAACAACCTGCACCGGGTCAATGTGCACCGGGCCGCCCTCGCGGCCGAGGCGTCGACCACCCTGCCGATCGGCGATTCCGCCGGCGCGGCGAAACCGGCGGCGTTGGAAGCGGCGAAGCAGGACACCGTCACCGCAACGACTTCGAACGGATCGGCTTTCCGGTCCGAGGGCAAAGCCGGTGATTCGGGAAAACGCCGTTCCGGCGATCTGGCGGAGGTCACGTCAGGTCTGATCGGCCGGACCAGTTCGCTACTGGATGAAATGGCCACCAACTCGCCGCTGTTCGATGAGGGTTCAGCGGCCTCGAAACCGGCCGAGGTGACCGATAAACTCCCGGTCACCAAGAAGCTCGGGCAGAGCAAACGGAACTCCGCGACGAACGGCAACGGCTCGGCCAAGAACGGCAACGAGGTCAAGGGCAAGATGTCCGGCGACAAGGAAACCGACGAGTTCCTCGATGTCGTGCGCAACTCAGACGGATACGACACCGGGCAGTTCCGGGTGGCCGACATCCTGGAGCAGGAACTCGCCGAACTCCAGGCCGAACGCCGGAAGGCGCGTTCCGGACGCACCCGCAGTACCTCCACGAACGGGGCCTGACCGGCCCGGCGCCGGATTTCGTGCCGCCTCCCGGTGCTTCCACGCACTACCGTGGAAACAGACGGTGAGGAGGCACGATGTCCGAGCACACGCCCACCGGGCGCAAACCCGCCGGGATCGACTTCGAGTCCTGGGTCGATCGCAAGATCCGGGAAGCCACCGAACGCGGCGAGTTCGAGAACCTGCCGGGTGCGGGCAGACCGCTTCCGGGTGCGGGCAATCCGTATCACGATGAGAACGCCTGGTTGCGCGACTATCTGCGTCGGGAGGGTGTGAGCGGCGATCTGATGCTGCCGCCGGCGCTGCAGCTACGCCGTGAGATCGAGCGGTTACCGGACACCGTGGCCGATCTGTCCGCCGAGGCGGAGGTCCGCGCGACAGTGGCCGAACTCAATCGTCGGGTGGTCGATTGGCTGCGTATGCCCACCGGACCGCAGGTGCCGATCGCGCCCGTCGACGCCGACGAGGTGGTGCGTGCCTGGCGGTCGGCCTCGGACGCGGCGCGGGGTGCGGCCCGCGACGCGCCACGGCCGGAATCGGTTTCCCGCGGGACCGCCGATGCGCGCGAACCGTCCCGGTGGTGGCGCCGGATCTTCGGCGGGCGGTGAGCCGATACCGCCGCGCCGGACCGCGGCGGTGCGGTTGTATGGAGGGATGGACGCACGGACCCTCGCCGACCGTATCGAGATCAACGATCTGCTCACCCGCTACGCGACCGCGGTCGACGACAAGGATTGGACGCTGTACCGCTCCGTCTTCACCGCGGACGCGCAGATCGACTACACCAGCGCCGGCGGTCCGGCCGGTGATCTCGAAACCGTGGTCGCCAAGCTGACCGAACAGCTCGCCCTGTTCGCCCGGACTCAGCATTTCATCTCCAATATCGCGGTCGATCTGGCCGGTGACACGGCGAAGGTGCGGGCGATGTTCTTCAACCCGATGATCGTGTCCCCGGGTCGGCAGTTCACCTGTGGCGGCTGGTACAACCACGATCTGGTTCGGACGCCGGAAGGCTGGCGCAGCGCCCGATTGCTCGAGGAAGCGGCGTGGTTCGACGGGATCGAGGCGGCATTCGCGCAGTAGGGGCGCTGCCACCGGTCACGACCGCGATGTGAGTGGGGACACCGGCGATCGGGCCCGGTTCCCGGATTGGAGCCCGCCAGCCCGGGTACGCGGTCCATGTCCGACCGCAACAACCGATTGTTCGGAGGTGGATGCAGTGGCCGAGCGCAAAAGCGTCGGAGAAGGCATCGAAGGTGTTGTCGAAGGTGTGAAGGGCAAGGTCAAGGAAGCCGCGGGAGCGGTTCTCGACAACGACTCCCTGCGCACCGAGGGCAAGGCCCAGCAGGACAAGGGCGATGCCCAGCGAACCGCGGCCGAGAAGGAGGCCGAGGCCCACGATGAGCGTCTGAAGGCCGCCGATGCCGAGAGCCGGCAGCGCGGCGAACAGGATCCGGCCAGGCAGACGGAGACTCCGACGGATCGGGACGCCTGATCTCTTTACCGCTTCCGGTGCTCGCCGGCAGCGAAGTTCAGCCCGACGCGGCGGCCACTCACCGGGTGGCCGCCGCGTTGCACATCATGAAGAGCCCGGAGAAACGGCGGTTCGTGTCGGTGCTGCTGCTTCCGTGTGGCCGTGCAATTCATACACCGCGAAGGCGGTGCGGATCACCGGCTGCGCGACATTGCGCACCCGGATCCCGCCCGGGGTGCTACCGCGTTCGGTTCCGATATGGGCGTGGCCGTGTACCGCGAGATCGACACCGTGATTGTCGATGGGTTCGCCCAGCAGATAAGAGCCCAGAAATGGGTAGATCTCCCGGGGTTCGCCGTGCAGCGTGTCGCTGACCGGCGAGTAGTGCGTCAGAGCGACGGTGACATCGGTATCCAGCCCGGCCAGGGCGCTGTCCAGCCGTGCGGCCAGGTCGACCGTATGACCCGCGAACTCCCGCATCAGCCGCTCCCCGAACACGCTGGCGCATTTGCCGGCGAAACCGCCACCGAAGCCTTTGGTACCGGCGATACCCAGAGTGCGGTCGCCGATCTCGATTGTCGTGGCGGTGCCTTCGAGCACCGTGACGCCATGGGTCTCGAGCACAGCGGCGACCGTGTCGGCGGCGTCGCTGTGATAATCGTGGTTGCCGAGAACGGCGACGACCGGCACTCCCACCTCGGCGAATTCGCCGGCGACGACCTCGGCCTCGGCCACGGTCCCGTGCCGGGTCAGATCACCGGCCAGCAGCAGCACGTCCGCGCGCTCCGGTAGCTCCCGCAGCGCCGGTGCCAGCGACCCACGCGAATCCGTACCCAGATGGATATCTCCGACAGCGGCGATCCGCATCTGCCCACTCCTTCCGCTCGGTGCTCAGTCACCGAGGTCTTCGCACTCACCCGGCCGGGAGGCCGTGGTCACGCGGACGTCGTTGTGGATCGGCACGCCCGGTGCGATGTCGTGCACCACGTCCTCCAGCAGCTTCCGCCGCCGCGCCGTGCGTACCTCGCCGTCGAGCACGATGGCGTCGCCGCGGATCCGCACCTGCACGCCCTGTTCGGCGGTGCGCGCGTCCTCGGTGAGCGCGCGATGCAGTTCGGCGGCGAGATACTCGGCCGGCCGGGGACGGGAAGTGGGGGAGGGCTCGGACATCATCGGGCCTTTCCGGTGGCCGGATCCGGTGCTCGGGTGCCGGCGATGCCGAGGTCGTCGACGAGTCCGAGAAAGGCCCGGGCGTACGGGGAATGCTCGGTCTGTGCGCGCACCGTGGGCCAGTCCACCTGTTCGCGGAGATCGCGCGCGATCCGCAGCAGCGGAGCGAGATCGAGCCGGTGGGCGTCGAACACCAGCAGTTTGTCGACCATCAGATCGGTGCCGTCCACCACCGGGGCCACCGTGGGGCCGACGCGCATGGTGACGGCCCGGGCCAGTAGCGCGTCGTCGACCTCACGATTGTTCGGCCGGTGGATGACGTCGATGAGGGTGTCGCCGTCGTAGGCCTTGATCAGCCAGTCCTCGGCGGCGTCGGCGATCCGCAGCCCGGCGCGGGCCAATTCACTGCGGGCCCGGGAACTGTCCACGGGTTTGACGAGGAGGTCGACATCGTGGTCCGACGCCGGGCCGCCGCGCGCGTACACCGCGCAGCCACCGGCCACGGCGAAGGGGATGCCCTGACGTGACAGTGCGTTGGCAGCCCGGGTCAAGGCATGCAACAGCTGGTCGAGCGTCGGAGCCATATCGTGCGGCTACCCGCCGGGACGGTGCCTAATCAGCGGATCGCCGTAGCGGCCGTGGGAAGCCGGCCCGCCACCAGGTTCCAGGTCGGGGTCAGGACTCCGCGTCCCGGCGCCGGCGGCGGTGACTGGTATCGCAGAGCGGGTAGGTCCGGGAGCGTTTGCACAGACAGATCGCCACCAGGAACCGGTCGACGCGCAGCGGGTTCCCGTCGGCGTCCACCAGCTCCACGGGGCCCTCGATCAATGCCGGACCGTCCGAAGTGAATCTGATCCGGGTCCGATCACCGGCCGCGGACGCCGGGGCGGGCCCTGCGGTATCCGGATCGGCCGGTCCGGACAATCCGGTGCGGGCCGGCGATCCCGCCGGACGAGCGCATCCGCCGTCACGGTGGTGCGCCGGCCCGGAATCCGCCGGCCTGGAATCCGCCGGTTTGTGGACCGCGGCCAGCAGAGTGTCGGGATCGGGTGGGATATCACCGGGTCCGGTCGGCACGGATCACCACCAACTCCTCGTGCCGCTGTCCGGGCCGGATGAGCCCACGGGTGCGTAGCCAGCCGGTGCGATCCCGCATCACCGGCCCGAACGGGATCACCGTCCGCGCGACCACCGTGGCCTTCAGCCCGCCCGCCCGCAGCTGACGCAGGCTGGCACCGGGATCGGCGACCGCGGAGTGCACGAGCAGCGCGATACCGCCGGCACCGAGCAGTTGCGGCATCTTGGTGCAGAGCGGATCCAGCAGTGATCGGCCGTGCCGGCCGGCGTCCCAGGAGCGGGCCGCCCCGCGCGGCCGGTCCGGATTCTCACTCGGCACATAGGGCGGATTCGCCAGGATCACATCGAACCGGCGGCCGTCGACCGCCCGGGTGACGTCACCGCACAGCAGTTCCAGGCGCACCCCGTGCAGCCGGCTGTTCAGCCATGCCGAGGCCACCGCGGCGCGGGAGAGGTCCACCGCGGTCACCCGGGCGGCGCCGCGGCGCGCGGCGTGAATGGCCAGCGCCCCGGTTCCGGTGCAGGCGTCGAGCACATGTGCGCCCGCCGGGAGGGCCGCCTCGGTCATCGCGCGGGCCAGCAGCCAGGTATCGGGCTGTGGGCGGTATACGCCCGGTGCACGGACCAGCACCGGCCTCACCGCCCCGAGGCCCGTAGGGAGCTGTGCCCGGTGTCCCAGCATCGCAGCGTCGTATCGGTGAACCGGTCTTCGAGGAGATCGGTGGCCTGGATGCCGAAAACCACCGATTCGGCCAGTCCGGGTTCCCGGCGTAACAGGTCACCGAGGACATCGTGGCGTACAACCTGTTCGTGGACGGCGTCGGCGGTCACATGTTCGCGGTAGAACCGGACACAGTCCGGATGGGCGGAGAAACGCCGCAGGGCCTCGACCATCACCGCCGAGGCCGGCGAGGAGGTGATCTCGACCGCCGCGAAATGACCCACCAGGGCGCCTCGCAGCGCGCGATGCAGGCCGAACAGCGACATCAAATCGACCAGCGCCAGCATCGGGGCGGGCACGATGTCGAGGTAGTGGAGGTAGCCGTCGTCCAGGCCGGCGCCGCGCAGCAGATCGGCGTAGAGGCGGGCGTGCACCCGGTCGCCACGACCACCGCCGAACTCGTCGTATTCGATCGCGACCAGGCCGGCCTTCGCCTGTCCGCGGAGCCGCGGGATCACCCAGACGACGGGATCGGCCTCCTTGTGGTGATAGAGCGAACGCTGGACGAAATACTCGCGAACCTGCCACCAGCTGCCCTCGTCGCGCAGATAGCGGGCGAGCCCACCGCTCGCGGGCACCGTGAGCAGCCGTTCGAGTTCGGCGTCCACATCGTGGCCGCCCGGTACCCCTGCGCGCAGCGCCGACTCGAAATGCCGTTCCAGATCGCGCCGCAGCGCCAGCAGTCCGGGGTCCCATTCCCAGTCCGGGTCCACATCCCGCAAGCCCTGGTAATGCAGTTCGTAACAGGTGTGCAGGGCCAGATGCAGGTCGTCTCCGAACGGGTCGATATCCACCGGGATGCCGGGAACCGGGCTGCCGGGTTCCGCGGGCAGCACGGCCAGCAGGTCTGCCGACAGTGGTCCCCTGGGCAGGGGCAGCGGCGCGCCGTCGAGGGCGCGACCGGCCACGGAGAGTGTTTCGACCATGGCTCCAACCTTTCGTGGCGAGCCCGGCGTGGCGGCCGCGGAACGGTCCGGGTGCCGGGCCGGTACTCGTTATCCGGGGGGAATCCTCGCGTTCCGTGGCGAGCGGGCGAGGTGGGCCGTGCCACGTGCGGCGGCGGCGTCCGGAGTAGTCATCTCGTCACCCTCCGCTCATCGGTCGCCCGGCCGCCGGTCGGTGTACCGGCCGGTGTCACCGCAATAGCCGCCTACCAGGGATGTAAACGTCTTGCCCGGGTGCGGTACCGCGGTGCCGGACGCGGCGGACCCGTCGCACCACGACCGATGCGCGGTCAGCGCGGGAAAGTGCGCGGTGTACAGCGGCTGCGGGGCGTGCCAAAATGGAGCGCAGGTTGAAACACGCAGCCGATCCCGGTGCCGCGTACGCCGGTTGCCCGGGCTCACCGGGCGGGAGTCGTCGTACTCCCGCCGAAGTCTCCGCAGTCGTCACGCCACCGGAAATCCCCACCACACGGACGGGATTGATATGTCGGTTACCACCACCTTGTACCAGGTCGACCACCATCGGAAGCACAGTCCACGCCCTTCGATACCGGGTCGTACCTGGTCGCGGCCGAGCGCCGACCACACCGATTGTGTGATCGCCCGGGTGGAAGGGGAACTGGACGCGGTGCTGCACGACGATTTCCGCGATCTGCTGCGCCGATGCGGCCACAGCGGATACCGGAGGGTGGTCCTCGACCTGCGGGCCACGACCTTCATGAGCTTGCGAGCCGCGATGATCCTGGCGTCCGCCAAACACGACGCCTGGCAGGTCGGGGTGGAATTGCGGCTGGTCAGCGGCCGCAAGGAGGTCGAACGCGCACTCGAGGTCGTGGGGGTGCGCCACCAGTTCCGGTACTACCCCACCCTGGGGGCCGCACTGCGGCCATGACGATATCCGCCGGCCCCCGGCCCGCTACGGCGGGCCGGGGGTCGCGCGGTAGCAGGGGACCGTCGATAATCGAACGGTGACGCAACGTAACGGTGACGCCGCCGGTGACTCCGGAGTTCTCGACCCGGACTTCGGAGAAGATCAATGCGCGGGCGCGTTCGAATTCTGGTTCGCCGATCAGCGCTGGGAATGGTCCGAAGCGGTGGCCCGGATGCACGGATACCCACCGGAGCCGATGACGCCCAGTACGGAGACGCTGCTCGCGCACAAACACCCCGACGACCGCGCCCAGGTCGCCGCCGCGCTGGCACAGTCGGTATCGGATTGCACGCCGTTCTGCAGCCGCCACCGGATCATCGACACCGAGGGCCGGACCCGCCAGGTTCTCGTCGTCGCCGACACCATCGCCGATGAGGACGGCCGCGTGGTCGGTTCCAGCGGCTACTACGTCGATCTGACGGACACCCTGCGCGAAGAGCGGCAGGAAACGCTGCAGGACGCGCTGCCCGAACTCTATGCCGCGCGTGCGGTGATCGAACAGGCCAAGGGCGCGCTCATGCTGGTGTACGGCATCAGCGCGGATCAGGCGTTCCGGGTGCTGACCTGGCGGTCGCAGGAAACCAACACCAAGTTGCGGGTGCTGGCCGGCCGCCTGGTGGCCGAATTGGGCTCGGTGGAGCGCGTCCCACCCCGGCTGCGGTCGGAATTCGATCATCTGTTGCTGACCGTGCACGAGCGCCTCGACGGGCAGTGAGACGCGGACAAGGGTTTCGGTGCGTTCAACCCGGGTAACTGCGCATGTGAGAATCCAGGGCGACAACCGAGGAAGACAAACGCGGCGTCACCGACGGCCACGGGGGTGCGAGTGCCCGAACGCGGCCGGCCGCCGGGCGGCGGGCCGCAGGAACGAGGTGGTGGTGCGCATGGCGGAGAGTATCTCCGACTCTGTGGATACGACGTCGGCGGATACGACGACGATCGGCGTGCGGGTACCGGCCCGCGACGAGCAGCTCGTGATGTTGCGCGCGCTGGCCGAGACGGTTTCGCTGATCGCGGACTTCGGGCTGGACGAAGTCACCGATATCCGTCTCGCCCTCGACGAGGTCGCCACTTCGTTGATCGCCGTGGCCGTACCCGAAACGACGCTGGGCTGTGATTTCGACTACGACGAACATCGCATGACTGTGCGCGTAACCTCGATGTCGATGACCGACACGCTTCGGGACCAGGAGGGCTTCGGCTGGCATATCGTGCGCACGCTGACCAGGTCGGTCGATGTGTTGCAGCAGCCGTACGACGTCACCAGCGGTGGATATCCCACCGAGGTCGAATTCAGCTGGTACAGAGGAGGCGCCGATGGGGCATGAGGGACCGCGGGCGGACCCCGGGCCTTCGCGCCGCCATCGCGGCAACGACAGTTACGACAATATCGAGCCACTCTTCACGTCTCTGGCCGCGCTCTCCGAGGACGATCCGGAGCGGTCGCGGCTGCGTGCGGAGATCCTGGATCGTTGCCTGCCGCTGGCCGAGCACATCGCGCGGAAGTTCTCCGGGCGCGGTGAGACCTACGACGATCTGCTGCAGGTCGCGCGGCTGGGCCTGCTGAACGCGGTGGACCGGTTCGATGTATCCCGGGGTTCGTCGTTCCTGTCCTTCGCCGTCCCCACGATCATGGGGGAGGTGCGGCGCCATTTCCGCGACAACACCTGGTCGGTGCGCGTACCCCGGCGGGTCAAGGAGATCCAGCTGAACCTGGGCTCCACCGTCGAGACCCTCTCGCAGCGGCTCGGCCGGATGCCGCGGGCCAGTGAGATCGCCGCGGAACTCGATATCGATGTGGTGGAGGTGACCCAGGCGCTGATCGCCGGCAACGCCTACCAGACGTCCTCACTGGACGCGCCGGTCGGCGAGGACGGCGATTCGGGATCGCTGCCGCTGATGGACTCGCTGGGCTCCGACGAACCCTCCTACGGCTGGGTGGAGGACTTCATGGCGGTGGAACCGCTGCTCGGTGAGCTGACCGACCGTGAGCGGGAGGTGTTGCGGATGCGATTCTTCGAGTCCAAGACCCAGTCGCAGATCGCCGAACGACTCGGGGTCTCGCAGATGCATATCTCGCGGATCCTGTCCCGCACCCTCGGATGGCTGCGGGAGCAGGCGTTACGCGACTGATCGGACCGGGTGGCGGGTGTGGATCACCGCCCCGCGGCCGCGCCTGCCCGGCCGGTCGGCGTCCGTGCCAGCATGCCCCGGATATAGGCGGCCTGGCCCGCGTGCTGAAGATCGTCGGCGATCACGCTGACCAGCCGCACCCCCACCGTGACGGGTGGATCCCAGGCGGTATCGATCACCCGGTCCAGGTCCTTGTCGGTGAGCGCGCCCAGGTAGCGCAGGGTATGGGCGTGAACGGCATCGTAGTAGCCGGTCAGCAGTTCGGCCGGGGCGTGGATCAGGGCCACGTCGTCGGCGGTGTCGGCGTAACCGGTGGCCTGCCGGTCGAGGGGCAGGTCGAATCGCTCGAACCAGCCGCGGCCGTCCCACAGCGAATCGGTGCCGGTGAGTTCGGCGAGGTGCTCGTCCTGGACCCGGGTGAGGTGCCAGACCAGCCAGGCGATGGAGTTGGCACCCGGATCGGGGCGGTAGTCCAGCGCGTCCTCGTCGAGCCCGTCGACCGAGTCGTGCACCGCCTCCCGGATCCGCTCGAAGGCATCGCTGAGTGTCTCGGCGCTGTTCATACGCAGTCTCCGTCGCTCGCAGGGGGCGCGGCGCCCATCCGGTGCGGACGACCGGATGCGCGCCGGCCACTTCAGTTGCCCACTGGCGCAATACCACGGCAGACGCGGGACAAACCGGCTTGCCCGCGGCGATCGGGGTCGTCGTGGTGCGGCCCGGAACTTCTGCGACGACTGCTGTGGCCGCGGCTGCGAGCTGCCGGAGAGCAGGCGCCGAAACTCTGAAATTAGAACAGGTTCTTGCCGGGAGCGGGCGCTCGTGCCAAGGTGGCTGCATGGATCTGCAGGCGCTCGAACTTCTCCGCGGCCTCAAATACCGCTACTTCCGCACCCTGGACCTGAAGCAGTGGTCCGATTTCGCGGACACCCTGGACCCGGAGATCGAGGCCCGCTACGGAACTCATGCGATGGGTCGCGAGCTCACGCTGGACGGGCGGGACGCGGTCGTGGATTTCATGCGCGAGAACATGGGCCCCGGCGTCGTCACCACTCATGTGGCCAACCATCCGGAGATCACCGTGGACGGTGATACCGCGACCGGCAGCTGGCTGTTCGAGGATACGGTCCTGGCCACCGACTTCGGGGTACTGATCCGCGGCTCCGGCTACTACACCGACCGCTACCGGCGCGGCGCCGACGGGATCTGGCGGATCCATGCCACGTCGTATGTGCGGATCTACGAATCGTCACAGTCGCTGGCGGATACGCCCAGCCACACCCTGCTCAGCAATATGTGGGCACCGGCCCGGGGCGAATAGCCTCAGGGCACCAGTACCGCCCGGCCGCGGATTCTGCCCTGCTCCAGCAGGGCGTAGGCCCGCGCGCCGTCCGCCAGCGCGAATTGCTCTGTGCGGGCGAGGATCCGGCCCTCCCGGGCCAGTGCCACGCTGTCTATCAGATCCCGGCGGGTGCCGCCGTAGGATTTGCGCACCGTCGCGCCCCACGGCAGTCCGGGTCCACCGGCCGGCCCGGCGGTGATTCCCGGGTCGCCGTCGCCCAATCCGATCATGCGGTAGGCCCCGTTCGGGCCGACGCATTCGACCGAGAGCCGGGCGGTGGCATCGACGCCGACGAAATCGAATACCGCCTCGGCGCCGCGGCCACCGGTCATCTCCAGGATGCGCGCCGCGGTGTCGTCGCCGGCCGGCAGACCCTCGTGCGCACCGCATTCCGCGGCCAGTTCGAGTTTGCCGGGATCGGAATCCACCGCGACCACGCGCACCGGGCTCAGCGCGCGCAGGATCTGGATGCCCACATGGCCCAGCCCGCCGGCGCCGATCACCACGGCCGTCGCGCCCGGCCGCAGTTGATCGCGTGCGCCGCGGATGGCGTGATAGCTGGTGAGCGCGGCATCCGCGAGGGGTGCGGCGGCGACGAAATCCATATCGCCGATCGGTACGAACGAGGTCGCCGGCACCACGACGTATTCCGCCATCCCGCCGTCGGGCCCGAGGCCGGGGCACGGCGGCATCGCGGTCCGCCCGGCCGCGCGGCAGACGTTCTCGTTCCCGCTCGCGCATTCCGGGCAGATCCCGCACGACCAGCACAGGTAGATCAGGCCGCGGTCACCGATCTCGCGTCCCTCGACATGCGGGCCGAGCGCGGCGACAGTGCCCGCGATTTCGTGGCCGAGGGTCAGCGGCTCTTCGCGCACCTTGAAGGGCAGGTGCAGAACGTGCAGATCGGAATGGCAGATACCGGAGGCGCCCACCCGGATCAGGAGCTGACCCGGTCCCGGCTCCGGCGTCGGGACCTCGCGAAGCTCCAGCCTGCCGGGTTCGGTGAGTTGCAGTGCTCGCATGGGCGTTCCTCCCGGCCGGCGGCTATGACGTGCCTCACGAAAGTAGGCCCGGCGGGGTGCCGCTGACAAGGGTGAATTTTTCTTGACACCTGTCAAGTCCGGATCTATGGTCGCTTGTGACCGGGGTCACTCGGATCGTCGGAGCCGCGCCGCCGGGGCGGGGCTGTGCGCAGGAGGTCGTATGCCCGAACCCACCGTTGCCGTGATCGGGGCGGGAATCAGCGGCCTCACCACCGGGAAGATGCTGGGCGACTACGGAATTCCGTACACCTGCTTCGAAGCCTCGGATCGTATCGGCGGGAACTGGGCCTTCGGTAATCCGAACGGGCACTCGAGCGCCTACCGGTCGCTGCATATCGACACCTCGAAATACCAGCTCTCCTTCCGCGACTATCCGATGCCGGACTCCTATCCCGACTTCCCGCACCACACGCTGATCAAGGAGTACCTCGAGGGGTACGCCGCCGCGTTCGACCTGAAGCGTTCCATCGAGTTCGGCAACGGAGTCGAGCACGCGCGGCCGACCGCCGGCGGCTGGGAGATCACGACCGGATCGGGAGAGACCAGGAATTTCGATCTGCTGGTCGTCGCCAACGGCCACCACTGGGATCCGCGGCTGCCGGATTTCCCGGGCGAGTTCACCGGGGAGTCCATCCATTCGCACTCCTATATCGACCCCCGGACCCCGCTGGACCTCTACGGCAAACGCATCCTGATCGTGGGAATCGGCAACAGCGCGGCGGATATCACCGTCGAATTGTCCTCACGGGCCATGGACAACGAGGTCTGGCTGTCCACCCGGTCCAGCGCGTGGGTGGTGCCGAAGTATTTCGCGGGCACCCCCGCCGACCGGTATTTCCGGACCGTGCCCTACGTGCCGCTGTCCTGGCAACGCAAACTGGTCCAGAAGTTCACGCCGTTGGTCGCGGGCGATCCGGTGAAATACGGTCTGCCGGTACCGAATCACAAGTTCTTCGAGGCCCATCCCACCCAATCGGTGGAACTTCCGCTACGGCTCGGTTCCGGTGACGTGGTCGCCAAACCCGATGTGACCCTGCTGGACGGGAACACGGTGCATTTCCAGGACGGCACGCAGCACGACTTCGATGTCATCATCTACTGCACCGGCTACAACATCACCTTCCCCTTCTTCGATCCGTCGTTCCTGAGCGCACCGGACAACCGGATATCGCTGTACAAAAGGATTTTCGCGCCCGGGATCGGCAACCTCGCCTTTGTGGGTTTCGCCCAGCCGTTCCCCACGCTCTTCCCGTTCGTGGAATGCCAGGCCCGACTGGTGGCCGCCTACGCGGCCGGCCATTACCTGCCGCCCTCGGCGGAGACGATGCGGCAGGTCATCGCCTCCGATCAGCAGCGGTTCACCGGGCATATCGTGGACCGCCCGCGGCATACCCAGCAGCTGGACTACTGGGTCTACGAGCGCGATCTGCGGCTCTCGGAGGTCCCGGCCGGCCTGCGCCGGGCCCGGCACGCACTATCCGGGCACCCCGGATGAGTGCGCGGCCGCGGACCGATCGACGGTCCCCGCAGCGGGGCGACCAGCGCCGCAGCGCGTTGCTGACCGCACTGGACGAGCTGCTGCGCGATAACGGCGGGCAGCTCGAGCCGATCAATATCGCCGAGATCTCCCGGCGTGCGGGGCTCACCCGGTCGGCGTTCTACTTCTACTTCGAGAACAAGGCGGCCGCCGTGGCCGCCGCCCTGGAACAGGGCTACGAGGAAGTGTTCCGCGTCAACGACATCCTGGTGGGCGCCGGTGCACCGGCCGAGCGGATCGAGGCGACGATCCGCGGGCTGATCGACTTCTGGGACCGGCACCGGCACCTGTACCGCGCGGTACTGGCCGCGCGCAGCGCGTCCCCCGGTATCCGGGATATGTGGGAATCCGATCGGCAGGCCTTCATCCCGTCCATCGCGGCCATGATCGACACGGAACGCGCCGCGGGCCGCGCACCCGCCGGCGGTGACGCCACGGCGCTGGCCGATGTCCTGCTGCTGCTCAACGAACGTCTCCTCGAACGCCTCACCTACGGCGTCGAGCTGGACCGCGAGAGCTATATCGAATCCGTGGTCGGTGTCTGGCTGCGCTCGATCTATGGCAGCGATTTCCCGGGCCCCGGCAGCGTCGCGCCGCCGCGGACCGCCGCATCCACCACCGCGAGGAACCACATATGACCCTGCACCGGATACCGGACGGCGCCACCGCGCCCGGCCGGGCCGACCTGACCTTCCGATCCGGCTCCGACGACTGCCACGCCTGGCATTTCCCGGCGGCCTCCACCGCGCTCGAAGGCCCGGCCGGGCGGCCCGTGGCCGTGATGGCCCACGGGTTCGGCGGTACCAAGGATTCCGGCCTGGAACCCTTCGCGCGGGCCTACGCCGCCGCGGGAATGGACGTGCTGGCCTTCGACTTCCGGTACTTCGGAGCGAGCGGCGGCATTCCCCGGCAGCGGATCCGGATGGCCGAGCAACTCGCCGACTACCGCGCCGCGATCGGGGCGGCGTCGGAACTGCCCGGGGTGGATCCCCGGCGGGTGGTTCTCTGGGGTGTCTCGCTCTCGGGCGGCCACGTTCTCGCGGCCGGGGCCGCCGCCCGCGCTACCGCCGCGAAGACCGGGACCGCCCGCACCGCACTGGCCGCGCTCGTCTCGCTCACCCCGCTCGTGGACGGCCGGTCCGCCGCCGTGCTGGCCATGAAGCACGGCGGTGCGGCGGCGACCGCGCGGGGCTCGGTGGCAGCGCTGCGCGGACGATTGGACGCGCTGACCGGGGGCGGCGGTCTCATCCCGCTGGTGGGCGCGCCGGGGGAGACGGCCGCGTTGGCGCTGGACGGTTACGCCGAGGCTTATCGTGCGCTGGCCGGGCCCACCTGGCGTAACGAGATCGATTCGAGTGTGCTGTTGCAGCTTCCCGGCTATCGCCCGGCGCGCGCGGCGGCCGAACTGAACCTCCCGGTCCTGATGCAGATCGCTGATTTCGACCGGGGCGCGCCCCCGCACGCCGCTGCCGATGCGGCGTTCGCGGCGCGGGCCGAGGTCCGGCACTACCCCTGTGACCATTTCGGAGTCTGGCCGGGGAATCCGTTCTTCGAGTCCGCGGTAGAGCACCAGTTGCTTTTCCTGCGCCGCCATCTGACGCTGGAGGACCAGCGCTAGGTTCCGGGGAATGTGCTCACCCGGGGAAGTTCCCCCTGCTGTGGTGCGGGTGCGGGAAGTGAACCCGGCTTCCGGACCTGCGAGGACGTCCAGGGCTGTCGTGGGCGCGAGCCGCTCGGTCCTTCGTCCCCGGGTGAGTGGCGGACCGCTGGGGTAGCGTCACCGGAACCGGGCGATGTGAGACACACCAAATTGCAGGCGGGTAACGCCAGTTGTGAATGCGCTTACCTGCATGAAGATTCGGCATATCGTCGTGCGGGTAGTACCTGGGGTCGGCGGTGGTTTCGCGGCTGCCGGCCTTCGATTGAGACACAGGAGCAGAATGAGTGCCAAAACTGAACTCGTCCGCGAACTGAACGGACCCACCGCAGCCTCGGAAATGCTTTCCGATCGGGAGGTCGAGGACCTGCTCGGATTGTTCCGGGCAGCCCAGCAACAGGAGAAGGATCTGCTCATCGAGGCCGTCAACGGAATGATCCGATTCTTCCCGCCGCCGTTCAAAGCGATCACGCGCCGGATCATGTTCGGGGATCTACTCGAGAAATGAGCGATCTGGTAACCCGCGCGCAGATGATTCTGCTCGCCCGCACGCTACATGTCCCGGTCGAACGTATCGCCTATCTCGAACGGCTCGGGGCCGAGCATCTCAACGAACTCGAACAACGGATATCGGGCCGGATCTTCGAGTACCACGGTGAGATGTTCAAACGGATCGGCCGATTGATCCCGATCATCCCGCTCACGGTGTCGCTGCCCCTGGTGCAGCGCATCGTGCCGCCCATGATGACCGGGCGCGCCGCGGGGGCCGTCGGTGTCGAGTATCCCGACGCGGCCGCCGATACGCTGACCATGCTCAAAACCGAGTACGCCGCGGATTGCACGCCCTATGTGGATCCCAAGGCCCTCGGCGAGCTGGGCGACATCATGGCCTCCGAGCCGCTGGTGGCGATCGTCAACGAGGTGCTGCGCCGGAAGGACCACATCACCGCCGGCCCCTTCCTGGCCTATGCCACACCGAAAATGGTGGCCGCAGTCGAAGAGGGCACCCTCGACGACGAAGGCATCATCTTCTCCGCCGCCTACGCGTACAACGCGACCGCGATCAGCAACATACTGCGCCAGTTGCTGGACGGCCGGTCACGGCGTATTCCGAGGATGATGGAGACGGTGCTGGCCGGAACGCCGGAACTGCAGGAGGCCGCGATCTCGGTGATGTCGCGGGCCGATGCCGTCGTGGTCGGGGAGATCGGCGATATCCTGCTGTCCCTGGCCGCTCCCGAGGCCCTGGGCAAACTGTCGGCCCACACCATTCAGCGGGGCGCGGCGCCCGAGCTGATGACGTTCGTCTCCAAGATGAGCACACCGGGCCTGCAGCGGATGGCGATGAACCCGATCTTCGCCAACACGGCCGCCCTGATCGCGATCGTCGAGTCGTTGATCGTGGCCTTCGAGACGGGACCGTGGCGAGGTCTGCTGCTGCTGACCGAACGCACTCATCCCGATGTCCAGCGCTACGTCGCCGGCTTGGTGGCGCGGATCCCGCAGGAGCGGATCGCCGAACTCCCCGAGGTGGCCAACGCCGGTGGTCTGTGGCCGGAGCTGCTTCGGCTGCTCGCGCTCGCCGAGGTCCCCGCGCAGCAGCGGATCGGCGCGATATGGGCGCAACTGTCCGCCGAGCGGCGGGCGGGCCTGCATCGGCGGATCGCGGAGCTGGAGCTCGACGGTGCCTTGGCCGCGATCGTCGAGCAGGTGCCCAACGTCTCGGTGGAGGAGGTGTTCTACCAGCGACGCCGGCGTGGCCGCCGTCGCAGCGCAGCGTCCGATAGCTGGAGTGTTGCCTGATCGTTTGCGGGCCGTGTTCTACCGTCGCCGATTCGTGTCCTAACCGGCGTTCTCGCGGTGATTGCGGCCCGCAGCGGGGGGGAATGTCTGTACCGTCGGAGAGTTCTCGGAGTTTCTCGTAGTTTCGCTCGGAATTTGCCATCCCTCGCCGGAGGCGGCGGCGGATCGAGAGAAGAGGTGGACACGAGATGACCAACGGACGGATTTCCCATCGAATGCGCAGGCTGGCGCTGCTCGCCGGATTCGCGGCGGTGCTCGCGCCCGCCGCCCCCGCTGTCGCCGACCCGCTCTGGCCCAACGGCCCGAATGTGCCCGGCGTACCGGCGATCATCCCGACCCAGGCCCCGTGTTCACCGGCGGCGCGGGCCTGCCTGCGCCTGTCCTCGAACGAGGTCTGGCTGATGGACAACGGCAAGGTGGTCTACGGCCCGACCCCGATGTCGCACGGGATGCCCGGCTTCGAGACGCCACCCGGCGTCTTCAACGTTTCGTTCAAACGGCCGTATCACTGGAGCACCATGCATCATGCTCCGATGCACTACGCGGTCTTCTTCAACGGCGATATCGCCTTTCATATCGGGCCGGTGGAACACCAGTCGCACGGGTGCATCCGCCTGACCGAACCGGGCGCCGTCGCGGTCTACCACTATCTGAACCCGGGTGATGTCGTGGAGGTCGTGCCCTGACGACCTGTGCGGTGGTACGGGCCGCGCCGGAGTTGCCGACCCGGTACCGGGCCGGGTGACCCGATTTCGTAGGCTGGCGGCATGTGGATCATCGTGGCCGTCGCCGTCGTCAGCTGTGTGCTCATCGCCATCGGCTTCGCCATCGGCCTGCCGGACTGACAGTCGGCCCGGTACTCGCGCGACCGCCCGCGCGCCGGGCGGTCCTGTCATGCCGTCCCGGTGCGGGTACGGCGGATCAGCCCTGGTGCTCCTCGATCTCGGCGCCGGGGTCGGGCCGGTCGACGGCGACCGGCCGTAGCCACGCCCAGGCGAGGAACGCCGCGGCGAATACCACCATGCCCAGCCCGGCCCAGAGGTTCACGTTGATCCCGCCGGTCTTGGCCTCCTCGGCCGCGGTGTCGTGGAAGAAGCCCATGATCACCAGCACGATGCCGTAGAGGCCGAGCAGGCCGCCGACGATGGTACGGATATCGAAGAGCACGGTGGTTTCCTATCCGGTGGCGATATTGAGGATGATCACGAGCACCAGCGCGATACCCGCCAGCAGCACCGGGCGCTGATACCAGGGCAGCGTCGCGGCCTCCGGGTCGGTGCGCAGTTCCTTCGGAGTCTCCGAGTACACCAGGCCGACGAGTTCGGACGCCGGTTTCGGCGCGGTCACCATGGTGACCGCCACGCTGACCAGGATATCCAGCACGAAGGCAGCGCCCGCGGCGACGAAACTGACGCCCTGACCGGACAGCGAGAACACGCCGGTCTCGTTCAGCACGAAAATGGTGACCGCGATCGCGGTGCCCGACACCAGGCCGGCCCAGCCGGCCGTGGGCGTCATCCGTTTCCAGAACATGCCCAGGATGAAGGTGGCGAACAGTGGGGCGTTGAAGAAGCTGAACAGCGTTTGCAGGTAATCCATGATGTTGCTGAACCCGCCCGCGATGAACGCGGTGAAAATCGCCGCCACGGTGGCGCCCACGGTGGCCAGCCGGCCGATCGTCAGATAGTAGGTATCCGGCCGATCCTTGACCACGTACTGCTGCCACAGGTCGATACTGAACACGGTGTTGAACGCCGAGACGTTGGCCGCCATACCGGCCATGAACGCGGCCAGCAGACCGGCCAGGCCCACCCCCAGCAGACCGTTGGGCAGCACTTCTTTCATCAGGTACAGCAATGCCTGGTTGTAGGTGGTGTCGCTCTGGACATCCGGATTCGCGGTGACGGCCGCTTTGTAATCGGCCATCTGCGGTACCAGCACCGCGCTGATCATTCCGGGAATGATCACGATGAGCGGGATGAAGATCTTCGGGTAGGCGCCGATGATCGGGGTGCGGCGCGCGGCGGCGATGGAATGCGTGGCCAGCGCCCGCTGCACCTCGACGAAGTTCGTGGTCCAGTAGCCGAACGAGAGCACGAATCCGAGGCCGAACACGATGCCCATGATGGATACGAAATCGTTGGCGAACCCGGACAGCGCGTTTCCGGGCCAGGAGTCCAGCTGTTCGGGACCGCCGGGGGAGGCGGCCACCCGATCCTGCAGTCCGTCCCAGCCGCCGACCCGGTGCAGGCCGATCAGGGTGAGGGGCAGCAGAGCGGCGACGATGACGAAGAACTGCAGCACCTCGTTGTAGATCGCCGCCGACAGACCGCCCAGGGTGATGTAGGAGAGCACGATGATCGCCGCGACGACCACCGAGATCCACAGTGGCCAGCCCAGCAGGACGTTCAGGATGGTGCCGAGCAGATACAGGTTCACCCCGGCGATGAGGACCTGTGCGACAGCGAAACTGAGCGCGTTCACCAGATGCGCGCCGGTGCCGAAGCGCCGCCGCATGAATTCCGGCACGCTGCGGACCTTGGAGCCGTAGTAGAACGGCATCATCACCACGCCGAGGAACAGCATGGCCGGTACGGCACCGATCCAGAAGTAGTGGAAGGCCGGGAAGCCGTACTCCGCACCGTTGGCCGACATACCCATGATCTCGACCGCGCCCAGATTGGCGGAGATGAACGCGAGACCGGTGACCCAGGCCGGGAGCGATCTCCCGGACAGGAAGAAGTCCATACTGGACGACACCCGCTGCCGGGCCAGCAGCCCGATCCCGAGGACGAAGACGAAATAGAGGGCGACGATCGCGTAGTCGACGGGCTGGGCGTCCAGCCGCAGCACCTCACCTTCCGCGAGTGTGTCGACGACCTCCTGGGATATCTCGAACTGCGGCATACAACGTTCTCCTCGAGCGGCCACGGCAACCGCGCGCGGCGCGCCTCACCGATATCGCCGATGACCGGCCGCACTACCAGAACGGGCTTCTGGCGAATCAAACGTACCGCGCGGGCTGGGCCCCGCGGGCGATCTTCGACAGATGCCGGGCGTGTCCCTGCAGCCCCTCGGGCCGGGTGCATCAAGAGTGCGCAGGCCCCGGGCGAGTGGGTACTGCTTCGCATGAATGCGTGCGCCGCTGGGCGGGCGCAGCCTCTCGTGCGCCGTGCCGCGGGTTGCTACCATGGACGACGGCGCATCCAAACACGTTGTGCGCCAGGGAAATTGCGACCCCTGGCGCCCCTGTGGTGTGCGCGGGTTTCGTGGTCACCGATGTAGGGGTTGCCGTGATCATACGCGTGCAGAGCACCGAATTGTCCAGTGTGCAGCGTTTCGTACTCCGTCTGATCCGGGAGTGGGGGCCGGGCCCCGATCGCATCGGCGGTCTCGCGCTCCTCGAGTGTCCGTTACCCCGGCCCCGCCGGCGCTCCGGGACGACGGCCGATCTGCTGGTCTGGACACCCCGGGGATGCACCCTGGTCGTACTGGCCGATTTCGCCTCCGTGCAGCACGGTGTACTGCACACCCCGCCCGGGGGCCGCTGGCAGGTCGACGATCGCGAGGCCGATCTGCGGACCGGTTCGGCCACCGCGAATCCGCTGCTGCGGGCCCGCCGGCAGCGTTCCGAACTGGTCGGGATCCTGCGCCGGCACGGGCTGTCCGAACAGATCGACATCCTCGTGGTCCTGATCCCAAAGACCGGTTCGCGGATCAGCTGGACCCCGCCCCCGCCGGAATCCGGCGAGGAGACGATCCTGGTCCGGATCGGCCGATCGGGTGGCCTGGGCGAATATTTCGGGCGTCCGGCCGACGCCGGGATTCGCTGGCGTGCCGCCGATATCGCACGGGCCTTCGAGGTGCTCGGGGTCTCCCGGTCCGCACCGGATCCGGATGAGCTGGTGGCCGAGGGTTTCCCGGCGGACTCCGTGCACGCGCCCGTTCCGCCGCCCATCGACCCGACAACCGGGGAGCGGCCGGGATTCGGGCGATTCGGAGTCGGCAGATCTCTCCGGCGTCGAGTGGCCGGCGCCCCGAGTGCCGCCGATGCGGTTGTGGAGCCGGGATCCGAAAGCCCTGCTGCGCCGGACAGGTCGGATGAACCGGTGCCGGTGGGTGCGCCTGCCGAAGAGCCGAGCCCGGAACCCGCGCCGCCACCGGTCCCCGCATTGCTGAAGGAGCTAGCCGGCAGCGGTGGCCGGCCGGAACCTTCCGGCGAGCGCCATGCGGCCACAACCCGGTCCGCGCGCAACCGGCCGCCGGTGCGGAGCGTGCCGCCGGTGGATCGTGGCAAGCCGGTGGAGGTGGGGATGGCCGCCGGTTGGCCCGCTGCGGCCGGAGACGGTTCGCCGATGGGTGGAAGCGAGTCGGTGAGCGCCGCACCGCCCGCGGGTGGGCCGGCCGGAGCGGGCCGTCGAGACGAGCCGGACGGCGATATGCCCGCACCCCTGGTCGAGCCCGGCCGGGCGTCGACGGCCGGGCGGCCGGAGACCGAATCGGGGACGATACGCGCGGAATATCGCGCGCGGGACCGGGGTTCCACGGCGCGGCCCGAACTACCCACCGACCGCCCGGTCACCGGAGACGACCTGGCGGCCGTCGAGAAAGAGGCCGCGCTTGCGCCGGCCCCTGGCCCCGGCGACGCGGACGCCGCCACGCCCGGCCGGAATCCGGGTGTCCCCGTAGACAGAAGGGCGGCGACCTCGGCGCGGATCCGGCGGGGGATATCCGAATGGACGCGACGGGCGGGTTCCGGCCGCCGGAACCCGGGCCCGGCCGGAAGGCCGGCGGTTCGGCTCCGGGGGCCGGGGGAGCGGCGGACCGGTCGCGGCGCACGGTCGGTGATCGCGGTCGGGGCGGCGGGAGTTGCGCTGGCGGCCGTGGCCGCGACCGTCTTCGCCGCCTCGGGTTTCGCCCGGTTCGACGTCGCCGAATACGGCGCGCTCTGTGCCGGCGGGGGCGGAATCGAGGCGGCCGCACCCTATTCGGTAGCGGGCCCGAGCCCCGTGTATCTCGCCGGCGATCTGTCCGTGGACACCGCATTCGGTCCGTCGGCGGTCTGGCATCCCATCGATGCCCGCTCGGTGCAATTGGTCGCCTGCGTATCCGAGGTTCGCCTCGGGTCCCTGGTCCGCACCTGCCAGTACCCGCCCGGACCGGACCGGCCGGTGGGCCGCACGCTGAATCTGTTCACGGTGGTCCACCGCATCACCGTCTACGAGGCGCGAACCGGAAACCGGCTGGCCGCGATCGATCTCACCGGAGAACAGTTCGCCGCCGAGCCGGGGATGTCCGATCCCGATCCGTGCGCCGCGGCGGCCGGTGCCCCGGAGGACGGCCTACCGGGCCGGCGGCACAGCGGGCTGTCCCATTCACAGGTCCGGGATGCTCTCACGCCGTTCGTGCATCCGGCGGAGGCCCCGATCCGGGCCGCCCGCTGAAGTGCGGCTTTCCGCGGGCCGCCCGCGAACGCCCGTCCTGCTGCACACCGTCGGCGAACTCCGCACCGGACTCCCCGTTCCCGGATGGCCGGGCCCGGGTCGGCTCCGGTCGGCGGCCCGGCCCGGGAATTCGTTCTGCTCGCCGGGCAAGGGGACCGGTCGATCCGGATCACCCGGCGAGCGGATCGACTACCGGCCGGGGGGACCGATGGCACCCGGGACCATGATGCCTCGACCGATATCGCCGGTACTATCGGCGGATCGGAGCGAGCGCGGTGCCGGCCCGGTGTGCCGGGGGCCGCGATGAGGACTCGGTATCCGAACGTGCACACTGTGGTCGCCGGGGCCGGCATCGGCGTCATCCGAACGGGCCGGCCACGTATTGCCCGATATACCCGATCGTCTCATCGCTCCACCCGTTGCACCGTATGGTCACAGTTTCTTGTCGAACGCTGAGCGCAGGGAGGCGTGTGGTGCAGGTTCGGAATCCGTTCGCGGCCGACGGCAGGTTCCCCGATATCGTCGTCACCGCACTGGCGGCCACGACCTCGCTCGCCGGTGATATCGAGGGCACCTGGGCCGGTCTGCTGGCGGGCGAGTCCGGTATCGACCGGCTCGACGAGCCGTGGGTCCGGGAGCACGACCTGCCGGTGCGCATCGGCGGACAGCTGAAGGTCGACCCCGAGACCCTGCTGACCCGGGTCGAAATCCGGCGCCTGGCGTATGTGGCGCGATTGGCCACCGTGCTGGGCCGGGCCGTGTGGAAGAACGCGGGGAGTCCGGAGGTCGACAGGGACCGGCTCGCGGTCGCGATCGGGACCGGCCAGGGTGGCGGCGACGCGGTCGTGGAGGCTCGGGACAGGCTCGAGGCCGAGGGCTATCGCCGGGTATCGCCGCTGGCGGTGCAGATGATGATGCCCAACGGCCCGGCGGCGGTGGTCGGGCTCGAACTCGGCGCCCGGGCCGGAGTGGTCACGCCCGTATCGGCGTGCTCGTCCGGTTCCGAGGCGATCGCGCGGGCGTGGCAGATGATCGCGATGGGCGATGCCGATATCGTCGTCGCCGGTGGTGTCGAAGGGTATATCGACCCGGTGCCGATGGCGGCGTTCACCATGATGCGCGCGATGAGCACCCGCAACGAGGAACCGAAGGCCGCCTCCCGGCCGTTCGACGCCGACCGGGACGGGTTCGTCTTCGGCGAAGCCGGTGCGCTGCTGATCCTCGAAACCGAGGAACACGCCCGCGCGCGCGGCGCCACCGTCCTGGCACGACTGCTCGGCGCCGGAATCACCTCCGACGGCTATCACCTCGTCGCACCCGACCCGGAAGGCACCGGCGCGGCCCGCGCCATGACCCGGGCGATCCGGACCGCGGGGCTCACCGCGCCCGACATCACCCATGTCAACGCGCATGCGACCGCGACACCGATCGGTGATCTCGCCGAGGCTTCCGCGATCAACCGGGCCGTGGGCACCCACCCCGCGGTGTACGCGCCCAAATCGGCACTGGGCCATGCGATCGGCGCCGCCGGCGCCCTCGAATCGGCGCTCACCGTGCTCAGCATCCGCGACGAAGTCATACCCGCGACACTGAATCTGGACAATCAGGATCCCGCTGTCGATCTGGATATCGTCGCCGGCGCTCCCCGGCGGGGCCGGATCGACTACGCGATCAACAACTCCTTCGGTTTCGGCGGACACAACGTAGCCCTCGCCTTCGGCCGTCCCTGATCGCGGCCGGTGACAGCCCGGTGCCCGATAGGCTCGGGATCCCACCGATCAATGCCATGCCGCACCGGCACCGCTCGACCACAGGAGAAACACCACAGTGGGTACTGGTTCGATCCTCATCACCGGCGCGAGTTCGGGTCTGGGCGCGGAGATGGCCCGGCAGTTCGCCGCTCTCGGCTACGACCTGGCCCTGTGCGCCCGGCGTACCGAACGGCTCGACGAACTCACTCGGGAGATCGCCGCGGCGTATCCCGGGGTGCGGGTGCGTACGGCGGCGCTGGATGTCACCGATTTCGATGCCGTTCCGCGGGTGTTCGACGAGTTCGCGGCCGAGCTGGGTCGTCTCGACCGGGTGATCGTCAATGCCGGGCTGGGCAAGGGCGTACCGTTCGGCAAGGGGGGTGACCGGCCCAACCGGGAGACCGCGACCACCAACTTCCTGGGCGCGATGGCGCAGACCGAAGCGGCCATGAAGATCTTCCGCGCCCAGGGCGGTGGGCATCTCGTGGTGATCTCCTCCATTTCCGCGGTGCGCGGAATGCCCAAGACCATGACCGCCTACGGCGCCAGTAAGGCCGCGGTCGCCGCGATGGCCGAAGGTATCGCCGCCGAGAACGTCCCCGGGGTGGATGTGTCGATCATCTACCCCGGATACATCGCCTCGGAGATGAACGACAAGGCCGCGCACCCGCCGACCTTCCTCGTCGATACTCGGACCGGGGTGCGGTCCATGGTGTCGGCGATCGAGAAGCGGCGGTTCAAGGCGTACACGCCGACGTGGCCGTGGTTGCCGCTCTCCTATGCGATGAAGGTGCTGCCGCTGTCCATCGTGCGCAGGGTCGCCGGTATGTGACCGGGCACGGTCATCGATCGTCGCCGGTATCGACGCTGCCGAGCGCGGCGGAGAGTTCGGTGAGCGCGGCGACGATCTCGGCCAGCCGCCGCTGCCCGAGTTGCGCGGTGAGCCGGGCGGCGAATTCCGCGTGCCGCGGGCCGAT
Source organism: Nocardia sp. NPDC024068 (assembly GCF_040638875.1). Taxonomy (NCBI): domain Bacteria; kingdom Bacillati; phylum Actinomycetota; class Actinomycetes; order Mycobacteriales; family Nocardiaceae; genus Nocardia; species Nocardia sp. NPDC024068. The sequence continues at coordinate 140,174 of NZ_JBEZYU010000007.1, read as the reverse complement.
CCGGGCCACGGCCGCATGCCCCGCGTCGGTGACCGCCACCAGTTTGGCGCGCCGATGTGCCGGGTTCGGCCGGTATTCGGCGAGCCCCCGCTCCACCAGCAGATCCGCGATGCGCTGGACACTCTGCCGGGTGACGCCCATATCCCGGGCTATACCGGCCACCGGCAGGGGTTCCCGCAGGACCGCACCCAGGACCTGCCACCAGGCGGCGGTGAGACCCGCGGGTGCGGCCAGCTCCTCGGCGAGGGCGAGGAACTGGCCGTTGAGCCGGAACGAGGTGATGGCGGCGCTGCTGAACAGTCGCTGTTCGGGATTCTCCATCGTGTGGGGCCGGGCTCAGGCCGTGGCCTGCCGGGCTTCGTACTCCGCCAGCGCGGCGTAGCCGGCCGGGTCGCCGTGCGCGAAGAGCCGGTACCAGCCGTCGAGCACCTGCGGTTCGTAGAGATCCAGGGCGGCGAAGACTTCTCGGGCGAATTCGAACGGCGCCGTCGAATTGGCGGTGATCACCGCCCGGTCGGTGACCGCGGGTTCGTCGATGTACCGCGCGCCGCCCGCATAGCCGCTGGCCGCGAGATATTCGGCGATATTGCTGGTGTGTCCGCGGTCGTCGAGCAGACCCGCCCGGGCGAGGCCGAAGGTCGCGCCGCAGATGGCGGCGACCGGTACGCCGGCGGCGGCGAACTCCCGGGCCTTGCCGGCGAAGGCGTCCAGATCACCCCGGTCCCAGCCGTCGGCGCCGGGCAGGATGAGCATCGCGCTGTCGGCGGGCGACAGATCGGCGAGGGCGAGGTCGGGCAGGATCCGCATGCCGCCCATCGTGGTGACCGGTTCGGTATCCGGGCCGACGGTGCGGGTGCGGTATGTGCCGGGGTCTCGATGCCAGTTGCCGTTGTTGATATGGGCGATCGCGGCGCCGACCTCCCAGTCCGCGAGGGTGTCGTAGACGGCGATGTGAACGATCTTCGATTCCATGACAACATCCTGTCAGTTTGACAGTATGTTGTCAATAAGCCCGGTGCTGGTTCAGGAGCCCGGTGTTCCGCCGATCACTCCGTCCCGTTCGAAGGTCGCGATCTCCCCGGGTGTGTAGCCGAGTTCGGTCAGGACGGCGGCGTTGTCCTGGCCCAGCAGCGGGGCATGGGTCCGGTGATAGCGCGCCGGACCCGCCGAGTACCGGGCCGCGACCGTGCTGTGCCGCGCGGTCGGGTTGACCGGGTGCGCAACGGGTTCGAAGAAACCCCGGTGCGCGAGCTGGGGGATCTCGGTCTGCCGATGCGGTTGCCGGACCTCGGCCACCGGAATACCCGCTTCCCACAGCAGGGCGACGATCTCGGCGGCCGGCCGGTCGGCACACCACGCGGCGAGGTGACCGTCGATTTCGTCGTGACGGTCCCGCCGTCCGGCCGCCGTCTCCAGCCCGGGGTCGGTCGCCCAGGCGGGCCGGCCCAGGACCTCGGTCAGCGCGTGCCACTGGTTATCGGTGCCGACGGCGAGGGCGATCCAGTTGTCGGGCCGGTCGAACTCGTCGACCCCGGCCGCGCGGTACAGGTTCTGCGGGGCGGCGTGCGGTCCCCGGTTACCGTCCCGCTCGAGCTGGTTGCCGTACGCCGAATATTCGATGACCTGTTCGGCGGTGATATTCAGCGCCGCGTCGACCATGGCCGCCTCGACGAGCATCCCCTCGCCGGTGCGCCGCCGGTGCTCCAGGGCGAGCAGCAGCGCGACCAGCGCGTGCACCCCGGCATTGGGGTCGCCCAGGCTGTAGGGCTCGACCGGGTTCTGGTCGGGATAGCCGGTGCGCCAGGTGAGTCCGGACGCGTCCTCGATCACATAGGCGAACGCCGGATTGTCCCGCCAGGGGCCGTCGAGACCGAATCCCGGCATCCGCACCATGATCGCGTCGGGCCGCAGTGCGCGCACGGTGTCGTAGTCGAGGCCGATCTGCTCGATCACCCGCGGGGTGTAGTTCTCCACGATCACATCGCACGCGGTCACGAGCCCGCGCAGGATCTCCCGGCCCGCCTCGGTGCGGAAGTCGACGCTGATACCGCGCTTGTTGGTGTTGAGACCGGAGAAGATTCCGGACTTCTCCCACCACTGCTCCTCGTCGATCGGCACCCCCGCGATGAGCCGCGTGCCGTCGGGACGCTGCGCGGATTCCACATGGATCACTTCGGCGCCCTGCAACGCCAGGAAATGGGTGCAGGACGGACCGGCCCAGAAGGTGGTCATATCGAGTACGCGCAGGCCCTCGAACGGCAGCGGATTCGCCACTTCGGGGCGAGCCGGGCCGGCGTGCCGTGCGACGGAGTCGCGGCGCGCCGTTGCGCCGGGCGCCGTGGTCCGATAGTGATCGGTGTGCTCGCCCAGACGCGGCGCGGGTTCGGGACCACGCAGCACCGGCGGCGTGGTCCGGAACGGCGGACCGGGCTGGACGAAACCGTCGCGCGGGTTCACCGTGAAGAAATCGCGGGCCCGGTGCTGATCCAGTTCGGTGACGTTCGCGCCACCGGCCACCGGACTGTTGGGGATCCGGAAAGCCGTGGCCAGCTCCCGGATCTCGTCGACCTTGTGGGCGGCGAACCAGGCCGCGATCTCGGCGGCTTTCTCGTTGGTGCGTTCGGTGATGGCCGGGGTCGGATCCTCATCGATCCATTCCGGATGTCCGACCATCACGCACAGGTCGAACCATTGCTGGGCGGTACCGCAGCCGACCGCGATGAGCCCGTCGGCGGCCGTCGCGACCCCCGGGCGGCTCAACCGGCGCTGCGTCCGGAACGGCCGGTTCACGGTGTCGTAGAACGAGACCGGATAGTACGAGAGGCCGAGGATCTGGGTTTCCAGCATGGAGAGATCGACGAGTTCACCGGTCCCCGTGCGCAGTGCCCGCTGCCGGGCGGTGAGAGCGGCCGCGGCCGCGTGCGCACCGGCGAACCATTCGCCGACGTCACCGCCGATATGCACCGGCGCGCGCTCCGGCGCGCCGCGGCCCAATCCGACGATCCCGCCCGACCAGGCCTGCAGCGTGAATTCGGTGGCCGGCCGCCCGGCCCACGGTCCCTCCAGGCCGAAGGGCGTGATCGTGGTGACCACCAGGTGCGGCTGACGTGCGCGCAGCGCCGCCGGGGCGAATCGCGGGTCCTCGGCCGGTGCCGATCCGGGCGACCAGACCACGGCGTCCGCACCGGCCAGCAGACCTTCGAGCAGATCCCGGCCGTCGTCGGTGCCGGTATCGAGCGCGACACTGTGCTTCGCGGCGGCCAGGAACTGGAACAGCGCGCCGTCCGTGCCGGGTGCCGGCGCCGCGCCGGAGGCGGAACGCCGGCGTAGCGGGTTACCGTCCGGTGGTTCGGCCGCGATCACCCGCGCGCCGGCGTCGGCCAGGAGTTTCGTGCAGTAGGCGCCCGCGACCCCGCTCGACAGATCGACCACGACGTAGCCGGTCAGCGGTGAACTCGCGCGGAAACCGTCGCGGCCCGCGCCCCGATTCGCTGTCATAACACTCTCGATTCCTCTGCGAGAACCGGCCGGGGCCCACCCGGGCGGTGCACGGTGTCCGGTCGTCCGGACAGGGGATCGGCGGGACGCCGGAGCGTCCCGCCGAGGGGTCCGTCCGCCGCACCGCGATCGGCGCGGCGCCGGTTACTCCGGTTTCCGGCGGCCGGATTTGCTGAGCCGGAACTCGGGCGGGAACCGGCTGTCGTTGTCCTTGACCGAGTTGTTGAGCCCGCCGTCGAAGGCGTTGTCCAGCATCAGATCGTTGTCGTCGGCATGGATATGGCCGCCCATCGATTCGAAGAAACCGCTGAGCAGGCTGCCCATATATTCGCCCTGCTGCTGTTTCATGATCTCGAAGAACACCTTCTGCATGAACACCGTGTCCGTGGGCCGGTTACGGGCGCACGCGAGGGCGTACTTGTCGGTTTCGGCCTCCAGGTCCGCCCGCGCGACGACGCTGTTGAGGAAATTGCATTCGGCCATCTCCGCCGCCGAGAACGCCCGGCCGGTGAACACCATCTCCTGGAATTTGCGCAGGCCCATGGTCTGCGCCCAGGTCCACATGCGCGGCCCCCAGCCGTAGTAGCGGAACGAGGGGTGGCCGAACAGCGCGTCGTCGGAGGAGATCACCAGATCGGCGTCGGCGGCCTGGTAGAAGTGCCAGCCGTAGCAGTAGCCCTTCACCTCGACGATGCTGATCTTCTTGAATTCCTGCAGGCTGCGGCAGCCGGCCTGCGCATTGGCGTACCACTGGCTGATGGAGGCGCCGTGCCGGAACGACTCCTTGGGCGGATACCGCACCTCGTCCGGGCCGATCTTGTATTCACTGAGCCGCGGCCCCTGATCGGGGTCGTTCTGCACGGCCATGAACTCGCCCAGATCGGCGCCGGACCCGAAATCGTCACCGGCCCCGCGGATCACCAGCACCTTGACATCGTCGTCGATACTCGCCCGGTGGATCAGATCGCCGTACCGCAGGCGCGCGGCCATGGTCGGCGCGTTGAGCTGATCGGGCCGGTCGAAGGTGATGGTCGCGATGCGGGTCGCGGGATCCTTCGAATAGCGGATGATCTCCTCGGCGCTCGGTTGTGCGGGACCGGGGGCCTCCGAAGCTGCTTCACCGTCGGTGGGGGTGCCGTTCGCGGAGGTGGTCATCGTGGCTCCCAGTGCGGGCTCGAGGTCAGGATATGCGGGCCGTCCTCGCCGATGAGTACGGCATCGCGCCCGAAGACGGCACCCACTCCCTCGGCCCAGACGTAACCGGTCAGCGCGAGCACCAGGCCGGGTTCGAGGATCTCGGATTCCGCGGTGCGGCGCAGCGCCGGCGCGACCACCGGCGGGTCGAAACCCATTCCGAGGCCGCGGGCCACCGGCATGACCGGCAGCGGCTCACCGGCGGTTTGGTACGCGTCGAGCAGTCCGGCCGCGGGCGCACCCGGGCGGCATGCCCCGATAAGGCCGTCCCACAACCGGTTCCAGCGCTCGTAGAGGCGTTCCGTCGCCGGTGTCACCGTGCCGACCGGCCAGGTGCGTCCCACCTCGCCGATATACCCGTCGGCGAGCACACCGGAGGAGAAGGCGACCAGATCACCCTCCTGGACCCGCCGGTCCGCGGTCGCCCGCCGCCACGGATGATCACGGGCGGTCACCCAGGCCGCGTCCTGCGTCGCCGGTGTGCTCACACCGCCGGCGGCGCAGGCTTCCAGCAGCACCCCGGCCAGACCCTGTTCGGTGACCCCGGGCGCGAGTTCGGCCAGCCCGGCCGCCAGCCCCTGCTCGGCGACTCGCAGGCCGGCGCGCATCGTCGCGATCTCGTCCGCGGTCTTGATCCGCCGGGCCGCCCGGAAGGCGAGTTCGCCGTCGACGATCTCGGCATTCGGGAACGCGGTCGGCAGCAGTTCGGCGAACCCGGGCGACAGTGCGTCGGTACCGACCCGCCGGGCCTCGGCCGCACCGTCCAGCTCGCGCAGCACCGCGACGAGATTGCGGGGATCCCACAGGGTCTCGAAGAGGTTGTCGTGCGGGATGTCCTCGGGAATGCCCTCGTCCCAGGTGCTGTGCAGGTGGACCGCTCCGGTCTTCCGCACGATCAGCGCCACCGGGCCGAACGGCCGCGTTCCCGCCACCCACAGCTGGGGCGCGCCGGACAGGTAGCGCGCATTGGCCTGCCGTCCGGCGATCAGGATATCGAGGTCGTGGGCTTGCATCTGTGCCAGCACGCGCTCGCGGCGTCCCACCCGCAGCGCGCGATCGTCCGGCAGGATTTCAGTCGCCATAGGGCGCGTACGTGTAGTCGGTGAGAGGCATGAAGCCTCCTTCGGTAACCACCACGATCTCCTCACTGCGGTAGCCGCCGGTGCCGTCCTCCCACACCACGGGTTCGAGGACCAGCACCATGCCGGGTCGGAGCACGAAGTTCTCGTCGAATTCCGCGCCGAGGTCGGTACCGATCATCGGCACCTCCGCGGCGCTCACGCCGATACCGTGCGAAATATAGAAATGCGGCAGCCAGGGGCGGCTTCCGCCGGCGGCCGCGGTGGCCGCGGCGCCGAGCTGGGCCGCGGTGGCACCCGGACGGATCTGCGCGAACACCGCTTCCAGGATCTCCCGCCATTTGCGGTACTGGGACTGCTGACGCGGGGTCGGATCCTGCCCGACTATCCAGGTACGGCCGAAGTCGGAGCAATAGCCGTTGTAGGTGATGGAGACATCGGTCCACAGCACATCACCGGCCTCGAGTTCCCGCTCGGTGGTGAGCAGCGGCAGCGCGAGGTCACCGTGTTTGGTCCATACTCCGTCGGCCTTCGTCTCCGGCATCACCTGCCAGATGGCGTCCAGCATGGTGGCGGTGGCGCCGAGCTCGAACGCGCGCCGGACGAATCGCGCGGATAGATCGATCTGTCGCTGACCGGGCGCCAGCGACGTATGGATATCGACGATCGCCTCCTCGGTGATCCGGCAGGCTTTGCGGATACAGGAGAGTTCGTCGGGGGTTTTGATGAGTTTGGCCGGTCCGATGACCGTGGCCGCGTCCACCGGTTTCCCGCCCGGGAACAGCCGGTCGCGGGCCCGCAGCATGGCCCCGGTGTACTCGTCCACCGCGAAGGTGGAGCCGGCGGGTACCAGATCGGCGAGGACGCGCGCGAAATCCGCTACGCCCTCGTCGAATTCGAGGTACACCGGCGGATGCAGATGGTCCTCGGGAAGCTCGGACTCCGCCGCCGCCCCGGCCCGGAAGGGCAGGAACAGATGCGGCCATTCGTCGTCCACGGTGACCACGGCGACCGGGCGTTCGACATGGGCCAGGCCGGCGTCGCCGAGTGGCCAATTCGCCCCGGTCGCGTAGACGACATTGTTGTTCAGCAGCAGTATCGCGGCGTCCACGCCGCGTTCGGCCATGGCCGAACGCAGGCGGGCCCCGGTCTCCCGGCGCATCCGTGTGCGGTCCGGCAGGTCGGGTATCTCGATCGCCGCGGCGGTCGCGGCGGAGAATGCGGTCATCGAATATGGTCCTTCTCGCACTCGGCGCTCGGCCTATACACCCAGGAATTCCTTGATATTTCCGCTCACCACGCGGGCGGCGGCGTCCGCGCCGAGCACGTCGACGACCGACGCCAGCGATTTCTCGGAGTAGCCGAAGGTGCTCTCGTTGTGCGGGTAGTCCGATGACCACATCACCCGGTCGACGCCGATATGGTCGATGATCGCCAGCCCCAGCGGGTCGACCATGAACGAGGCCCGCATATGGTTCTCCCAGTAGTGGCGCACGTCGTGTTCCAGCGGGCGGTTGTACATATGCCGGTACGACGCGTGCAGATGCTCGGCGTCCTGCAGTGCCGAGGCGACCCAGTTGATCCCGCCCTCGAACCAGCCGACCTGCAGGCCGGGGTGCCGGTCCAGGATGCCGCTGAACACGTACTTGGAGAACAGTTCCCGGAACGGCGCCACATTGTGCATCATTCCGACCACGACGCTGTTCACCTCACACGGCGCGGACAGCGGCGATTCACCGATATGGTGCGATACCGGCACACCGGATTCCTCGATGGCGTCCCAGACCCCGGCCATCGCGGTGCTGCCGTAGTCGATGACGTTGCCGTCGTCGTCCTTGCCGGCCGACAGCGGCAGCAGGAAGGTCTTCAGCCCCAGCGATTTCAGCTCGGACAGGGTCCGGCGGGCGCCGTCGGCGTCCCACCAGTTGATCAGCCCGACCCCGTACATCGTGCCGCCGGAGCGTTCCTGCACTTCGGCGATGTATTCGTTGTAGATGCGGAAGCAGCGTTCGCGGACCGCCTTGTCCGGGTAGAACAGCAGGGCCAGCAGCGAATTGGGGAACGCCAGCTCCTTGTCGATGCCGTCGGCGCGCAGATCCGCCAGCCGGGCGTCGAGGTTGGTGCTGCCGGATCCCTCCAGTGGGTCGTACTGCATCAGTACGCGGCTGAAATCCCCCGGCAGGAACGACTTTCCCTTCCGGCCGATCTGGTAGGCGCCCTCCTCGTACCAGACCCGCGGCGCCTTGTCCCGCAGTTCCTCGGGGAAGCGCTCGAAGAAGATGTCGTCCGCGAGCGAGATGTGGTTGTCGGCCGAGAAGACCTCGGTGCCGGCGGGAAGCCCGAGGGTGCCCTCGGCCCGGCCCCGGCGGTCCTTCGGCGGACCGAACCCCTGCGGGGGGTACAGCGGAGCACTACTGGGCGAAGTCGGCATCGTGACCCTCCAATGGATCGTGTGATTCGCGAATTTGCCGTCGGCGGCCGTATTCGCCGCCCGCGCGCCGTCACGGGGGTTATAGCAATCCGGTATGACCAGCTACGAGCTGGGTCGCCGGGATGAACGGCCGGGTCGCGGGCGGTGCGCCGCCAAGCTGAAAACGACATTATCACAATCGGAGAGTGGCGTTCTACAAGATGCGCAGGATTTCCTGGTTGTACTGCGGGTGAATGAGCGAGAATGCTATTTTCATGAGGGTTCCGCCGGGGGCGCCGAAACTGTTCGGCGGCGCGGATTCGACCCGGGTGCTGCCCGCGGCCGTGAGGTGAAGGCCCATTGCGCGGGCAACTTCTCTGTAACCCTTGTCACAGGATCGAAACCAACCTACTGTGTGTTCACTAGGTTTGTCAGATCGGGGTTCGGACCATGACAGCTCCTCGTCCATATGCCTCTCTCCTCGCGAAGGGGGAGGACCGCAGGCAGCGCATCCTGGCGGTCGCGCAGCGGCTCCTCACCCGTAACGGCTGGCGTGGCACCACGCTGGCGCAGATCGCCGGCGAAGCCGGGGTCACCTCGGCGGGATTACTGCACCATTTCTCCTCGAAAGAGCAGCTGCTGCACGCCGTCCTGGATGCCCGTGACGCCGGGGATCTGGAAGACGCGGATATCAGCGGTGATCTCATCGTCGAGATCCGCAAGGTCGTCACCCGTATGGAGCGCCACCCCGAGCTGGTCGGCACCTTCGTCGTACTCCTGGTCGAGAACCTGATGCCCGAGGCGCCGCTGCACGACCGCATGCTCGATCGCTGGCGTACCGCGGTCGAACTCGTCACCCAGGCGATCCGCCGGGGCCAGGAAACCGGCCGATACCGCACAGATTTGGACCCGCGCACCCGCGCGGTGGAGATCGTCGCCTTTCTGAACGGAATGGAGATCTCATGGCTGCTCGATCGTTCGATCCCGCTGGCCGACGTATTCAACGGTTACACCCAGTCGCTGGCCCGCGACTTGGCGGCGAAGGAGAAGTGATGAGGTACCGGCTCGATGTAGTGGCGGCGACCGTGGCCGATGCGGTCCAGTTCGCGGGTGGTTGGTTGTTCGATCGATCCGTGGCCGGCTGGGATGTGACGGTGCTGCTCGCGCAGCCGTCCGATATCCGGCCGCTGAAAATTCTCGGCGCCGAGGTCCGTGAACTCGATACGGTGCTGGCCACCGAGGTGCCCGGGCGGTTGCCGCAGGCGCTGGCCGTGAACGCCGATGTCTGTAGCAGGGACCGCCGGGCTCGCAAGGGTGTCCTGCGGGCCCTGGAGGACCGCGGTATCGAGGTCGTGGTCTGGGGCGACGGGTGGCCCGCCGGTCAGGATCACGGTGTGGACCCGGTCCTGCACCGGCTGAGCTACGCCGCGCGCGCGTTCAAGGCGCAGGCCATGGTCGCCGCCGGTCTGTCGCCCACCGCGGTCACGCCGAGTGAGATCTTCCGCAGCGGGGCAACCGAATACGCGCCGGTGTGCGCGGACCTCGTACCCGCCGTGTAGTTCCGGGGTTCGCGGAGGGTCGTCCGCGGCGAGCGCGGCCGGCCCTCGTGGTGCCGGTGGTCCGGCGGTCCCGCTTCTGGCTGACCCGGACAGTTGCCGGTACGGGGGTCGTCCGCGGGTGGGCCGGGGTCGGTCGGCGGTGTTTCGCCGGTATTATTCCGGGGTGCACGATGATTCGGACTGAATTGTCCGTAACCCGTTCGAGCCGTTTCGTACGCATTTGTGCGAATTCATTTCCCGGGCCCGGTGCAGGGCAAATTTGAAACATTGAATTTCACAATTCATCCGGATTGCCCGGATGGCTATTTTCCGTTCTCGCGGCTGGTCGTGGGGTGTACATTGCCTGGTCGTGAAGCTTTCTCGCGAGCTGTAGCCGCGGCCTGGCCGTTCTGCCTGGGGGTTTCTGAAAACTTGCCCGCAAGTATTGTGTTCTCCTCAAGCGGATGTCATCCTATTGGAAATTGAGAATGACATTTCCGTACCGAGATAGTGACAGCAGGCCGGCCCAGACGGCACAGCCACCGGACTCTTCCGCAGCCGTAGCCGGTACCGCTCGTCACGCCGCGGCCCGCCCCGGGCCGCCCCCGTCTCGGTGGGTTCGTGCCGCCGGCCCAGCCCATCGCGACGTCGATCGTTCGACAGGAGCACTCCGATGCCGATTTCCTGGTTGCCCGGGCGGATTCCCCGCCTGCCGGGGGACCGCCCGATCGATGCGGCAACCCCATCCGCCGCGATGAGGTTCGGATGACGACCCGCACCCCGTACTGGATACAGGTCAAGGACCGCTTCGCGGGCCCGCTCGAGACGATCGGCGGACTGTTCTCCATGACCGCCGACGCGGTGAAGTTCGCTTTCCGCAGGCCTTTTCAGACCCGGGAGTTCCTGGAGCAGTCCTGGTTCATCGTGCGTGTCTCGCTGGTTCCCACACTGCTGGTGGCGATTCCGTTCACCGTCCTGGTCAGCTTCACCCTGAACATCCTGCTGCGTGAGCTGGGCGCCGCCGACCTGTCCGGCGCGGGCGCCGCGTTCGGCGCGGTGACCCAGGTGGGCCCGATGGTGACGGTGCTGATCGTCGCCGGCTCCGGAGCCACGGCCATGTGCGCGGATCTCGGGTCGCGCACGATCCGCGAAGAGATCGCGGCCATGGAGGTCCTCGGGATCGATCCGGTGCAGCGGCTGGTCACCCCGCGCATGCTGGCGTCGGGCCTGGTGGCCGTCCTGCTGAACAGTCTCGTCTGCATCATCGGCGTGCTGGGCGGCTATGTGTTCTCGGTATACGTCCAGGACGTCAACCCGGGCGCCTTCGTCGCCGGAATCACGCTGCTCACCGGACTCAACGAGGTGATCATCTCGTCGGTGAAGGCGCTGCTGTTCGGATTCGTCGCCGGCATGGTCGCCTGCTACCGGGGACTGATCGTTACCGGCGGAGCCAAGGCGGTCGGCAACGCCGTCAACGAGACCGTCGTCTACGCCTTCATGGCGCTGTTCGCTATCAACGTGATGGTCACGGCCATCGGCATCCAGCTGACCACCGGTTGAGAGGAGGTATCCGATGACAGCCTCCGAGATTCTGGCCTCCCGGCATCCGCTGTTGATCCGCCGGTTGCGCAAACCCGTGGATGTGCTGGGACGGGTCGGTGACCATGCGATCTTCTATGTGAAGGCGCTGGCGTTCGCCCCGGTTGCGGCGTGGCGGTACAAACGGGAGACGATCCGGCTGATCGCGGAGATCAGTATGGGCTCGGGCACATTGGCGGCCTTCGGCGGCACCGTGGTGATCGTCAGTTTCCTCACCCTGGCCGCCGGTGGGACCCTGGCCGTGCAGGGCTACAGTTCGCTCGGCGACATCGGTATCGAAGCCCTCACCGGATTCTTGTCGGCGTTCATCAATGTCCGCATCTCGGCGCCGGTCATGGCAGGTATCGGGTTGGCGGCCACGTTCGGCGCCGGTGTCACCGCGCAGTTGGGTGCCATGCGCATCAACGAGGAAATCGACGCCTTGGAATCCATTGCGATAGAACCGATCGCCTACCTGGTCGGCACGCGGATCGTGGCCGGGATGATCGCGATCACCCCGCTGTACGCGATCGCGGTGATCGCCTCCTTCCTCGCCAGCCGGTTCACCACGGTCGTCATCCTGGGTCAGTCGCCGGGCCTGTACGACCATTACTTCGCGACATTCCTGAACCCGATAGACCTGCTGTGGTCGTTCCTGCAGGCGATCCTGATGGCGATCACCATCCTGCTCATCCATACCTACTTCGGGTTCTTCGCCGCGGGCGGGCCCTCCGGGGTGGGAACCGCGGTGGGCAACGCGGTCCGGACCTCGCTCATCGCGGTGGTGTCGGTGACGCTGCTGGTCTCGCTCGCGGTGTACGGGTCCAACGGAAACTTCGAGCTGTCGGGATAGGGATGGCAGTGGTGGGAAACGAAACTCAGCCGTGGGCGGGTGGCGCCCGGCCGCCGGGCGAACCGCGGACCCCCGCCGGGCCCGCGCCCCGGCGCTGGCGCGACCGGCTGCGGCCACTGGCCGGTGCCGCCCGCCCGGCGGCGGGGCTCGCGGCCGTGGCCGCCGGTACGGCAATCGTCGTGCTCGCGGTAACCCTTTTCCAGGGTGGCTTCTCCGATACCGTCGCAGTGACCGTGCACGCGCCGCGGGCCGGTCTGGTGATGTACCCCGACGCCGAGGTGAAACTCCGAGGGGTGACGGTGGGCGCGGTGGACTCCATCGTCGAACGCGCCGACGGCACCGCCGAGATCGAACTGGCCATCGACCGCGGCAATCTCACCCGGATACCGGGCGATGTCACCGTCGATATCGCGTCGACCACGGTGTTCGGCGCGAAATACATCCAGCTGACACCACCGGCGCAGGCCTCGTCGGGTCACCTCGAACCGGGCCAGGTGTTCGACGCCGAACATGTGACGGTCGAGATCAATACCGTCTTCGAACAGCTCACCCAGGTCCTCGCGCAGATCCAGCCGGAGAAGCTCAACGAGACCCTCGGCGCGCTGGCGTCGGCGATGCGCGGCCGCGGCGACCGGGTGGGCCAGATGATGGTCGACTTCGAGGCGTTCCTGGCGAAAGTGGAACCGGGACTGCCGGCGCTGCAGGCCGATCTCGCGATGGCACCGCAGGTGACGGGGGTCTACGCGGACGCGTCGCCGGCACTGCTCGATACCGTCGGCAACGCCACCCGGATCGGGCAGACGGTGGTGGAGGAGCAGCAGCAGCTCGATGTGATGCTGATGAGCCTGATCGGGCTGGCCGATACCGGCAACAAGGTGATCGGGGAGAACGGGCCCGGCCTGGTGAGCACCATGGATACCCTGGTTCCGACCACCGACCTCACCAACCGGTACCACACCGCGCTGACCTGTGCTCTGGACGGTCTGGGCTACCTGTCGTCGGTGACGCCGGTGCAGGTGCCCGGGATCGGGCTGTCGGCGAACTTCCTGTGGGGTGTCGAACCGTACCGCTACCCCGACCATCTGCCGAAGGTCGCGGCCAAGGGCGGGCCGCAGTGCTCGATGCTGCCGGTCGCCTATGAGGACTTCCCGCCGTTCGTGGTCACCGATGTCGGTGCCAATCCGCAGGCCGGGCCGTTCCGTTCCGGACTCACGCTGAACACGACCTCACTCGCTGAGGCGCTGTTCGGTCCGGCCGCCGCCGGGAAGGGAGCGCCCTGATGGACCAGCGGAATTCGCCACTGCTGAAATTCGGCATCTTCGCCGCGGTGATGGTGGTGCTCTCGGCCTGCCTGATCATCGTATTCGGGGAGTACCGCAGCGGGTCGACCACCGAGTATTCGGCCGTATTCGCCGATTCCTCGGATCTGCGCACCGGCGATACCGTGCGGGTGTCCGGGGTCGTGGTGGGATCGGTCCGCGGGGTCGAACTGCAGGACGACCACCGGGTGCGGGTGGATTTCGACGCCGACCGCTCGCTGGCGCTGACCACCGGAACCGAAGTCGCGGTGCGCTATCTCAATCTGGTCGGCGACCGCTACCTCGAACTCACCGACCGGCCCGGTAACCGGCTGGAAGCCGGCGGTGAGCTCCCGATCGAGAACACTGTGGGCGCGCTGGATCTGGACCTACTGCTCGGCGGGCTGAAACCGGTGATCCAGGGCCTCAACGCCCGGGACGTGAACGCGCTGACCTGGTCGCTGCTCGAGATCGTGCAGGGCAAGGAGGGCACGGTGAACTCCATCCTCGGGCGCACCGCGTCGTTCTCGGCGGCCCTGGCCGACAACAACGAGATCATCGAACAGCTGATCGACAACTTGAACACGGTGATGCAGACACTCGCCTCCGAAGGCGGCCAGTTCTCCGGCCTGGTGGATCGGCTGGAACAGCTCATCACCCAGCTCAGCAACGATCGGGATCCGATCGGGTCCGCGATCGACTCCCTCGAGGCCGGCACCGCCACGGTCGCCGATCTGCTCAGCCAGGGACGCCCGGCGCTGGCGGGCACGATCGACCAGGTCAACATCCTGGCGACCAATATCGACAACGACAAACAAACCCTGGACACCGCCCTGCAGAAGGCTCCGGAGAACTTCCGGAAACTGGTGCGCACCGGGGCCTACGGCAACTTCATCCAGTACTACCTGTGCGATTTGACGCTACGGGTCAACGACCTGTCCGGGCAGGTCGTGGAGATCCCGGCGGCCGTGCAGACCGACGGAAGGTGCGCTCCCTGAGATGTTCCGATATCGAGGAAGACATCTACTGCGGCACGGCCTGGTCGGCATCGTGCTCATGCTCTGTGTGATCTCGCTGGGACTGCAGTCCCAGCAGGTGATCGCCTGGGGCACCACCGTGCGCTATCAGGCGGTATTCGAGGAGGCCGGCGGGCTGGAGAAAGGGGACGAGGTGATCGTCTCCGGGGTGAAGGTCGGCACCGTCACCGATGTCTCGCTCGACCGCGGTGCGGCCCGGGTGCTGTTCACCGTCGGCGATTCCGTCTCGCTCGGTGCGGACAGCACCGCGCAGATCAAAACCGGTTCGCTGCTGGGCAAGCGGATCATGACGCTGGTCTCGCACGGTGCCGAGCGGTTGCGGCCGTTGCATACGATCCCGGTGGAGCGCACTTCCTCGCCGTATTCGCTCACCGACGCGCTGGGCGATCTCACCAACACCACCGGCGCGATGGATACCGATTCGCTGAACAATTCGCTGAATATGCTGTCCTCCACCCTCGATGCCATCGCGCCGCAGCTGGGCCCGGCTTTCGACGGGCTCTCCGAGGTGTCGAAATCCATCAACACCCGCAATACCGCGCTGCGCGATCTGCTGACCGCCTCCCGGGAGGTCACCGGCATCCTGGCCGAGCGCAGCGGTCAGCTCAACACCATGCTGCTCAATGCGAATACGCTGGTCGGAGTGCTCGACGAGCGCCGCCAGGCAATCGCCACGCTGCTGGCCAACACGGCGGCGGTGGCCGACCAGCTCACCCAGCTGGTCGCCGACAACGAGGCGGAACTGGGTCCGGCCCTGGACCGGCTGAACTCGGTGACAGAGATGTTGCAGAAGAACAAGGACAATATCGCCAAGGCGATCCCAGGTCTGGCCAAGGCTTCGCTGACCCAGGGCGAGGCGGTATCGGGCGGCCCGTTCTACAACGCCTACGTCGCCAACCTGATCCCTGCCCAATGGATCCGGCCGTTCGTCGACGCCGCGTTCGGCGGTTCTGTCCCGCAACCGCCCGCACCGCAACCGGGAGCGCCACGATGAACCGGACCGTGATCCTGAAAGCCGGGGCGGGTGTCCTGGCGATAGCGGTGCTGGTCGCCGCCTTCGTCGTGGTGAACCGGACCCTGCTCGGCCCCACCACGGTGCGCGCGATGTTCAGTACCGCGACCGCCATCTATCCCGGTGACGATGTCCGGGTATCCGGTGTGAAGGTCGGAACGGTGGCCGATATCGAGGCCCGGGGCACCGCGGTCGAGATGACCCTGCACGTCGACCGGGGCGTGGAGATCGCGGCCGACGCCGGGGCGGTGATCGTCGCGCAGAGCCTGGTCGACTCCCGGTACGTCCAGCTCACCCCCGCCTACAAGGGGGAGGGGCCGACGATGGCCGACGATACGGTGATCCCGCTGGAGCGTACGGCCGTGCCGGTGGAATGGGATCAGATCAAAACCCAGCTCACGCGCCTGGCCACCGAACTCGGCCCCGACGGTGATCAGTCCTCGGGTCCGGCCGGCCGGTTCATCGACAGTACTGCCGACGCCCTGGCCGGTAACGGCGACAAACTGCGGCAGATGCTCGCGCAACTGTCCGGTGTGGGCCGGATCCTGGCCGACGGCAGCGGTGATATCGGCGAGACGATCACCAATCTGCAGACCTTCGTCACCGCGCTCCGCGACAGCAATGTGCAGATCGTGCAGTTCCAGAACCGGCTCGCGACGCTGACCAGCGTGCTCTCGGACAGCCGCTCCGACCTCGACGCGGCGCTGAACAATCTGTCCATCGCGGTGGGCGAAGTGCAGCGGTTCGTCGCCGAGAACCGGGGCAAGGCCACCGAACAGGTCGGCCGGCTGGCCGATGTCACGCAGAACCTGGTCGACAACCGCGGCGAGCTCGAAGAACTGCTGCATATCTTCCCGACCAGCCTGGCCAACTTCTACAACATCTACAACCCCGATACCGGTACCGAGGCAGGGGTATTCGTGCTCAACAACTTCTCCAACCCGATCGAGTTCGTCTGCGGCGGTATCGCCAGCGTGGAGAACATCGGCGCGGAAGAGGCGGCCCGCAAATGCCGCGACTACCTCGGGCCCGTACTGGGACTGATGAACTTCAACTACCTCCCCGTGCCGGTGAATCCGGTTCTGGGACCCTCGGCGGCACCGGAGAAGGTCATCTACAGCGAACCCCAGCTGATTCCGCAGGGCGTGGATCCGGCGGCGCCTCCGCCGCCACCGGCGCCCACGCTCGCGGACATCCTGTTCCCCGGTGGGCGGTGATCATATGAGCGATCCGTGTAACCGGCGCAGATTCCGCGCAGCGGTGTTCGGCGCCGCGTGCGTGGTGTTCGCCGGCGCCGGTTGTTCCTGGGACGGCGTGAATTCGCTGCCGTTGCCCGGGGTCACCGGCCGCGGGCCCGACGCCACCACGCTGTATGTGGACATGGACGATGTCGGCACCCTCACCCCGAATTCACCGGTGCTGATCGACGATGTGGTGGTCGGCAGTATCGGGGATATCCGGGTGGAGAATTGGCACGCGGTGGTGGAGGTGTCCATCCAGCCCGGACAGGTGGTCCCGGCCAACGCGCAGGCCCGGGTCGGGCAGACCAGCCTGCTGGGGTCGATGCATCTGGCCCTGAATCCGCCACCCGGGCAGGAGCCCGAAGGCCGGCTCGAACCCGGTGCGCGGATCGGGTTGCAGGAGACCGCGACCTACCCCTCCACCGAACAGACCCTGGCGTCGCTGTCGGTCGTGGTGAACGGCGGAGGTCTGGGGCAGATCGGCGATATCGTCGGCAGTCTCAGCGCGGCGTTCGAGGGCCGGGAGACCAATATCCGCTCGCTGCTGGACCGCCTCGACGTATTTCTCGGCGCGCTCGACGGGCAGCGCGCCGATATCGTCGCCACCATCGACAACCTCAACCGCCTGGGCGGCACCTTCGCCGGGCAGCGCGACCGGCTCACCGAGGCGTTGCAGAAGATCCCGCCGGCGCTGGACGTACTGATCGCCGAACGGCCCGATCTGGTCACCGCACTGGACCGGTTGCGCACCTTCAGCGATACCACCAACACTGTGCTGACCGCGGTACACGACGATCTGCTCACCAACCTGCGCAATCTGGAACCCACGCTGAAGGCGCTGGCCGATGTGGGTCCGGATATCAACTCCGCCATCCAGTTCGCCACGGTGTTCCCCTACGGGCAGTACCTCGTGGACAACGGTGTGCGCGGCGATTTCATCAACCTGTTCGCGACCGTGGACCTCACGATCCCGCGGCTGCGCCGCGAACTGCTGCTGGGTACCCCGTGGGGTGATCCGACCGCGGTGATCCAGGCGGCCGTCGGTGATCCGGGATACGCGGAGCAGACCAAGAACCCGCTCGGTTTCGGGATCACCCCGCCCCCGGTGGCAGCTCCCGCCCCGGCGCCCGCGGAGGCTCCGGCACCCCCACCGCCACCCGCACCGGCGCCGGTGCCGGTGCCGGGCCTGCCGTTCCCGTTGCCGCAGATCCAGCTTCCCCAGTTACCCCTGCCCCCCGGGATTGGAGGCGGCTGATGCTGCTGTCCCGCTTCGTCCGTGCCCAGCTGGTCATCTTCAGCGTCCTGTCGGTGATCGGCCTGGTCGTGATGTCGGTGGTCTACATGAAATTGCCGACCCTGGTCGGGGTCGGCGATATGGGCGTCACCGTGGAACTGCCCGAGGCCGGTGGTCTCTACCGGTTCGGCAATGTGACCTATCGCGGGATCCGGGTCGGCAAGGTCACCGGGGTCGAACTCACCCAGGACGGTGTCCGCGCCCGGCTGGCGATCGACTCGTCGCATCGGATCCCCGCCGATCTGACCGCCGAGGTGCGCAGTGTGTCGGCCGTCGGTGAGCAGTACGTGGATCTGCTCCCACGGACCGATTCGCCGCCGTACCTCTACGACGGTGCCACCATCGAGCGGGTGGACACCTCGGTACCCCAGCCCGTGGGCCCGATGCTGGACAAACTCAGCGCGCTCGTGGACACGATCCCCAAGGATGATCTGCGCCGGCTGCTGGACGAGATGTTCACCGGCGTCAACGGCGCCGGCCCCGACCTCGACTCGTTGCTGACCTCGGCCGAAACACTGACCGCGGAGATGAACGGGGTCGGCGACGCCACCCGCACCCTGGTGCAGGACGCGCAGCCGCTGCTGGATTCCCAGGTGCAGTCGGCCGACGCGATCCGCATCTGGACTCGTGCCACGGCAGATGTCACCGGTCAGCTGGTGGCCAACGATCCGCAGATCCGGCAGGTGCTGCACTCCGGTCCGGCTATGGCCGACGAGGTCGCCGGACTGCTCGACGGTCTGCATCTCACCCTGCCGGTGCTGCTGTCGAACCTCACCTCGGTCGGCCAGCTGGCGGTGACCTACAACGCGAGCCTGGAACAGCTGCTGGTGCTGTTGCCGCCGGTGGTTTCGCTGGTCCAGGCGGTCCAGCCGACCAAGAACGCCTCCGGGCTGGGTCTCGGTGACTTCCGGATCAGCGGTGTCTCGGATCCGCCCGCCTGCACGGTCGGCTTCCTGCCGCCCTCGGAATGGCGGTCCCCGCAGGACACCACGACCATCGACACACCCGACAATCTGTACTGCAAGTTGCCGCAGGACAACTCGGTGGCGGTACGCGGGGCCCGCAACATCCCGTGTGCCAACGATCCGTCCAAACGTGCCCCCACGGCAGCCCTCTGCAACAGCGATCAGCAGTATGTGCCGGTGGCCCCGGAACAGCCGGTGGTCGGCCCCTACCCGCGCGACCCCGAGCTCGAGGGGCAGGGTATTCCGCCGGATTCGCGGTTCTCGCCGCCGCCGGGTAACGCCCCGGCCGCGGACACCTCGGGCGGTGGCGCGGCGGCGCCGGCGGTGGCCTACGCCCAGTACGACCCGAATACCGGTGAGTACCTGGCTCCGGACGGGCAGCTCTACCGGCAAACCGATCTGGTGTCGCAGGGACACGGGAGCTGGGAGGAGATGCTGCCGCGCTGAAGCGGGCCCGAACATGAAAGGGCGGGAGCGGGTTTACCCGCTCCCGCCCTTCGCGATTCGATGTGGCACCGGGCCCGGGAAGCCGGCGCCGGCCGATGGGTACGAACCCCGGCAATCAGCTCCGCGGCAGCCCGAGTACGCGCTGGGCGATGATATTGCGCTGGATTTCCGAGGTGCCGCCGGCGATGGTGCCGGAGAAACTGCGCATATACCGCTCGAACCAGCTGGGTGCGTGATCCTCGAGGTTCAGCAGGCTGTGCCGGGAGGTGACCCCCGGATGGTTCAGTCCTTCCGGTCCGGCGGCGTCGAGCGCGGCCTCCAGGCCCCGCTGAACCCCCTCCGAACCCAGCAGTTTGAGCACCGACAGCGAGGCCACATCGGTTTCGCCCCGGGCCTCCTTCGCCAGTGCCGTCGACCCCAGCAGTTCGAGTGCCTGCAGGTCCATCACCGCCGTGGCGTAGCGGTCGGCATCGAGGGCGGTGCGGGGTTCGAAATCCTGCACCAGCATGCGCAGACGCTGCGCGAAACTCATCCACAGCAGGGTGCGCTCGTGCCCGAGGGAGCCGGTCGCCACCGTCCAGCCCTTGTCCAGCTCACCGACCAGGTTCTCCACCGGGACCCGGGCCTCTTCGAAGAAGACCTCGTTGAAATCGAGATCGTCGGCCGCGCAGGCGGAGGCGAACGGGCGGCGCCGCACGCCGGGAGTGTCGGTGGGGATCAGCAGGACCGAGATGCCCTTGTGCTTGGGCGCGTCGGGATCGGTGCGGACGAAGGTGAGGATGACATCGGAATCGTGCGCGCCCGAGGTCCACACCTTCTGGCCGGTGACCACGAAGTGGTCGCCGTCGCGGACCGCGCGGGTGCGCAGGCCGGCCAGGTCGGAGCCCGCGCCGGGTTCGCTCATGCCCAGTGCCGCGGGCATCTCGCCGCGCAGAATCGGCACGGCCCACCGCTGCTGCTGTTCGGGGGTGCCGAAGGTGATGAGGGAGGCGGCGATGATGCCCTGCCCCTGAGGGTTGCAGCTCTCGTAGATACCGCGCGCGCCCAGTTCCTCCCGGTGTACGTACTGCTGCAAGACGGTGGCGTTGCGGCCACCGAACTCCGGTGGGTACCCCGGGACCAGCCAGCCGTGATCGAACTGCAGGCTCTGCCATTCCCGCGCCCAGCCGGGCATATGCGAGCTGGACCCCGGCCGTTCGACCGCCACCGCCTCGGGTGGGAGGTGCTCGTCGAGGAACGTGATGAACTCGGCGCGGAATCGTTCCACGTCCTCGTCGAAAGTCAGCTGCACGATGTACCTCCCTTTGGCCAAATATGAGAATATCATTCTCTCATAGGGATATTCTAGTTTCCGTAGGCGGTGCGACCGGCCTGACCGGTATATCGGTCCCCGGCGGGCGTCGCGTGCCTGTGACGAGGTGTTGTGCCGGCGCGGCCGGTGATGGGAGGTACGGCGATGCGAAGTACCGGCAGTGGGCTGACCCTGCAGCAGCGGATCGACGCTCGTTCGGTCCGCACCACCAAGCTGTTCGGCAGCACGCAGGTGCAGCGTTTCCTGGATGCGGCGCGGACACTGATCACCGAGCGCGGCAGCACCGATTTCACCATGCACGAGGTGGTCGACCGGGCGGGGCAGTCGTTGCGCAGCTTCTATCTGCTCTTCGACGGTAAGCACGAATTGCTGCTCGCGCTGTACGAGGAAGCGATCGCCAAGGTGGCCCATCAGGTGCGCGAGGCCACCGCCAACGACGGCGATCCACTGGCCAGGCTGCGCACGGCGGTGGAGCTGACCTTCGAGTTCTGCCGTCCCGATCCCGGCGCGCACCGGCCCCTGTTCACCGAATTCGCACCCCAGTTGCTGATGTCGGATCCGATCGAGATCCAGGTCGCGCACGCGTCGTTGTTCGAACTGCTCGTCGATCTCATGGGTGACGCCGAGGCGGCGGGATACCTCCGGGCGCGTACCCGGCCCCGGCGGCTGGCAGCCATGACGCTGCAGACGGTGATGTTCGTGGCGCAGAACGCCCGTCCGGACGAACCGCATCCGATCACCGCGACCGAGGTCTGGAATCTCTGCGCTTTCGGGGCGTTGGGCGCCGCGGACGGAGTTGCGGGAAGCCGCCGGTGAGGGGCCTGAAAGGGACCGTATGGTCTGTCGAATCGGGGTCGCGGGCCAGCGGATATGTTATTCTCGTTTTTCGAGAATTCCGATATCACACCCGGTCGGGCGCTGGTTCGCGGCGCTCGGCATGCAGGAAGTAGTCGCATGAGTATTTCGCTACTGCTGGATATGGCGGCATCGAACGAACCGGACCGCGTGGCCATCGTATCCGGCGAATCGCGCTGGACCGGTGCCGAACTGGACGCCCTGGCGCACGGCGGTGGGGGCGCACTCGCGGGCTCCGGGGCGCGCAGCGTCGCCTATGTGGGCACCGGCGGCGCGCTCCTGCCGCTGCTGATCTTCGCCTCGGCGCGGGCCGGAGTGCCGTTCACACCGTTGAACTACCGGCTCAGCGGCGACAAACTCGCCGAACTCATCGGGCGCCTGGACGCGCCGCTGGTGATCCACGACGACGCCTACGGCACCGCGGTCGCGGGGACCGCCGACCGGCTGTGGACCTCCGCGGATTTCCTGGACCGCGCCCGGACCTCGGATCCGGCCGGTGCCGATCCGGACCCGGACGGGCCCGCGGTGGTCCTGTTCACCTCCGGCACCACTTCGCAGCCGAAAGCGGTCGAACTCTCCCACAACAATCTGGTCAGCTACATCACCGGAACCGTGGAATTCGCTTCCGCCGCGGACGACGACGTCTCGCTCATCTGTGTGCCGCCCTACCACGTCGCCGGGGTCAGCGCGGCCCTGTCGAACCTCTACGCCGGGCGCAAGATGGTGTATCTGCGCAATTTCGATCCGCAGGAATGGATCCGGCTGATCGATACCGAACGGGTGACCACGGCGACGGTCGTCCCGACCATGCTCGACCGGATCGTCACCGGGTTGAAGGCCGCCGACTCACGGCTGCCCACGCTGCGCACCCTGGCCTACGGCGGTTCGAAAGTGGCGCTGCCGCTGGTGCGCACCGCGCTCGAACTGCTGCCCGAGGTGGGATTCGTGAACGCCTACGGGCTCACCGAGACCAGCTCCACCATCGCGGTACTCGGTCCCGACGACCATCGCACGGCGCTGGCCTCCGACGACGACGCGGTCGTGCGGCGGCTCGGTTCGGTGGGGCAGCCGGTACCCGGTATCGAGGTGCAGATCCGTGACGAGGGCGGCGCGGCGGTACCCGCCGGCGTCGCCGGTGAACTCTTCGTCCGCGGGCCGCAGGTATCGGGCCGCTACACGGGCATCGGTTCGGTGCTCGACGCCGAGGGCTGGTTCCCGACCAAGGATCTCGCGGTGCTCGACGACGAGGGCTACCTGTTCATCCACGGTCGCAGCGACGACACCATCATCCGCGGTGGTGAGAACATCGCCCCTGCCGAGATCGAGGACTACCTGGTCGAACACGCGGCCGTGCACGATGTCGCGGTCGTCGGCGTGGAGGACCCCGGATGGGGGCAGATAATCGTCGCCGTCGTGGTGCCCGCCGAACCCGGGCAGACCCCCGACCCCGAGGAGTTGCGCGCCTATGTCCGGTCCGGCCTGCGGGGTTCGCGGACTCCGGACCGGATCGTCTTCCGCGCGGAACTTCCCGCCACCCCCACCGGAAAGATTCTGCGCCGAGAACTCGTCGCCGAACTGACCCGCGAAACCGCCGGCGCGTAGCCGCGCAGCCCGAAAGGAACAACGCTCATGGTCAAGACAGGTACCCGGCTACGGAGTCAGGTCTGCGATACCCAGGTCATCATCGTCCGGGCCGCCGACAGCCTCGACGATCTGCGGGCGGGCGGAGTCCCGATGGTGCCGCTCGAGGGCGGCGCCGCGGCGGTGGAAGGCGGCCCGCAGGAGGGCTTCGCGGACGGGAATCTGATCGGTAAGCGCTATGTCGACGATTCCGGTGCGGAGGTTCTCGTGACCAAGGCCGGAGCCGGCACGTTGAGTGTCGGCGGCACCCCGTTGTCCATCAAGGAAGCCAAGCCGCTGCCCGCTAGCGACTAGAACGAGTGATCGAGGTGGGATAGATGCCCCAGACCACCAGCGACCCGCTGAACCTGGCGGTCGAGGAGGCCGACGCGGAAGCCGCGGCGGCGGAGGCCGAGGCGCTCGCCGCCCAGGCCTCCGCGGCCGCGGCCCGCGCCCGCGCCAAGGCCGCGCGATTGCGCCGGGAAGCCGGAGGTGAGGACCCCGGATCCGGTGCGGGGGAGCCGGAGGAGGTGGCCGCGGAGGTATCCGCGGTCGGGGACGATCCGGAGACCACAGGGCGGGCCGCTGCCGGGACGCGGCCCGACGAGGTGGAACCGGAAGCGTCGGCCGAACCCGCCGGGGAACCCGAATCCGATGCGGTGGACGCCGAATCGGACTCGGCCGCGAAGGCCGACCTGGTGAAGGCCGCCGATCCGGCGCCGGACGAGGCGGCGGGCAAGGTCCGGGGTAGAACCGGGCGGCTCGTGCGCAAGGTGCAGGTTCCCGCGCTGCGGCGTCCGGGGCGTCGCGCGCTCGGCCGGGCCGTGGCGGTGCTGGTCATCGTGGTCTCCCTGGTGGCCGGCGGCTTCTCGCTGTGGAACCACCAGCAGATCGGCGCGGCACAGGCACGCGAGGACGAGTACCTCAACGCCGCCCGCGAAGGTGTCGTCGCGCTGACCACTCTCGACGCGGCCCGCGCCGCCGACGATGTGAAACGGGTCCTGGACCATTCCACCGGGGCGTTCCGCACCGATTTCCAGACGCGCTCGGAGGATTTCACCAAGGTCGTCCAGCAGTCCCAGGTGGCGACCAAAGGTGAAATCACCGCGTCCGCGGTCGAATCCATGACCGACGAGTCGGCGGTGGTGCTGGTCTCGGCGGTCTCCCGGGTCACGAATACGGCCGGGGCGCAGCAGGAGCCGCGGGTCTGGCGGCTCAGTGTCACCGTCACCCGCGAGGGCTCGGAGTTGAAGATGTCGAAAGTGGAGTTCGTACCGTGAGAATCCCCAGCCCGCTCCGTACCCTGCCGCGTTCGCCGGAAACGGTGCTGCTGACCGTGCTGGCCGTGGTCGCGGTGATCACGGCGACCTCGCTGCTGATCTTCCAGTACCGTCCGGATTCCGGGGGCGACGCCGCGAAGAACGACGTCCTCTCGGCCGCCACCGAGGGCACCGTCGCGCTGCTGTCGTATTCGCCGGATTCCCTGGACCAGGATTTCGCGGCCGCGAAATCCAAGATGACCGGCGACTTCCTGAACTACTACACCCAGTTCACCGAAAAGGTCATCGCGCCCGCCGCCAAGGACAAATCGGTCAAAACCGAGGCCACCATCGTGCGTTCGGCGGTGGCCGAACTCCACGACGACTCGGCGGTGGCACTGCTGTTCATCAACCAGAGCACCACCAGCGCCGAGAAACCGGAACCGGCGCTGGCCGCGAGCAGTGTGCGGGTGACCCTGTCGAAGGTAGAGGACTCATGGCTGATCTCGTCGTTCGATCCCGTCTGACGAACGGTGGCGCGGCACCGGCGCCGAACCCGTCGGTGGCGCGGCGGGAGGCGCCGGTGGTGACCACTGTGTACCCGGTGCTCGACCACTTTTCGATCTGCCCACGGTGCGGATACCCGGCAGAGGCGTCGGCGACCGTTCGGACGTATGCCGATGGCGGCACTACTCGCGAGACCTATATCAGTTGCGGAATGCCCTGCGGCTGGACCGAGCTCAGGTAGCAGGTAACCAACCCCGCATCAGGATCCTCGCGGAATACGGTCCACCGGATCTCGAGTGTGACGGGCGCTGCGGGATGGAGCGACTCTGTGAGCAGGTGGCGCTCGACCGATTCGGCATGGTTGGGTAATGGGCCGCGTCGGTGCCTCGGGCAGAATAACCACCAGCTCCCGGCCCTCGGCATGGCATGGATACCCGACAACGCACCTGCCGGGTCCCAGGCCATTGTCGTTGTTTTCCGCGCGATTACTACTTCCGCCGCCAATTGCATCGGCTGCGAACTGGCGACTGTGTGCGCATCAACCGGTTCGAGGCGGCAAATACGGCCTCCATCAGCGGGATTCGGCACGGCTGCACCGCCGAGGATAGACCCACCAGTAGAGGCGAAGCGGTCAGGTCGGCGCAACTACCTGCGGATTCCACGTCGACTCGCATAGGATGCGACTTTCTCGCATCTGATGCGACCGATGGAGGTGACCGGTTTGGCGGGTTTCGGCGGTTCGGTGCCGGGTGGTGCGCGGCTGCACCTCGTCGACGGTGTGTCGTTGCTACGTCCGGAGGAGCAGGTGTTCGAGGCGATGCTGGCGGGGTTCGCCAACCAGCAGCTGGCCCGGAACCTGGCCAGAACGACCGTGGAGGGCCGGGAGAACACGGTGAAGGCGTTCACCGCCTACGTCAACGCCTTCCCGTGGCAGTGGGCTCCGGCGATGGTCGACGAATGGCTCGGTGACCTGCGGTCGCTGCGTGATCTGAAGAGGTCGACGATCCGGTCCTACTCCGAGGCGATCCGGTCGTTCTGTCACTTCATCACCGATCCGCTCTACGAGTGGCCGGAGACCTGCGAAGAACGGTTCGGCACCCACCCGATCCAGATCGTGCACGAGTGGAACACCGCGGTCCACGCCCAGGACACCGAATCCGACCCGAAGAAGCGGGCGTTCACCAAAGCCGAGCTGCACGCGTTCTTCGAGCACGCCGACAACCAAGTCGCGCGTATCCGCGCGTTCGGCCGCAAGGGCTGGCTGCCCGCGTTCCGGGACGCGACCTTGTTCAAGACCGCGTACTCGTTCGGGTTGCGGCGCAACGAGATCCGGATGCTCGACGCGGCCGACTTCGGCGTCAACCCACACGCACGCGAGTTCGGCCAGTTCGGTCGCTGCCAGGTCCGCTACGGCAAAGCGAAGAAGGGTTCACCACCGAAACGCCGGGGCGTGCTGACGGTCTGGGACTGGACCCCCGAAGTGCTCGAAGAATGGTTCACCGAGATCCGTCCGTTGTTCGGTGTCGACGGCAACCCTGCGGCCTGGCCGTCCGAGCGCGGACTGCGGATCGGCTGCCAGCGGCTGAACTCCCGTTTCGGAGCCTACCGGGACGCACTCGGCCTGGACACTGGCCTGGACCTGCACAGTCTGCGGCGCTCATATGTCACGCATCTGATCGAAGACGGCTGGGATCCTCGGTTCGTGCAGGAACAAGTCGGCCACGAGCACGCGTCCACGACCTCGATCTACACCTGCGTGTCGTCGGATTTCCGTACCCGCACCCTGCGCCGACAACTCGACGCCACCATCGCCGCCGCCTTGGACTCCCGGAAAGGGATGAACGCATGAAACGAACCGTCGGTTACACCTGGCGCCTGCGTGAGCTGATGGCCACACGCGGCAAGTTCAACGCCACCGAACTGGCCCCGTTGCTGCACGAGCGCGGCATCAACCTGTCCGCCTCCCAAGTTCACCGCCTGGTCTCGGGAACACCGGAACGGCTTTCCCTGCAAGTACTTTCGGCGCTCTGCGACATTCTCGGCTGCACCCCGGCCGACCTGGTCGCCACCTCCGCCGAGAACGCCGGGGTCAGCCGCACCGCCACCGACGACCTGGCCGGCCCGGTCCCGGCCAACGTCGCCAAGCTTCGGCCACGCGCCGCCCGGATCCTGCCGGACCTGTGAGCCCGTCCTATCGGACCACCGAGCAGTATGAGCGCTGGCACAAGGCGCACTGCGCTCGCTGCGGCCGGTTCGGCTGCTTCGCCGCGACCTGGCCCGATGGGAAGGTCTGCCGCACCTGCCACGACCGGGCGCTGAGAGTCTGCGGACGTTGCCCCGGCTGCGGCGACAACCGGCCACTGCCGGGACTGCGCCCGGTCGATCACGCACCGATCTGCGCTGACTGCGCCGGATTCGCGGTCTCCTAACACTGTTCGCGCTGCGGGCACGAAGGCAAACTTCACGGTCGACGCCTCTGCACGCGGTGCACCTTCGCCGACGAACTCGCCGATCTGCTCAGTGACGACACCGGCCGGGTCCGAACCGAACTCGCCCCGCTCGCCGCGCAGCTGCTGACAATGAGCTCGCCGCTGTCCGGGCTGTGTTGGCTCAAACACCGCAAGTGCCGCGACCGCGCGCCCGCGGATTTGCTGGCCGAACTCGGCCGCGGCGAGATCGCGTTGACCCACGAGGCATTCCACGCACTTTCGCCCTGGCGCGCGGCCGCGCACCTCGAAGAACTGTTGATGACCTGCGGCATCCTGCCCCAGGTCGACAAACAGATCTGCGCGTTCGAACGCTGGACGATCAGGCATCTGGCCGCCGTCACCGATCCGGAGCATGCCCGCTTGATCAAGCGGTTCGGCGCCTGGGACGTTGCGCCCCGGCTGCGGGCACGAGCCGAACGCAATCCACTCACCGTCAGCAGCCGGCGGGGCTTCAGCTCCCAGATCACCCAGGCGACACAGTTCCTCGGCTGGCTCGCCGAACACGACCTCGAGCTGGCCACTGCGGACAGGCCGACATCGACGCCTGGCATGTCGAACACAATGTCCACGCCCGCACCTCAATCCGCGGGTTTCTGCACTGGTGCATCGCCAACAAGCTCACCCGCCGATTCCGCCTTCCCACCGTCGTGATCGGCCCGGCAACACCGATGCCACAACAGCAGAGGATCGACCTGCTCGGCCGACTGCTTACCGAGCCCGACCAACCACTGAGGTCCCGCGTCGCGGCGGCGATCGTGCTGCTCTATGCCCAGCCCGTCAGCCGCATCGTCCGGCTCACTCTCGACGACGTGATCGTCGACAGCGGCACCGTTCGACTGCGGCTCGGTGACCCACCGTCACCGGTCCCCGGCCCAGTCGCCGAGCTGCTGCTGTCCTGGATCGACCAGCGCACCAACATGAATACCGCCACCAACCGCGAAGCCCGCTGGTTGTTCCCGGGCCGCCGCGCCGGACAACCCATGCACCCCGGAACACTCGGGGCATCGATCAAAGCCCTCGGCATTCCCAGCACCGCTGGCCGCGTCGGCGCACTGCACCAGCATGTCCTCGAACTACCCGCACCAGTCGTCGCCGACGCCCTCGGCTACCACCACAAGACAACTACCCGGGCCGCTGCCCACGCCTCGACCGACTGGTCCCGCTACGCCTCCGGCCCACGGCTTCGGTCACCCGCTAGCTGGCAACCGTCGACAACCCGCGACGATTAGTATGCGATTTCACCCGTCCGTGACCCCGTTTGGCACCGATAACGGAGACATCGAACAGTGCGGATGCTCGGTAATCTGACGGCCATGCGTTACGAAGTCCATCGGACCCGGGTGCCAGGAAGCCTTCCCTGCCGGGTGATCGCAAAACTGCAGCCACTGACATGGCGTGTGATCGTCGGTGAGGGCGTCGGACAGCTCGATGGGGGCGTCCATCAGGACTGGTTGGATGACGAACTGCCGTTCGAATTCCGCAGACCGAATGCGGTTTTCTTCGCCATCGGCCCCTACTGAGCCGGAGTCGTGCGGGCCGATCTGGACCGACTGCACCGCTTTCGCCACCGACTACCGGTGCTCGCGCCGCGGGCAAGAGGACGAGCTTCATGCACGCCGTCTCTGCACTCGCTGCCCGTCCGGTCGTCGCCGACGCTCTCGACTACCACCCACGTCACCACAACCAAGCTCGCGACCGAAATCGCGGACACCCGGAGCCGCCACATCACCGCACCCCGGTTCCGGTCCCTCGAGGGTTGGACCATCGACAACCCGCGACAGTTGAATACGCGATCTCACCAGTCCCGAACCCCTGGTAATCGCGCGAAAAACAACGAAGTTGCCTGGACCAGCGGTTACGTCCGTGGCGGGGTGCCGCTGATGATGCGGTGGATGGTGGCTCGGCTGCCGCGACACAGCGGATGTCCGATTCGTTCAATCCTGGCCCAAGGCCGACTACATAGGTTGACTGCTTGGGAATTCGAGGCGTTCGAGGAGGCTTCGGGTTGCTCGGTCCCGCTTCTGGCTTCGTGGCCGATCATCCGTGGCGGCTTCAGGTGGTTGGCGTCCCGGCCGCAGGCGCGCGAGGCCGCTACACCACCATGATCTGAGGAGGAAAGTTGCGGATCGGAATCGGTCTGCCCGCCGCTGTACCGGGAAGCGATCCCACAGCGATCGGTGACTGGGCCGCCGCGAGTGAGGCGCGTGGTTTCCACTCGCTCGCCGTGATCGACCGGCTGGTTTACGACAATCTGGACCCACTTGTGGCCTTGGCTGCCGCGGCGGCGCGCACCGAGCGAATCGAATTGCTGACCACTGTGCTCAATACGGGCTATCGGCGTAACCCGATCGTCCTGGCCAAGCAGATCGACTCCCTGGAACGCCTTTCCGGCGGACGTCTCACAGTGGGGCTGGGTATGGGCGGCTGGCCGGAGGATTATGCCGTCAGCGAGGTCACCCTGGCCGGTCGGGGGGCCGCGTTCGAGAGTGCGCTGGCTGCGATGCGCACGGTGTGGCGGGGCGAGGTGTCGGGTGCCTCGGGACCTGTGCCCGCTTTGCCGCCGGGCCGGCCCGGCGTCCTGCTCGCCGGGGTGGTGCCCGCAGGTTTCGCCAGGGCTGCCGCGCTGTCCGGCGGCTGGGTGGCGCCGTCGTTCGGTCGTCAGACCCTGCACGCAGGTATCGAGGCCGTGCACCGGGAGTGGAGTCGCGCCCGGCGTCCCGGCCGGCCGCGGGTGGTCGTGGAGCGCTACTTCTGCCTCGGTCCGGGCGCCGCCGAGATCGCCGAGGCGTACGTGAAGCATTACTACGGCGCCGAATATGTAGAGCAGATCCGGCCCGATATCCTCGGCGACGAAACCCATCTCCGCAACGAAATCGACCACCTCACCGAGGCCGGAGCCGATGACCTGCTGCTGTTCCCCAGTACCGGAGCGCTGGAGCAGATCGATCTGCTCGCCGAAGCGCTCGGCGGGTTCGTGGGGTGAAGGAAGACCACACGCAGTCGCAGCCGTGAGCGAGGTGACCGGGGTCGCCCGGTGCGATCCTGCGGCGCCTGCTGCCGGCCATGCCTGTCAGCCGACCGATCGGAACACCGCCCGGCGCTCTGAGGCAACCCCGGGCGCGAGTGCGTCAGGCTCTGAAACCATCCGCTACATGAACCAGCGGATGCCATAAAAGGAACAGGCAACCGCATGCGACACGGGCACTGAGCAATAATGGAGGTTCGGTGAACTGCGGCAAATTGCGGCCGAGAGGTGGTGAGAACAGTGGATCGAACTCTGCCCGGTCGGCCCGCCGACAGCGAGGGTCTCGAGGACGGACACAGTCACTACCGTGAGATCGCCTTCGCCGGATCGAGCACCGGGTTTCTGTGCAGGTGGACCCATCGGGTCGGCGGCGGTGCCCAGCGCGTGATTCCGGACAACCACGCCGACTTCATCGTGAGCAGTACCGGCCGGAGCTGGCTCGTCGGCCCCGCCACGACGGTCGACCTGCCGGCGCTGTCGCCGGGAACGGTTCTGCATGGCGCGCGTATTCACACGGCAGCGTTGCGCTCGGTGACCGGCGTGGCGGGTTCCGAGCTGCGGGACACGGCGATGGCGGTAGACGACCTGTTGCCCGGTCGGGTCGCTCGCGCGCTCGTCGGCAGTCTCGGCGCGGGTGAATTCGACGAGCTGACAGCGCACTCGTTGTGGCCGTGCCTCACCGTCGATCCGCGAGTGGAGAAGGCGGTCGAGTTGCTGACCGCGGCGACAACGACAGTCGACACCGTTGCCGATCGTGTCGCGCTCACACCTCGTCATCTGCGGCGACTGGTCGAACAGGAGACCGGGCTGACCCCGAAGACACTTCAGGTCGTGGGCCGGCTACAGCGGGCGGTCCGGCTGGCTCGCCGGGCGCCGGACGCCACGCTGTCGATGGTGGCGGTCACGGTGGGTTACGCCGACCAGGCGCACCTCAGCCGTGACACGCGACGAATGACCGGGCTCACCCCGGGTTCGCTGCTGGGCTGACTCCGCCGTGGACGCGGATCGTTCGTAGTAGACCACCGGGTGGTGTCGACGCCATATCCACGCGTGTTCCCGGCGTAGCGGCTCGAGCAGCGCCAACCGGAGGCCTCCCACCCGACCCTCCGGAAGGCGATCGCTCAGGGCAAGGGAGCGAACAAATCGACGGTATTGCCATCCGGATCGTGGACAATGGCGTAGCGCTGTCCCCAGACGGCGTCCCACGGCTCCTTATGGCCGTGGAAACCCGCTGCGACGACGGTCTTGTACAGTGCGTCGACATCGGACGGGCTCGCGGTCGCGAACGCGAGGGCCACCGGGTGCCCGCCGGCCGCCTGGGTGAAGTCGGGATCGAAGCTCCTGATCGTGTCGAGGGTGTCCCAGGCAAGCCGCAGTCCGTTCGGGAGTACGACCTCGACATGGGGTTCGCTGCCACTGATCTCGGGTGTTTCGATGCCGAGAGCACGGTAGAAGGCGACCGATCGGGCCAGGTCGGTGGTGACGATACCGATGAGGTCGAGAGAGACAGCCATGGTTCAGCCTTTCGTCAGCGGTGCGATGTTGTGGTTGACGCGGAAGAGGTTGTGCGGGTCCACGCGGTTCTTGACCGCGTGGAGCAGTTGCAGGTCAGCGGCACTGAAGGCGGCTGCCACCACGGCCGGGTCGGTGTGAGCACCGAGGAAATTCAGCATGCTGCCCCTGTCGAGGCGGCGGAATCGGTTTCGGGCCGAAGCGTGTAGGGCCCGGTCGGCATCGTGGCGGGGGTCGATGGCCGAGCTGAGGTACACCGTGAATTCGGCGTCGCGTCCGCCCACGACATTCGGTACCTCCGGCGGTTTCCGGTACGCGCCGCCATGGTGTCGCAGTTCGAAACCGAGCGGTTCGGCGGCATCCGTCCCGGCGACCGCTAGAATGCTGTCGACATCGGCTTCTTCGAGAGGTCCGCTGTAGAAACCGGATTCGTGCACCGTGTACCGCCCGACCGGTTCGTGATGGACCATCCCGATCTCGGTGTAGCGCATCGGCCGCACCGTGTCGAGAACCGGCGGCCCGACCTCCCGAATCGCCGCGAGCAGCGACTCTGCCTCCCCGGATGGGCCGAAATACGCGATGCGCAGCTGTGCGATATAACGCCCCCGCAGCTCCGGGCGAATATCGGGATGATCCGGGTAGCCGAGCAGGAAGATCGATGTGGCGAGGGTGTTCGGAAGGTCGGCGGTCCAGCGGACATACCGGTTCAGCAACTCCCGCGCGTGCTCGGCCGAAAAGTAGAGGCTGCCGCCGTAGAAACCGGTCACCGGGAAGAGATCGATCTCGATTCCGGTGGCGATCCCGAAATTGTCCTTGCCGCCGCGGACCACGCGGAACAGCTCCGGATCCGTGGCCGGGGAGATCGTGCGAACCACGGCGTCGGCGGTGACCAGTTCGATGGAGTGCACGTGGTCCGCCGCGTATCCGTACTGACGGCCCAGCATCCCGACGCCGCCACCGAGGACGTACCCCATCACCCCGACGTGTGGACTCGACCCGTTCAACGGCGCCAAGCCGTGCTCGGCCGCGGCGGTGATCACCTCGCGCCAGCGGGCGCCGGCGCCGACCCACGCCCGGCGCCGGACAGGGTCGATCGTGACGCGGGACAGCCGCCGTGTGGTCACGAGAACACCGTCAGCGGCCCGCGACATTCCGTGCCCGGTGGACTGAACCGCGACCGACAGGCCCCGCTCGCGCGCGAAAGTCACCGCGTCCGCCACATCGGCCGGCGACGCGACGGGACACACCACCCGCGGGTGGTGGACGACCGAGCAATTGTCGGTGCTCAACTCGTTGCGATAGCACTCGTCGGAAGGGGACAGCCAGGTCGTCATCCGGGACATACGCATTCGCCGTGGCCCGGACGGCCGGGTGAGAAAAGGACTGCGAACGACGACAGCGCACTGAGCAGGCGGGCGGTGTCACCCATGAGAACCGAGTTTGGATACACATTCCAGACGATATGGGCACAACCACTGCCGGTCTTGTACGAAACGGACACCACTGCAGCCGGACAGCTTTGGCTTTGGTCGCCGTCACCCCCCTCACGGCGGCCGCCAACGGGCGGCCGATAGTGCTCACCACGACCGAGTTCGACCGGTTCGCCCGCAACATGGCCGATTACTACCGGAACCCCCACCGACGCCATCGATGAACTACGCCGCCTCGGCGGCGCGCAGCCCGAAACCGACCCCTTCGTCTTCCGGGTCGAGCTGGCCAAACAACTCACCGGCGACGCCGCCGCAGGCGCCGAGCTGACCTTGCCCCTACCCCGATCCTCGACCTCGACGGATTCGCCGCACTGCCACCGGTGCGCCTTATCCCCATACCCAGCCAGGTCGCGGACAAAATCTGCGCCGTGACCGCCCGATACGGTGTCACTCTCCAGCCCTCCAGTCGATGGCGTGACCTCGCTGACCTTTGTCCGATCGTCGAGAGCTTCGCCTTCGATGCCGCCGAAACCCATACCGCCCTCGATATCCAGCGACACCGTCGCGGCCTCGACCTACCCACCGCACTGCGCGCGCCCGGCCCCGAATGGGAACGCGCCTACCCCGCCATGGCCGAAGAAACCAGCCTGCCCGAAGAACGCCACGACCTCGGCACCGCTCTCGGCTTCATCGGCGCCGCTCTCAACCCCCTGCTCGACGGCACCCGCACCCACGGTCGCTGGAACCCTCACACCCATACCTGGGACCCACAATGACCCCGGCCCCGCCCTCGTCGATGGGGCAACTACCCCGGTGAACGCCATCCGACCGGCCTGACCCGCCGAGCCGGCACCGAGATCGCCGAGGCTGCACCTTCCGGTCGCCCACGGCATTCGGGTTACCAGCTACGGTGCGGTGCCGGACGGTCGCTCCTGCTCGGGCAGGGTGGTGATCGCGTGGACCGGGCAGTCGAGTAGCGCCCGGGTGACGGCGGGCTCCTCGGCGGAGTCGAGTGTCGGATCACCAGCCAGGACGGCGTAGCCCCAATCGTCGAGAGGGAAGCGGTCGGGGGCGTGTCTGGCGCAGATCCCGAACCCGTCGCAGCGGGTGCGGTCCAGTTTGATCTTCACAGCAACGCCTCCGTTTCGACCCGGAAGGGGGCATGGTCGGTGGTGGGGCCGACCGCGCAGTCCGGGCACCGGTTGTCGAGATGGGCCGCCACTTCCGGAGCGAATCGATCGAGCAGTCCCGCGGCGGTGTTGCAGGCGGCATCCAGGGTGCCGCAGGCGCCGCGGCCGCGCAGTACGGTCGACCAGCGGCGCAACCGCCGCAGATCGTCGGGGGCGGCCCGGCCCTCGGCCAGCGCGGTGGTGGCGGCCGCCATCGCGGCGGTGCCGTTGAAACACGACCCGCACTGTCCGGCGTTCTCCCGGTCGAAGTAGTTCAGGACGCTCGCCGCGACCGCCACCGGGCATTCCTCGGTGATCACGGACAGCGCGCCGCAGCCCAGGCCCACACCGGCCCGGCGCAGGGTTTCGTGATCGAGGGTGAGGTCGAGCACGCTACGGTCCAGGAGGCCCGTGAAGTATCCGCCGATCAGTGCGCCGCGCACCGCCGCGGGTGATACTCCGTGCAGCGCGAGGAGTTCGCCGACCGGGAGGCCGTGCGGCAGTTCGTAGAGCACGGGCTCGCGGTTCGCGACCGTCACGGTGGACAGGAAGGTCCCCGGGGACATGGCGGTGCCGGCAGCCCGGTAGGCGTCGGCGCCCCACCGGTCCAGGAAGGGCAGATTCGCGAGTGTTTCGACATTGCCGATCAGTGTCGGCAGACCGGCCACACCCGATTCGAACGGGCGGGGCGGTTTGTCGGTGGGTTTGGCGGGACCGCCGTTGATCGCCTGGACGGCGGCCGATTCCTCACCCGCCACGTAGCCGGGTTCGACCTGTATCACCGCCAGTTCCGGGCCCTCCGGGAGCGCGCCGCCGAGTTCGTCGAGAGCGGCCTGGACCGTCCGGGCCGATTCGGGATCGGAGACGTAGACATAACCGCGCCGGGCACCCACCAGCAGGGCGGCCAGCCGGATACCGTCGAGGACCAGATGCGGCCGGTTGCGTAGCAGCCAGCGATCCTTGAACGACGCGGGTTCGCCCTCTTCGCCGTTGGCCACCAGCACCGCTTCGGTCCAGCCCGCCGGCATTCCGGCGCCCGCCCGGGTTCCCGAGCGGACCGCCCCGACCTTCACCGCGAACGGGAACCCGGCGCCGCCGCGGCCCCGCAGCCCGCTCTGCTCGACCGCGGCGGCCAGCGCCTGCACCGAACCCACCGGGCGGTAGCCGCCGCGGTCCCGGTACTCGTACGCGGTTTCCACCCCGTCGCCGATCCGGAGCAGGCGTGGATCGCTGCCGGGGTACGGAACCACCGTCAGGCCACCGGCCGACGAGAAGGTGTGCTGCATCATCCCTCCTGGGTGAGGTCGGGTCCGGAAGCGCCCGAAGCGGCTCCGGCGGCCCTCGAAACGGGCTCGGCCCGGGGGCCGCGCGTACTAGGCTGATCCGCATGCGAACTGCGGTGCTGCGGGTGAACATCGATCCGGCGGGTGGGCTCACCGCCGAATCCCTGACCCGCGGTATGGCCGAATTGGCGGACGCCCTCGCCGAGGTGGGCGGGCAGCTGCTGGACAAGGATCTGGGCGCGATGCCGCCGTCTCGGCGGGAAGTGCAGGTGCTGCTGGACAGCGCCGACGCGGCGGCCGATACGCAGCGGATCACCGCCCTGTGCGCGCGGGTGTTCGGTACCGACGCGGCCCCGGGCGTGATCACCTATGTCAGCCGCGGCACCGACGACGACGCGCACGGTGTGCTCGCCGGGTTCGGCCTCGCCGGGGAGATCATCCGGGTGCCGGGCACCGAGGGTTACGACGTCCTGCGGGTGCGGCTGCGGGAAGCCGATCTGGAACGCGTCCCGGAGAGCCGGATCCACACCGCGCTGGAGGCCTCGACCAACTGCGAGGTCGTCATCCACACGGTCTGATGCCGCGCTGATCATCGGTCGCCCAGGAACTTCAGGATCTCCGGCGCGGCCAGCACCCAGGTGTCGAACATGTTGTACTGCTTCACCAGTCCCTGCGCCCGCTGCTCCATCGCGCGTTCCCAGGCGTCCTCGGGCCACGGGGGATCGATGAGGGTGGAGCCCTCGATCAGGCAGCTCACCTCGAGCGATGTCCGTTTGGGATGGTCCAGATCGTGGGCGCCGCCGCGGATGATGAGGGTGGGGACCCGGATCCGCTCGAACATCTCGTCGTCCACGCCGGGGATCGTCTGACCCGGTTTCGGTACGTAGGCGTTGAGCCAGCGCAGCGAGAGTTTGATGAATTCGTCCGCGTCGAGGTCGCGGAGGCGCTGTTCGTTGTCCGGGTTCTCCGCGATCAGCTCCCGCCACTCCCGCATCCGCACCAGGCCTTCGACGCCCAGGCCCCGGACCGTCTGCAGACTCGGCAGGACGTAGTAGGCCCCGAGGTTGAAGGTGCCGTAGACGCCGCCGACGATATTCCACAGCACCAGGTCGGTGACCAGTTCCGGGTAGAGCATGGTGGTCAGCATCGAATCCCGGGCGCCGCCGGATCCGCCGGCCAGGATCACCGGTCCGGTGCCGAGTTCGGTGAGCAGGCCGTACAGGGTCTCGGCGCGCATATGCGATTCGGTCGGCCCGTAGAACTGGACGTCCGAGGCGCCGCAGTTGGGCCGGTCCCACAGCAGGACCCGATGACCGCCGTCGACGAGGGCCTCGGCCAGGGGCCGCAGCCCGGGGATATCCTTGCTGTAGCGACCTCCGGGCGTGAGCACGATGAGTTCGCCTGTCGTGCCGAGTATCTCGTAGACGACCTTGCCGCCGTTCACCGTTACCGCGGGCATACCTCAACTCCTGAAAGGTCTCGCCGAGGGCGGGCCGTGGCAGCCCTCGCGTCACCGGGCCGAGGGCGGCCCGGTCGTTTCTCGTGCTGTCGGGTTCCGCCGGTTCAGGCGGTGACCAGGACGTCGGCTCCCACCACGCGAACCGGGTAGGTGCGGATACTCCATTCGGGCTTGACCGCGGTGGTGCCGGTCGCGAGTTCGAATCCCCACTGATGCCACGGGCAGTAGATGAACTCGTTGTCCCGCACCATCACCGAATCACCGGGAACCGATTCGTCGACCACGGTGCGCCCGCGGGCGCGGCCCGCGCACAGCGGGCCGCCCTCGTGCGGGCAGTAGTTGGCGATGGCGTAGAAGGTGCCGTTGACGTTGTAGACCCCGACCCCGTGCCGCCCGATCGGGACCACCTTCGACGATCCGGGTGGGATCTCGTCCACGGTGGCGACCACATGTTCGCGACCCTGCGCGAGTCGTGGTGGATCGACCCGATCCGCCGCCGAATTCCCCTCCACCGGGGTGGGGCTCGTACCGGGTGCGCCGGTGTTCTCCGCCATCAGTGGACCCGCATCTGTCCGGGCAGCGCCGGCACGGTTTCGGGCAGGTGGTAGGTCTCGATCCCGTTGCGGAACATGACCTTCTCGCGAGCCGCGGGCGGCAGATGCTTCACCAGCCAGCGCGGATCGTCGAAGGTCCAGTGCGGGTAGTCCGAGGAGTACAGCAGGATCTTGTCCGCCTCCATCCATTCGAACGCCCGGGTGAGTTCGGTCTTGTCCTCCGGGTAGTCCAGCGGCTGGGTGGTGAACCTGATGTGCTCCTTGACGTATTCGGAGGGTTTGCGGGTGATCGACATGAACGAACCCCGGGCCTCGTAGATGGCGTCCATCCGCCACATCAACGGCAGGATCCAGGTGAACGCGTGTTCGACGAAGACGATGCGCAGCGCCGGGAAACGATCGAAGACCCCGTCGAAGATCAGGCTCATCACCTGGTTCGCGGCCAGCAACGAGTAGGTCACCATGAAATCGTGGTTGTAGCTGGGGAAACCGACCGGCGGCATGGGCATGGTCTCGTAGGCGCCGCGGCTGAGATGACAGCTCACCGGGAGGTCGTGCTTCACCGCCGCCGCCCAGATCGGGTCGTAGCGGGCGTCGCCCCAGGAGGGCCGGGGTTCGGCCTTGATCAGGATCTGCGCCATATAGGGGTGCCCGGCCCAGTGCTCGATCTCGGCGACCGCGGTGCTCGGATCGTCGATGGCCACACAGATCGAGCCGCGCCAGCGCTGATGCCAGTTGTTGTGCGAATCCAGCCAGTGCGCGTCGAGCCAGCCGTTGACCCCGGTCGCCATCGCGGCGGTGGCCTCCGGCAGGCGGGTCGCCTTGACCGTGGGCTCCAGGATCACGATATCGGAGCCGGCGTCCATGATGAGCTGCCGGAACGCCATATCGGGGTCGCTGCCGGGGAATTCACCGTTCTCCGGGAAGGTGTCGACCCGCATCGCCTTCGAATGCGCGTAGTCGGGCGCGTCGTAGATGATGGTGTCGCCGACACGGTGACTGAGAAAGAACGACGTGCGCCACGGTTCCGGGATATGTTCCACCAGATCGCCCCGCCGGGGGACCGGGTGCACATCGGAATCGACGACGCGTACCGGAACCAGTTCCGTGGAAGGAACCCGCGTCCGGTCCTGTGCCATGGTCATAGCGCCTCCTAGAGCACCATCGCGGAAAGATCCGACCGGGCCTGCCGCATCAGCCGACCGCGGTGACGGCATCTATATCGATGCTGTACAGCCGCGCGGCATTGCGCCAGCAGAGTTTTTCCCGCTGTTCGGCCGTGAGCGCCGCCGGCAAGGTGTCGATATCGCCACCGTGCCAATGCGGATAGCTGGAGCCGAACATCACCATCTCGTCCTTGCCGGTGAAGTCCAGCCATTCCGCTCCGAACGGGGCATCGCCGGGACCGTCGATCGTGGCATGGACGAAATAGATGTGTCCGGGCAGGTAGTCGCTGGGCATCCGGGGCGCCCAGGGGGTCTGCTCGAGGTGCGGCCGGCCGAAAGTGTCCATCCGCCAGGTGAACGGGGTCAGCAGATCGGCACCGCCGTCGGCCCAGACGAATTTCAGGTCCGGGTACCGTTCGAATACGCCCTCGGCGATCATGTTCATCAGGTGATAGATGTAGTTCAGCCCCATGAACCCGTAGTACTGCTCGTAGGTCCGGGGGTGCCCGGAGGGCGTGGGCGGCAGGCCGATACTCTCGCCGGTCTCGATATGGGCCGCCACCGGCAGGTTCGCCGCCGCGGCGGCCTCCCACAGCGGCCAGAACTGCGGTTTCCCGTACAGTTCGCGCGATTGCAGCGGGATGCCGAGCTGCACGATCCGCGGATGATCGCCCAGGCGGTCGATTTCGCGCAGCGCGCCGCTGATGTCCTCGGGGTTCACCCGCAGGGTGCCCCGGAAGCGTTCGTGATGGGTACCGCTGTCCAGCCAGCGCGACACCATCATGTCGTTGTGGGCGGACAGGACCGCCGTGGTGAGGTGGCGGTCGGGCAGGATACCGCGGGTCATCGGGTGCAGTACCGCCACATCGACACCGCGTTCGCCGAACAGCTGATCTCCGACGAACTCCGGATCCGAGCCCGGATATCCGCGCTGCGGTCCGCGCGCGCCTTTGACGTATTCCCCGCCCGGCGCCCCGTACCAGTCCATTTCGGCGTCGGGGA
The DNA here is from genome assembly GCF_040638875.1 of Nocardia sp. NPDC024068. NCBI lineage: Bacteria > Bacillati > Actinomycetota > Actinomycetes > Mycobacteriales > Nocardiaceae > Nocardia > Nocardia sp. NPDC024068. The sequence continues at coordinate 100,088 of NZ_JBEZYU010000007.1, read as the reverse complement.
TACCGCGGCTCTTGAACGGTTCGTTCAGGAACGTACGCATATCGTCGTTCGAGCGGAAGAAGATGTGCACGCTGGTATCGATCACCGGGGTGCGGGTGCCGTCGGGCAGATCCTTCATGGCGATACCTCGTCGGAAACAGGAGTACCGGCCGAACCCCGCGGTATCGGCCGGTACCGGGCGGTCAGTACTCGAAGTCGATCACGGCGGCGTCGGGACGTTCGGTCACCGGCGCGGCCAGACCCTGTTCGTCCACGATCCGCTGCAAGTGCTCGAGGGTTTCGTCGAGGCTGGGGCCCAGCCGTTTACCCGGGGTGAAGGTGGCCGGCAGATGACGCATCCCCTGGATGACGCCGATGGTGTCGTAGTGCACCGTCCCGGCGGGATCGCATGTGTAATCGGGCATCCGGTCGAGCACCGCCAGCAGCATGGATTTGAACACCGTCCGCGCCACATTGGACCCGATGCAGCGGTGCACACCCAGCCCGAAGCTGAAGTGCCGGTTGCCCTTACGGTCCATGACGATATCGTCGGCGTCGGGGAAGATGCTCTGGTCGCGGTTGGCCATCGCCCAGGACAGCCACAGGCGGTCGCCCTCTTTGAATTCGGTGCCCTGATAGGTGCAGTCGTCGGCGATGGTGCGTCCGTCGCCCGGGGCGGGGGTGAAGTAGCGCAGGAATTCCTCGGTGGCGGGGTCGAGCAGATCCTCGCGGTCGCGGCTGAGTTCCTCGCGCTGGTCCGGATTGTCCGACAGCCACTCCAGGGAGTGGGCGGTGAGCGCGGTGGTGGTGTCGAAACCGCCGCCGATGAGCAGGCCGATCATCCCGAGCAGTTCCATATCGGGGGCCGGTTCACCGTCGATGCGCAGTTCGGTGAGTGCCTTGATGAGGCCCGGTTTCGGATCGGTTTTTGCCTCGTGCAGGCTGGTGAGGATATCGATACCCATGGTCCGGTGCATTTCGGCGACCCGGGGGGCGTCGGGGGAGTTCTCCGGTGTGTACACCGAGGCGTGTACCGGATCGCTGTACACCGACCACTTCTTCAGCGGAATGCCCAGCATCGCCAGGGTCAGCACGGCGGGGACGATATTGGCCAGATCGTCCACGAAATCGATGCGGCCGGTCTCGATCTTCTCGTCCAGGCTGGCCCGCACGATCTCGTCGATGAACGGCTGCCAGCGTTTCACCGCGGCGGGCGACAGGTACGGATTGAGAACCGAGCGGTAGGTGCGGTGTTCGGGCTCGTCCATCTCCAGCATGCCGCCGCGGACCATCGCGGCCCGCTGCGCCTTCGGAATCGAGATGCCCTGGTAGCCGCGGCGTTCGTTGTGCACGTCGTGGTCGACCGATACCTCGGGGCACCGGGCGAGTTCGAAGACCGCGTTACCGCCGGCGGCGACCCAGTGCCCGTCGTAGGTATCCGACCACGCCACCGGGCATTTCGCGTGCATTTCGTGGGTGATCTCGCTGAAGTTCTCCCGGTACTCGGGAGTGTGCCGGTCGAAGTGGTACCGATTCTGCTTGCGCTGGTCGTTATCCGTAGAAGTCACGGTGTGTAGTCCCTCTGCTGGTCACTGGGTCGGCGAACCTTCGCCGGGGGTCCCGGAGCTCTGCGCCGCTCCGGGAGTCGTCGGATGGCCGACTCGCCACCGGGCGGCGGCGCGCGTATCGATCGCCTGCGAGATGCGCGCCGCCTGCGCCGGCGTGGCCGGGCGGGTCAGAGCTTGTGGTCGTACCACTTCAGGTAGCCGCCGGCATCCACGCGCAGCTGCATACCGGTGACGAAGCGGGCTTCGTCGGAGACCAGGTACAGGATGGCGTTGGAGATGTCGACGGGTTCGATCCACGGGGTCTTCATGGCCTGCTGGACGTAGAACGCCGGTTCCGCGTCGGCGCGGCCCGGGTTCTCCAGATCGGGCCGGAAGGACCGGTACATGGGCTCGCTCTGCAGCATGTCGGTGTTGCAGTTGGTCGGGTGCACCACGTTGGCCCGGATACCGCGCGGCGATAGGTGCCGGGCGATATCGAAGACGTAGTAGGACAACGCCCGCTTGGAGTGGACGTAGGCCATACCGCCCAGGTCCGAGCCCGGGTTGTCGACCTTGCTGGTATCGACCATCGCCGCGGTCGACCCGGTGGCCACGATGGACGCGCCCTCGCCGAGATGCGGCAGCGCCGCCTGGATGGCGTTGATGGTGCCGACCAGGTTCGTATTGATGACATCGGTCCACGCCTGGATATCCGGCTGACCTTTCATACCGGCGACGCCCGCCTGGGCGATCACGATATCGAGTTTGCCGAGTTCCGCGACGCCCGCGTCCAGCGCCGCCTTCAGCGCGACCGCGTCCCGGACGTCGGTCTGGGTCGCGACGATGCGGCGCCCGGTCTTCTCGACCAGGCGCACGGTTTCTTCGAGGTCTTCCGGCGTGGCCAGCGGATAACCGATGGTCGACATGCTCTGGCAGATATCGACGGCGATGATATCGGCGCCCTCTTCTGCCAGTCGGACGGCGTGGCTACGGCCCTGACCGCGCGCGGCGCCCGTGATGAATGCGACTTTGCCCTCAACACGTCCCACAGCATTCCCTTTCGATCTGTGTTCGGGAGTGACCTGCCCGAGTGCCGGAACCACCTGGGGCGGAGCGCGGTACGGGACAGGGTGCGCGGCGACCGCCGCGCGCCGATCCGGCCGCGGACCCGATGCTGTACTGCCGGCGGAGACCCAGCACCGCCGGGTACCGGCTGCGGACATACGGCTGTTCTCGTATGCGAAAAGAACTGCGTTTTCGCATACGAGAACGGTACTCTACCGCCGGGGTCGGCGGCAAGGTTTCGGAAGAAGCCTGGTCGGTCCGGCAATCTCTGAGCAGTTGATAATTCATCTGCCGATCTACGCCGCCGGAACGAGGCGAGCTGCGTACCGTACGAGTATCCAATGTTTTCCTCATTGGAGAATCCAATTTTCACCAGTCGGCGGGTTTCTGGCACCGACTCGCGTTCCGGATGGCTCGCTGTGCCGGGGCCGATCACCGCCGATGCGGAAGGGGTGACCGGTATGACCGTTCGGAATCGGCGAGGTGGCGGCGCATGACCCGTCCGATACCGGAAGAACTGCGGGCCCGATATATCGCCGAGGGCTGGTGGACCCGCGACACCATGGGCGATCTGCTGAGCCGGGGTCTGGCCGCGGCGCCGGACGCGGCGTTTCGCGTCCACTCCGAGGTGCGGCCCTGGCGCGGTACCTTCGCCGAGGTCGAGCGGGTGGCGCGGCGGCTGGCGGCGGGACTGCGGGCCCGCGGTGTGGGGCCCGGCGATGTGCTGGCCTTCCAGCTGCCGAACTGGATGGAGGCGGCGGCGACCTACTGGGCCGCCTCGTTCCTGGGTGCGGCGGTGGTGCCGATCGTGCATTTCTACGGTCCGGCCGAACTCCGGCACATTCTGGGAGTCGCCCGGCCGAAGGTCTTCATCACCATGGCGGAGTTCGGGCGCCGGACCTACGATCCCGAGATCTGCGCCGATATTCCGATCGTGGGCGTGGTGGGGCGTGATTTCGACGATCTGCTCGCCGACGAGCCGATGGCGGGTGTGCTGCCCGCCGATCCGGCCGGTCCCGCGCTCATCGCCTTCACCTCCGGGACCACCAGCGCGCCCAAGGGGGTGGTGCACAGTCATCAGACGCTGGGCTGCGAATCCCGGCAGCTGGCCGAGCGCAACGCCGACGATCGGGGTGATCAGCTCACCGCGACCCCGGTCGGGCACTTCATCGGCATGGTCGGCGCCTGTCTGCTGCCCGTGCTGCACGGCCGGCCGGTGAACCTGCTCGACGTCTGGGATCCGGGCCGGGCGCTGGCGCTGATGAAATCCGACGGCCTGGTCGTGGGTGGCGGCCCGCCGTATTTCGTGACCAGCATGGTCGAGCATCCGGACTACACCCCGGAGCATCTCGCGCATATGCGGCATGTGGGCCTGGGTGGGTCCGCGGTGCCGATCTCGGTGACCCGGATGCTGACCGATCTCGGGGTGATCGCCTTCCGGGCCTACGGCAGCACCGAGCATCCGTCGATCACGGCGTCGGCGCTGGACGCGCCGGCGCGGGAGCGGCTCACCACCGACGGCCGGCCGATGCCGGGGGTGGAGATCCGCTTCGCCGCGGACGGGGAAATCCTCAGCCGCGGCCCGGATCTGTGTCTGGGCTACACCGATTCCGAACTCACCGCGCGCGCCTTCGATGCCGACGGCTGGTACCACACCGGCGATATCGGGGAGCTGGACGACGACGGCTGTCTGACCATCACCGACCGCAAGGCCGATGTCATCATCCGCGGCGGCGAGAACGTCGGGGCGCGCGAGGTCGAGGATGTGCTCGACGCCATGCCGCAGGTGGCCGAATCGGTGGTGATCGCGCTGCCGGACAAGCGGTTCGGCGAGGTGGTGGGCGCGGTGCTGCGGTTGCGGCCCGGCGCGACCCTGCCGTCGGACGCGGAGTTGCGGGTGTTCTTCGAGCGGGCCGGGGTCGCGCGGCAGAAGTTACCGGCCCGATTGTTCGAGGCCACGGACTTCCCGCGCACTCCCAGCGGCAAGATCCAGAAACATTTGATCCGAGAGGGTATTGCGGCATCCATCCTGCGAGAATAGTATTCTCATATAGGGAGATTATCGTTTTACTCGCGCCGGTCCGGCCCGTGCTCCGCACGGCAGCCCGCCGGACCGGCGCTGTTCACCCCGCCTGCTCGCCGAAAGGACAGCGCAGTGCCATCGCAGCAACCCGCCCCCGAACCCGACCCCGCGCATACCTGGGACTCCGAAACCGATGTCGTGGTTCTCGGTTCCGGCGCCGCCGGGCTCACCGCGGCGCTCACCGCCGCCGTCGAAGGTGCGGCGGTGGAACTGTTCGAGAAGGCGCCGACGGTAGGCGGGACCAGTGCGGTGTCCGGGGGCCTGGCCTGGATTCCCGCGCATACCCGAGCCGACCGCGAACTCACCGTCGACGACGCGCTGGCCTATCTGTCGGCGCAGTCGCTGAACTCGATGGACAACGAGCTGGTCGAGGTGTTCGTGCGTACCGGGGCGCGGATGCTGGACTACGTCGAACAGCACAGCGGCGTGAAGTTCGAGGTCGCGGAGGGGTTCCCGGACTACAAACCGGAACTGCCCGGTGGGCGGGCGGCCGGCGGCCGGTCCATCGGCCCCGCCGCCTACGATCTCGCCGGGCTCGGACCCTGGCGTGACCGTCTCACCACCTTCCCGCTCGACTGGAGCAATGTTGGCTTCGACGCCGAAACCCGCGCCCGGCTCCGGGCTGTTCTGGGGGACGCGAACGCCGATGTCTGCGTCGCGGGCCAGGCGCTGGTGGCCGGGCTGCTGGACGGTGTGCTGGCCGCCGGGATCACGCCGCGGACGGGCGCGCGGGCGGTGGAGCTGCTCGCCACCGGCGGCGCGGTCACCGGGGTGCGGATCGCGCTGGACGACCGGGAGATCACGGTCCGGGCGCGCCGTGGGGTCGTGCTCGCGACCGGCGGGTTCGAATGGGATCCGGGCCTGGTCAAGGCGTTTCTGCGGGGTCCCATGACGGGTCCGGTGTCGCCGCCGAACAACACCGGTGACGGTTTGCGGATGGCGATGGCGCACGGTGCCGAACTCGGCAATATGGGCGAGGCCTGGTGGGTGCCGGTGGTGCAGTTGCCCGGCGACACCATCGACGGCGAACAGCGCAGCCGCAGTGTCCGGCTCGAGCGCACCCGTCCCCGCAGCATCATCGTGAACCGGGCCGGCAAACGCTTCGTCAACGAGGCCGCGGAGTACAACTCCATGGCCGGGGCCTTCCATTACCTGGACCCGCGCGGCGGATATGTGAACAACCCCGGCTGGATGGTCTTCGACGCCGAACATCTGCGGCGCTACGGATTCCTGGGCGTGGAGCCGGGCGGCGCGGCGCCGGACTGGTTCTGCGAATCGGCGGATCTGGACGAGCTGGGCACGCGCACCGGTATCGACCCGGCAGGGCTGCGCGCCACCGTGGCCGCCTGGAACCGGGCGGTCGCCGCCGGATCCGACCCCGACTTCGGCCGGGGCGACAGCGAATACGACGGCTACTGGGGCGACCCGGACGCCGAGACCGTCGCCGGTCGCACCCTGGGACCCCTCGATACCGGGCCCTACTACGCGGTTCCGGTGACGGTGGGCGCCATGGGCACGAAAGGCGGCCCGCGGACCGACCGGGAGGCGCGGGTCAAACATATCGGCGGTGCGGTCATCCCCGGCCTGTACGCGGTGGGCAATGCGATGGCCGGGGTGACCGGCCGGGCCTACGGCGGCGCCGGCGGAACCATCGGCCCCGGCATGGTGTGGGGCTTCCGGGCCGGATACCACGCGGCCACCGGCGATTCGGTGAAGTGCTGATCCACAACAAGCGGGCGGACGGACAGTGCGGCGCCCGGGTGCGGACCGCCGGAACACGGCGGGCCCGGGCGAACGGACGGAGCGGAAGGTAGCAGTGTCGGAATTCGAGAGCGTGTGGTGCGATCTGCAGGGGGTCGCGTTCGATCAGGGATACCTGGATGTGGAGGGGGTGCGGACGCGCTACCTGCATGCCGGTGACCACAACAAGCCGGCTCTGGTCCTGCTGCACGGGTCCGGCGGTCATGCCGAGGCCTATGTCCGCAACCTGGCCGCGCACGCGGAGCATTTCTCCACCTGGTCGATCGATATGCTCGGCCACGGGTACACGGACAAACCCGGGCATCCGCTGGAGATCGAACACTATGTGCGGCATCTGATCTCGTTCCTGGATGCCATCGGCGCCCCGTGCGCCCATATCAGCGGTGAATCGCTGGGCGGCTGGGTCGCGGCCCGTGCTGCCTACGACCACCCGGGACGCATCGACCGGCTGGTTCTCAACACCGCCGGCGGATCGCAGGCCGATCCCGAGGTCATGCAGCGGATCATCACCCTGTCCATGGCCGCGGCCGCCGATCCCACCTGGGAGACGGTGCGGGCCCGCATCAAGTGGCTCATGGCCGATAAATCCAAGGACTACGACGATATCGTCGCCAGCCGGCAGCGGGTGTACCGGCAGCCCGGATTCGTCGACGCCATGCGCGACATCATGGCGTTGCAGGATCCGGAGATCCGGGCCCGCAACCTGCTGGGACCGGCCGAGTACGGCGGTATCACCGCGCCCACCCTGGTGGTATGGACCAGTGACGATCCGACCGCCGACGTCACCGAGGGAAAACGGATCGCGTCCATGATCCCCGGCGCGCGCTTCGAGGTGCTGCCCGACTGCGGTCACTGGCCGCAGTACGAGTCGCCCGCGGCGTTCAACGCCCTCCATCTCGAATTCCTGCTGGGTGGTTGATATGAGCACCGGAAACGGCAGCGGGCCGGATCTCGTCGATGTCCTCATCGTCGGCGCGGGACCGGTGGGGCTGACCATCGCGAATATGCTGGGCCGCTTCGGGGTGCGCACGCTGCTGGTGGAAGAGCGTCCGAACCTCATCGACTACCCGCGCGGGGTCGGCCTCGACGACGAATCGATGCGCACACTGCAGTCCACCGGGCTGCTCGACCGGATCCTGCCGCACACCAACCCGAATCAGATCATGCGTTTCGTGGACGGGCAGCGCCGGCTGCTGGTCGAGATCGCGCCCACCGATCAGCAATTCGGCTGGCCCAAACGCAGTGGTTTCATCCAGCCCCTGGTGGACGCCGAGTTGCTGCGCGGTCTAGAGCGCTTCGACACCGTGGAGATCCGCTGGAGTACCGCATTGCGCGAGGCCCACGACGGCGGCGACGAGGTCCGGGTGGAGCTGGAGTCCCCGGACGGGGTGGAACAGGTTCGCGCGCGCTACGTCGTGGGTTCCGACGGGGGCCGCAGCACCACCCGGCGCGCGATGGGGGTGAGTTTCGAGGGCACGACCTCGCCGACACGCTGGCTGGTCGTCGATATCGACGGCGACCCGCTCGGGCATCCGAATGTGGAGGTGGGCGCGGACCCGCTGCGGCCCAATGTCTCGATCTCGCTGGCGCACGGGATCCGCCGGTTCGAATTCATGCTGCACCCGGACGAATCCGATGACGACGCCGAGACTCCGGAGTTCCTGAACCGGCTGCTGGCCCCCTTCGTCCCGCATCCGGACCGCCTCGAGGTGATCCGGCGCCGGGTGTACACCCATCACTCCCGGATCGCCGGCGAATTCCGCCGGGGCCGGCTCTTCCTGGCCGGTGACGCCGCCCACCTGATGCCGGTGTGGCAGGGGCAGGGCTACAACAGCGGTATCCGGGACGCGGCGAACCTGGGCTGGAAACTGGCGGCGGTGGCCGGCGGGATGGCCGGCGACGGCCTGCTGGACTCCTACGATCAGGAACGCCGCAAACACGCGCGCGCCATGATCGACCTGTCGACCATGGTCGGGCGGGTCATCTCACCGACCAACCAGCGGGTCGCGGCGGTCCGGGATGTGGCGGTCCGCGGGCTGGCGCTGGTACCGCCACTGAAGCGGTACGTGCTCGGGATGCGCTTCAAACCGATGCCGCGCTACGACCGCGGGGCGGTGGTGCACGGCTGGTCGCGGTCGCCGAATTCGGCGGTCGGCACTCTGTTCATCCAGCCCCGGGTCGCGACGCGGGCGCAGCCGGACGTACTGCTCGACGAGGCGCTCGGTCCCTGGTTCGCGGTGGTGTGCTGGAACAACAGGCCCCGAAAAGTGCTGGGCGACGAGGAATTCGACGCGTGGAAGGCGCTCGGAGCCCGGTTCGTCGAAGCGCGCCCGGCCACCCAGTTGCACTGGGAGGGTCACGACGACCCGGACGTGGTGGTGGTCGGCGACCATACCGGCGCCCTGAAGAAATGGTTCGACGGCCAGCTGGATTCGGTGCTGTTCCTGCGCCCGGACCGGTGCGTGGCCGGCGCCTGCATCGCGCAGCACGCCCCCGAACTCGGTGCGGCACTGCGCCGGGCCCTGACACTCACCCCGGGAGGTCCCGATGCCGCTGGCCGTGTGCTGCGTCTCGCACAGCCCGCTTCTTGAGCTGCCCGGTCCCGGTGCGCAACTGCGGGACGAGGTGGGCGCCGCGTTGGACCGGGCCCGCGATTTCGTGCGGGAATTCGATCCCGAGCTGGTGGTCTCGTTCTCCCCGGACCACTACAACGGGTTCTTCTACAAACTGATGCCGCCGTTCTGCCTGGCGACCTCGGCCTCCGCGATCGGCGACTACGGCACCTACGCCGGCCCGCTGGACGTGCCGGAGGCGGCGGCGCAGCGGTTGGCCGAATCGCTGCTGGACGCCGGAATAGATATCGCGACCTCGGCCGCCATGGAGGTCGATCACGGCACCGTGCAGCCGCTGCAACGGCTGTTCGGGGCGGCCACCGCCCGTCCGGTGATCCCGATCTTCATCAACTCGGTGGCCACCCCGCTGGGCCCGCTGCGCCGGGTGCGGGCATTGGGTACCGCGGTCGGACGGCATCTGGCGACCCTCGGCACACGCGTGCTGGTGATCGGTTCGGGCGGACTCTCGCACGACCCGCCGGTCCCGCAGCGGGCCACCGCGCCCGAACCGGTGCTGGAACGCATCGTGCACGGCGCGCCCATGTCCGGCGAGCAGCGCGCCGCCCGGCAGACCGTGGTGATCGCGGCGGCCCGGGAATTCGCCGCGGGTGACAGCCCGCTGCAACCCCTCAATCCGGAATGGGACCGCGCCTTCCTCGATCTGGTCGACACCGGGCAACTGGCCGCAGTGGACGACTGGGACAACAGCGAGATCACCCGCACCGCGGGCAATTCGGCGCACGAGGTGCGCACCTGGATCGCCGCGTTCGCGGCGCTGGCCGCGCAGGGGTCCTATCGCACCGAGGTGCGCTACTACCGGCCCGCCCCCGAGCTGATCGCGGGTTTCGCGGTGCGGACGGCCCGGCCGGCCGATGAGTCGACCGACGACAGGAGGCGATGAGTGAGTACAGACGAGGCCGCGGAATTCGACGAGACCGTCGATCTGCTGGTGATCGGCTCCGGCGGCGGCGGGATGAGCGCCGCGTTGCGGGGCGAGGCCCTGGGCCTGCGAACCCTGGTGGTGGAGAAGGCCGACTACTACGGCGGCTCCACGGCGCTGTCGGGTGGCGGTATCTGGGTGCCCAACGCGCCCGCGCAGCAGCGTGACGGTTTCTCGCTGGATGCCGACGAAGTGGTCGGCTATCTGCGGACCATCACCGGCGGGCTGGTCACCGACGAGCGCCTGCGGGCCTATGTCGAGAGATCACCCGACATGATGGCGTTCCTGGAGCAGCGCAGCCGCTGGCTGGAGTTCGTCTGGAAGCCCGGATACGCCGACTACTACCCCGAACTCGAGGGCGGCTCCCCGCAGGGCAGCACTATCAATGTGCCACCCATCGATCTGCGCTCGCTCGGCGACGAGGAAGAGAAGCTGCTCAAACCGCTGGCGCTGGCGCCGAAGGGGATCTGGCTGGGGCCCAAGGATCTGCGGATGTTCTATCAGGTCCGGCAGAACTGGCGCGGTAAGGCCGTGATGCTGAAATTGATCTGGCGGATGTTCCGGGCCCATGTGTTCGGCGACCGGATCGCCGCCATCGGCCAATCGCTGATCGCCCGGCTGCGGCTGGCCATGAAAGAACGCGATATCCCGCTCTGGCTGGGGTCGCCGATGACCTCGCTGATCACCGCTGCCGACGGGCAGATCACCGGCGCGGTGGTGGAACGCGACGGGAAACCGGTCCGGATCCGGGCCCGCCGCGGGGTGATCGTGGCGACCGGCGGCTTCGACCACGACATGACCTGGCGTAAAGAGGAACTGCCCGAGGTCGACCAGGACTGGAGCTTCGGCAACCCGGTCGCCACGGGTGACGGTATCCGCGCCGGGCAGCAGGCAGGCGCGGATACCGAGCTGATGGACGAGGCCTGGTGGTTCCCCGCCATCCAATGGCCCGACGGCCGGATGCAGTTCATGCTCAACGAGCGGATGATGCCCGCCCAGTTCATCGTGAACGGGGCCGGGAAACGATTCATCAACGAGGCCGCGCCCTATATGGACTTCGGGCACGCCATGATCGAGGGCCAGCGCAGCGGGGTGACCCATATCCCGTGCTGGCTGATCACCGACCACCGGTCCTGGCACAGATACGTGATCGGCGGCCATCTGCCCATTCCGAAGGTGCCGTTCGCGCCGGTGCCCACCGGATACAAGATGGTGCAGGCGTGGCTGGAATCCGGTGTGGTGAAAGCCGCGGGCAGTTTCGCGGAACTGGCCGGGAAGATCGAGGTGCCGGCGGCCGAACTCGAGGCCACCGCGGCCCGGTTCAACCAGCTGGCCCGCTCCGGCCACGACGACGATTTCCAGCGCGGCGACAGCGTGTACGACAACTACTACGGCGATCCCACGCTGGCGAACCCGAATCTGTACCCGATCGGCAAACCGCCCTACTACGCCTTCCGCATCGTGCTCGGCGACCTCGGCACCTCGGGCGGTCTGCGCACCGACGAGTACGCCCGGGTGCTGCGGCCGGACGGGTCGGCGATCGAGGGCCTGTATGCGGTCGGCAACGCCTCGGCCGCCGTGATGGGACGCAGCTACGCGGGCGCGGGCGCGACCATCGGGCCGGCTATGACCTTCGGCTATATCGCGGCCGAGCACTGCGCGCACCGGATCTCCGGGCCCTCGGGTAACGGCACCTCCGGGTCCGCGGTGGGCACCGGCGAGGGGGCGGCCCGAACCGGGGCCGAAGGAGATGAACAGACGATCGACACCACTGGAGGTAATCGATGAAAATATCCCTCTTCTACGAGTTCGCCCTGCCCCGTCCGTGGAGCAACGACGACGAATTCGAGATGTTCCAGGACGGACTGGACGAAGTAGAAGCGGCGGATAAAGCCGGGTTCTCCACGGTCTGGCTCACCGAGCACCACTTCCTCGAGGAGTACTGCCACGCCACCGCACCCGAGATGTTCCTCGCCGCGGCCAGCCAGCGCACGAAGAACATCCGGCTCGGTTTCGGTGTCATGCATCTGCCGCCGGGTATCAACCATCCGGCCCGCGCGGCGGAGCGCGTGGCAACCCTGGATCACCTGTCCGGCGGCCGCGTGGAATTCGGTACCGGTGAATCGTCGTCGGTGGCCGAGCTCGGTGGGTTCAATATCGACCCCGCGGACAAGCGTGCCCAGTGGGAGGAAGCTCTCGAGGTCACCATCCGCGCGATGACCGAGACCCCCTTCACCGGGTTCAAGGGCGAGCACATCACCATGCCGCCCCGCAATGTCATCCCGAAACCGCGGCAGACCCCGCATCCGCCGCTGTGGGTCGCCTGTACCCGGCCGTCGTCGGTGCAGATGGCAGCCCAGAAGGGTATCGGCGCACTGAGTTTCGCGTATACCGGCCCGGAGGCACTCGGTGAGCGCGTGCGCGGCTACTACGAGGAATTCGAGAACGCCGCCGCGCCCTCGGTTCCGCAGATGAACCCGAACATTCTCGCCATCGGCGGCGACCTGTCGATGATGGTCGCCAAGACCGACGAGGAAGCGGTCAAACGTCTCGGCCTGGGCGGCGGATTCTTCTCGTTCGGCATCATGCACTACTACATGACCGGGATGCACACCCCCGGCCGCACCGGCGTATGGGACAGCTATCTGGACGCGGTGAAGGAAGACGAAACCCTCGCCTACGGTCCCGGCCGCGGTGCCATCGGCGGCCCGGACACCGTGCGCGAATTCTTGCGCGGCTACGAGGAGAGCGGGGTCGACGAGATCATCCTGCTGCTGAACCCGCGTAGCCATGAAGGAACGATGGAATCCATCGAGATCATGGGCAAGGAGATCCTGCCCGAATTCATCGAACGCGACGAGGTGGCCCGGGCCGCGAAGGCCAAGCGGCTCGAGCCGGTCCTGGAGAAGGCCGAAGCGCGACGCCGGCCCTGGGTGGCACCGGAATTCGACGAGAACTATTCGATCGGCGGGCTGCCCACCGGCCGGGGCGGCAAGTTCACCGCCAGCGAGATCCCCGAAGCCATGGCCGAGATCAACGAAGGCCGGGTGAAGGCCGCGCAGGCATTGAAGGACCAGCAGCAGGGCTGAGCGGCAGCAGTAGTAGGAGAGGAGAGCGCGGTGCCCGAGGTGGATTCGATCGACCGGCGGTGGCGTTACGACGGCAAACGGGTGGTGGTGACCGGCTGTGCCTCCGGTATCGGCGCCTGCCTGGTCACCCAGTTGCGGGGCCTGGGCGCCGAGATCGTCGGCCTCGATCGCCTGCGTCCGGGCACCGAACTCGACGAGTTCCACGAGATGGATCAGGCGGATCCCTCGTCCATCGACCGGGCCGCCCGCTTGGTCGGGACCGACGTGGACGCGCTGTTCAATATCGCCGGCGTCTCCTCCGGTATCGGCGACCCGCTGCGCGTGGCCACCATCAATTTCCTCGGGATGCGGCACTTCACCGAAGCCTTCGTCCCGCATATGAAATCGGGTTCGGCGGTGGTCAGCGTCTCCTCGCTGGCCGCCTCCGGATACCTGGAAAATCGCTGGGCGGTCAACGGATTCCTGGAGACCACCTCGATGGAAGACGGAATCGCCTGGTGCGCCGCGAATCCGGAAGCCATCGCGGACGGCGGCTACCGGCTGTCCAAAGAGGCGATCATCCTCTATACCGTGCGCCGATCGGTGGAGCTCGCCGGCCGCGGGATCCGGATGAACTGCACCGGGCCCGGCGTCACCGAAACCCCCATCCTGGACCAGCTGCGCTCGGCATACGGCCAGGACTATCTCGACGGGATCCCCAAACCGCTGGGCCGGTCCGCCGATCCCGTCGAGCAGGCGTCCGCACTGCTGTTCCTGGGCAGCCGGGCCGCCGGATACATCACCGGTCAAGTGCTGTGGGTCGACGGCGGGAACCTCGCCGCGCGCCTGGCCGGTGAACTGGCCGGACCGCCCCCGGCACGGCCCACCGGGCCGACCCCGCCCGAATCCGCCGGGGCTGTCCCGGGCGAGCCGAAATAGGCAGCTGGAAGGAAAGTGCAACGTGGCAACTCTGACCGATTTCTACAAACTCGGTGAAACCGTGCGTAACTGGGGACGCTGGGGCGCCGACGATGAACTCGGCACCCTGAATTTCATCACCCCCGCCAAGGTCGCGGGCGCCGCCGGGCTGGTGCGGCACGGGAAGGTGTTCCCGCTGGGAATCGACTTCGGCTCCAACGGACCCCAGGGCGCCTTCAAGTTCCGGGCCAACCCGACCCATGTGATGACCGTCGACGGCGGTGACGCCGAAACACTGGTCGAATACGGTCCGAAATGGCTCCAGAATTCGGTGGCCGGTGAGCTGGCCGGATTCTTCGCCGACAACCCCTTCCGGTTCAACGACGATATGCTCATCATGCCGTTGCAGGCCGCCACCCAGTGGGACGCCTTTTCCCACGTCTACTACGACGACAAGCTCTACAACGGGTTCCCGGCGAATTCGGTGACCAGTATGGGCGCGTTCCACTGCGGTATCGAAAAAGTCGACAGTAAAGGCATCACCAGCCGCGGCGTACTGCTGGACCTGGTGAGATACCGAGGCGCGGACGTATTCCTCGAAGTGGGTGAGCCGATCACCGGTGACGAACTCGACGAGTGCGCGAAACGGCAGGGTGTGACCATCGAGTCCGGCGATATCGTGCTGGTCCGCACCGGATGGTGGAACCGTTTCCTCGAGGCGGGCGACGGCTCGGAGCCCTATGCCGGTCTGGACTGGACGTGTGCGAAATGGCTGCACGACCACGAAATCGCCGCGGTGGCCGCGGACAACCTGATGGTGGAGAATCCGGTCTCCGGCGTCGAGGGCACGTTCCTGCCGATGCATATGCTCTGCCTCCGCGATATGGGCCTGATGCTCGGCGAATACTGGGATTTCACCGCCCTGGCCGCCGACTGCGACGCCGACGGAGTCTACGAATTCCAGCTGATCGCACCGCCGCTGCGCGTGGTGGGCGCGGTGGGATCACCGATCAACCCGATCGCCATCAAATAGGAGACCGGCCATGACCGTGGGAAGCACAATGGTGGAGCGCACAGCAACCGGCGCGGATACGCAGCCGTTCGTCGTCGGCCTCGGCGGGACGCTGCGGTCGAATTCCTCGACCGAACGGGCCTTACGGCACTGTCTGGACGAGGTCGAGAAGCGGGGCGGGCGTACCGCCTTGTTCAGCGGCGAGGACATCAACCTGCCGATGTACAACCCGCACGATCCGGCCCGCACCCCGCAGGCCGTCGCCCTGGTGGAGGCGCTGCGCACCGCCGACGCGGTGATCGTCGGGTCGCCCGGGTATCACGGCGCGATCTCCGGCCTGGTGAAGAACGCCCTCGACTACGTCGAGGATATGCGCGCCGATCCCACGGTCTACCTGGACAACAAGCCGTGGGGCTGCATCACCTGCGCCTACGGGTGGCAGGCCGCTGTCGGCACCCTCGGCCAGTTGCGTGGTATCGGGCACGCGCTGCGCGCCTGGCCCACGCCGATCGGTGTCGCGATCAACTCCGCGGACAAGATCTGGGACGATTCGGGCACGCTGACCGATGCGGGTGTGATCGGTCAGCTCGAACTGCTGGCCGCGCAGGTGCTCACCACTGCCCGCGCGATCGGCCCGGCATGAGCGAGTCGAGCGATTCGGGAGCAGTAGCTGCTCGTTACCGGCACCGGACGATCATGGTCGACGGTCTGCGCACCCACTACCTCGAAGCGGGTGCCGGCGAACCTGTCGTGCTGCTGCACGGCGGTGAATTCGGGGCGAGTGCCGAGATCGGCTGGGAGCGTACGATCGACGCCCTCGCCACCAGGTATCACGTCATCGCCCCCGATATGCTCGGGTTCGGCGAATCGGCGAAAGTCGTGGACTTCACCGACGGGCGGGGCCTGCGTATCCGTCATATCGCGCGGCTGTGCGCGATCCTCGGTATCGATTCGGCGTTCTTCGTGGGCAATTCGATGGGCGCGGTGAACCTGTTCGCCGATACCACCGCCGATACCCCGCGGCTGCCGGTACGCGCCATGGTCACGATCTGCGGGGGCGGGCAGATCCAAGCCAACGAACATATGCAGGCGCTCTACGATTTCGACGCGACCCTGCCCGCCATGCGCCGGATCGTCACCGCGCTGTTCGCCTCACCTGCCTATCCGGCCGACGAAGAGTACGTGCAGCGGAGGTTCGAATCGGCCATCGCCCCGGGCGCCTGGGAGTCGCTGGCCGCGGCCCGGTTCCGGCGGCCCGGCGCCGACGCACCGCCCGCGGCGGGGGACCGGCCCTACGAGCGGGTCCGGGTACCGACCCTGGTCGTCGAGGGCGGCGCCGACAAACTGCTGCCACCCGGCTGGGCCGCCGAACTGGCCGCCCGCATCCCGGACGGGGATTCGGTGGTCGTCGACGCGGCCGGCCACTGCCCGCAACTGGAACAACCCGAGACGGTCAACGCACTGCTGCTGGAATTCCTGGACGCGCAGTCGACGACCGCTACGGCCCCGGAGTTCGCGCGCAGCGGCCGAGAGTCCATCCGCGGGTAGCCCGGACGGAAACGGGTCACGGTATGTCGTTACGAAAGGAAATGCAGCGCATGGGCAACGAGTTGGCGGGCAAGGTCGCGGTGGTGACCGGAGGCGCGTCCGGGCTGGGCAGCGCCATGGTCGAGCGGTTCGTTGCCGAAGGCGCCCGGGTGGTGGTCGGGGATCTCGACGCCGACGGCGGCGCGCGGGTCGCCGGCCGGTGTAGGGAGAGCGCGCTGTTCGAGGTGACCGATGTGGGTGATCCCGAGCAGGTCGCCCGGCTCGTGGACCTCGCCGTGGCACGGTTCGGCGGTCTGCACATCATGTGCAACAACGCCGGGATTTCCGGGACGATGCACAAAAGCCTCCTGCACGACGATCTCGCCGACTTCCAGCAGGTGATGTCGGTGAACGTACTCGGCGTCATGGCCGGCACCCGGTTCGCCGCCCGGCATATGTCCGAGCAGGGCGGCGGTTCGATCATCAACCTGTCCTCGGTGGGCGGGGTGCAGGCCGGAGGCGGTGTGATGACCTATCGGGCCTCCAAGGCCGCGGTCATCCATTTCACCAAATCGGCGGCGATCGAACTCGCCCAGTACGACATCCGGGTGAACTGTATCGCCCCCGGCAACATCCCCACCGACCTGCTCGCGAAGGCGTCGACCACGATGTCGCCGGAGAAGGCCGAGCGGATGACCCGCGCCATGCGGGACATGATGAATCAGGACCGCCCGTTGCCGCGCGAGGGCACACCCGAGGATGTCGCCGAAGCCGCCGTGTATTTCGCCGGCGACCGATCCCGCTATCTGACCGGCACGGTGCTGACCGTCGACGGCGGCACCACCGCCGGCAAACCGCTGCGCCGCCGGACCGAACCCGCGTCCAACGGCGGGGCACCGGTGGGGTCGTCATGAATCGTCCGGATCCGACCACCTCCTATCCGAGAAAGTGAATGTCATGAAAGTGACTGTCGAACAAGGGAAATGCATCGCCGCCGGGCATTGCGTGATGGCCGCCGACGCGGTGTTCGATCAGCGCGAGGAGGACGGGATCGTGGTCCTGCTGGACGAGAACCCTCCGGACGAACTCGCCGAAGAGGTCCGCGAAGCCGCCGCGGTGTGCCCCGCGATGGCCATCCACGTGCACGAGGAGTGACATGACGAATTCAGCTGGATCGAGTTCCACCACGGAAACCGACGAGATCCTGAACTATCCGCTGGACCGGGCCCCCGGCTGCCCGTTCGCGCCGCCGCCCGAGGTCCTCGGGCTGGTGACCGAGCGACCGCTGAGCCGGGTGCGGATCTGGGACGGCAGCACGCCGTGGCTGGTCACCGGTTACGCCGAACTGAAATCGCTGATGTCCGATCCGCGGATCAGCACCGACGACCATCAGCCCGGGTTCCCGCACTGGAACGAGGGCATGCTCGATATGGTCAATCATCGGGCCCGCTCGGTGTTCAACACCGATGGTGCCGAACACAGCCGGTTCCGCCGGATGATGACCAAACCGTTCACGGTCAAACGCGTGGACGCGCTGCGCCCGGCGATCCAGCAGATCACCGACGACCATATCGACGCGATCCTGGCCGGACCGCAGCCCGCCGATCTGGTGGAAGCCCTGGCACTGCCGGTGCCTTCGCTGGTGATCAGCGAGATGCTGGGTGTGCCCTACGAGGACCACGAATTCTTCCAGCAGCACGCGACGACCGGTGTCTCCCGCTATGCCACCAAAGAGGAGTCGCAGCAGGGACGGGTCGGTCTCGCGCGCTACCTGATCGACCTCATCAAATCCAAGATGGAGAATCCCGCCGAGGATATGGTCACCGAGCTGGCCGAACGGGTCACCGCCGGTGAGATCTCGATGAAGGAAGCCGCCCAGATCGGCACCGGTGTGCTCATCGCCGGCCACGAGACCAGCGCGAATATGATCGCCCTGGGTACGCTCGCGCTGCTGGAGAACCCGGAACAGCTGGCGCTGCTGCGTGATACCGACGATCCCAAGGTCCTCGCGAACGCGATCGAGGAACTGCTGCGCTACCTGAGCATCATCCAGAACGGCCAGCGCCGGGTCGCGCTCGATGATATCGAGATCGGCGGGCATACGATCCGAGCCGGTGAGGGCGTGATCATCGACCTCGCCCCGGCCAACTGGGATCCGAACCAGTTCCCGGAGCCGGACAAACTCGACCTGACCCGCCCGGCGCGGTTGCACGTCGGCTTCGGCTTCGGCCCGCACCAGTGCGTCGGCCAGCAGCTGGCCCGGGTGGAACTGCAGATCGTCTTCAAGACCCTGTTGCGGCGGATCCCCACCATGCGCCTCGCGATTCCGATCGAGGAGGTCGAATTCAAGCACGACAAGCTGGCTTTCGGTGTGTACCGCCTGCCGGTGACGTGGTGACCACACCGAACACACTGCGCCGAGAGGAGACCGACCTGTGACGACCAGCGCGCCCAGCGATGTCTATTACGACCCGTACGACGTTCAGCTGAACGCGGACCCGTATCCGATGTTCAAGCGAATCCGTGACGAGAGACCGCTGTACTACAACGAGACCCACGATTTCTACGCCTTGAGCCGGTTCGACGATGTCAACGCGGCATTGATCGACAAGGACACCTTCAGTTCGGCCCGCGGCGCGATCATCGAATTGATCAAGGCGAATATCGAGATCCCGCCCGGGGTGCTGATCTTCGAGGATCCGCCGATCCACACCATGCACCGCAAACTGCTGTCCCGGATGTTCACCCCGCGCAAGATCTCCGCGCTGGAGGACAAGGTCCGGGAGTTCTGTGCCCGCAGCCTCGACCCGCTGATCGGTACCGGCCGCATCGATTTCATCGCCGATCTGGGCGCGCAGATGCCGATGCGGACCATCGGGATGCTGCTCGGTATCCCGGAGGAGGACCAGGAGGCCATCCGCGATTTCGCCAACGACCAGATGCGTACCGAAGAGGGCAAGCCGATGAAGGCGTCCACAGAGGGCATGGTCAGCGGCGAACTCTTCGAGAAGTACGTCGAATGGCGCACCGAGCACCCGTCCGACGACATCATCTCCGAACTGCTGAACGTCGAGTTCGAGGACGAGACCGGCACCCTGCGCAATCTCACCCGCGACGAGATCCTCACCTATATCAACGTGGTGTCCGGCGCCGGGAACGAGACCACCACCCGGCTGATCGGCTGGGCCGGCAAGGTGCTCGCCGAGCATCCGGACCAGCGGCGGGAGCTGGTGCACAATCCCGCACTCATCCCGGCCGCGGTCGAGGAGCTGTTGCGATTCGAGCCCCCGGCCCCGCATGTGGCGCGGTATGTGACCCGGGATGTGGAATACCACGGGCAGACCGTTCCCGAGGGCAGCGCGATGATGATGCTCATCGGCGCCGCGAACCGCGACGGCCGCCATTTCGCGCCGGACGGTGACGTCTTCGATATCCACCGCGAGAGCAAGCCGCATCTGGCCTTCAGCGTGGGCACCCATTTCTGCATGGGTTCGGCGCTGGCCCGGCTGGAGGGGCGGATCGCCCTGGAGGAGATCCTGAAACGCTTCCCGGAATGGGAGCCCGATCTGTCGGCGGCGAAACTCTCCCCGACCTCGACGGTGCGCGGCTGGGAAAGTATGCCCGCATCCATCTGATCGGCATCGGAACCGGGCGCAATAGTCGACCACCGCGCCCCGCCGCTGTACCGGCCGCCGAGCCCTCATCCCCTCTGCGGCCGGTACGTCCCCGGTCGGTGGGCGGCTCGCTCATCGGTCCGGCACTCTCGATCGGTCCGGCCCTCTACGCTGGTCGGGTGTTCTTCATCTTCGGTTTCGGTACCAAGCGACAGAACCTCGGCCCGGGAGCCACCCGGACCTGCCCGCGCTGTCACAACACGACGCAGTGGCAACAGATGAGGGAGTTCAAGCAGTTCACCTTGTTCTTCGTTCCGGTCGCGCGCTGGAAGCGCCGCCGGCTCGAGGTCTGCGGTATCTGCGGCACCGCGGTCGAAATCTGAGCGACGGCGCCAGCCTGGTTCGCCGACAGCGCATCGGCGATCGGCCGTTTCTACGCGGGTCTCCGCTCGGGAAATATCACGCGGTGTGGCGCGGCCGGCCGGATATCCGTGTTTTCAAAGCCGGTCGACGTGTTGCTCCAGGACTGCGCGAACCGTTGCCCGGCCGGCCGAGCCGTGGGGGGTGACGGCATCCAGCGAGAGGCCGGAGATCAGGGCGGCCAGGTGCACGGCCTGGTGTTCTGGGTCGGGGGCTCCCGTGGCGGCCAGCGCGTCGATGAGGACCGTGCGCAGGTCCGCCGCCATCTGCCGGACAACCGGTTCGAACGCGGGGTTCAGGCGCGACGCGGCGATGACCTCCATGAGGACGACCGCTTCGCGGTGCCGCTCGTCGTCCAGGGGAACCAATTCTTCGATCACTCGCAGCAGGTGGCGCTTCGCCGCCGGGCGGTCGCCCGCCGCGGCGACCGGGTACCGGGTGAGACGGCGGCCCATGCGGTCGCCGACTTCGGTCGCTACGGCGACGATGAGGGTTTCGTGGTCGGCGAAATAGTGGCGAATCGAGCCGATGTTCAGTCGTGCCTCGGCGGCGACCTTGCGGAAGGTCGCGGCGGAGAGGCCACCGGTCATGACCAACCGCAGGGTGGCATCGACGATATGGCGTCGTCGCGCATCGGCATCTATCCGGACAGGCACCGGCTCAGTCTAGAAAACCGGTTCCGGGTTACATCACGCATGTGATACAAAAGCTCCCGCACGAGCTACCGAACCCGCCGAAAGGACCGAGCCATGGATGAAGCCGCGGCAATAGCCGCCAACCGCGCGAACTGGGACGAACGGGCCGATGTGCACCGGCGGTCGGAGATGTACGACGTCGACGCCTTCCTGGCCGACCCCGCCGCCGTCTCGTCCGTGGTGCGCAACGACCTCTCGGTGCTGGCCGGACATCTGCCGGCTACCGGCGTCCAGGGTCGATCGCTGCTGCACCTGCAATGCCATATCGGCACCGACACCCTGTCCTGGGCCCGGCTCGGCGCGGCCGACGTGCACGGCCTCGACCTGTCACCCAATTCGCTACGTCACGCCGAGCGGCTCGCCCGGGCCGACGGCCGCGACATCACCTGGGTCGAGGGCGACGCGAGGTATGCCGCCACCCTCGTCGACCGGCAGTTCGATCTCGTCGTCACCAGCGCCGGCACCATCGTGTGGCTGCCCGGCCTCGCCGACTGGGCCCGGTCGATCCATGACCTCCTCGCACCCGGCGGGTTGTTCATGATCCGCGACGATCATCCGATCCTGGGCGCGATGGACCACGAGCCGTGGGAGATCACCGACGACTACCTCGGCGGAGGCGGCAGCCGGACCTACGTCGATTCGGGCAGCTATACCGAGAATTCGGCCGGGCAGATCACCCAGGCCACGGTGCACGAGTGGCGGCACGACCTGGATGAGATCATCGGTTCGCTGCTGCGCGCCGGACTCCGGATCGAAGCGGTCCGCGAACTGCCCTACATGGATTGGCGCGCGTTTCCCGGCCTCGTCGAGTGTCCGGAGGGCTGGACACTCCCGGCCATGGCGCCGCGGATCCCGTTGAACTTCGCCGTCGTGGCCCGGCGAGACCGTTCCGGGTGAGTCGCGTCGACCGGCCGGGCCACCGGTCCGGTGGGCTCAGTCCAGGAACATATCGGGGATCGGGTTGGCGCCGCCGCCGTATTCCGAGAGATCGGTGCGGCCGGATTCGATGAGGGCGGTCGCATCGATATAGCAGTTGCCCGTGTTGAACTTGGCTTCCCGGGACAGGATGTCCGCGGCGGCGTCGCCCATGATCTGCGGGCTGCGCGATTTCGCCAGCAGATCGCTGCCGTCCGGCAGATTCGCCACCGCGGAGGTCGCGATATAGGTCTGCGGCCACAGGCAGTTCGCGGCGATACCGGCCGCGGCGTATTCCGCGGCCCAGCCCAGGGTCAGCAGGGTCATCCCGTACTTCGACAGAGTGTAGGAGGGGTGCGCGCCGAGCCAGCGGGGACTGGTGTTCAGCGGCGGCGCGACGGTCAGGATATGCGGGTTCGGCGCCTCCCGCAGATGGGGTAGGCAGGCCCGGGTCAGCAGGAAGGTGCCGCGCAGATTGATCTGCTGCATCAGGTCGAACTTCTTGGCCGAGAGCTTCTCGGTGGGTTCGGTGGCGATGGCGCTCGCGTTGTTGACGCAGTAGTCGATCCGCCCGAACCGTTCGAGCGCGGTATCCACGACGCGCTGCACATCGTCCTCGTCGCGGACATCACCGACCACGGCCGCCCCCTTCCCACCGGCCGCCTCGATCTCGGCGACCGCGGTATGCACGGTGCCGGGCAGTTTCGGATGGGGCTGCGCCGTTTTTGCCAGCAGCACCACATTGGCGCCGTGCCGGGCGGCGGCCAGGGCGATGGCGAGACCGATACCCCGGCTGGCCCCGGACACCACCAGTGTCCGGTCGGTGAAGATCTGCTGTTCGGTCGTCATGTCACTCCCGGTCGATTACGCGTTCGCGCGAAGCGGTATTGGCATTCTCATTTTCTGCAAGTATCGTATTCAACGATGAACGATGCAGTCCATACCTCCTCGGGTATCCCGCTCGATCCGGTCTACGGGCCGGAGGACCGGCGTACCGAACCCCCCGCGCCCGGCGCGTTTCCGTTCACCCGGGGCAACTACGCCACCGGATACCGGGGACGGCTGTGGACCTTCCGCCAGTACTCGGGCTTCGGCACCGCCGAAGAGTCGAACCGGCGCTACCGCTACCTGCTGGAGCAGGGCGGTACCGGCCTGTCGGTAGCGCTGGACCTACCCACCCAATGCGGATACGACTCCGACGATCCCGAAGTGATGGAGGAGGTCGGCCGGGTCGGCGTCGCCGTCGACACCCTCGCCGACGCCGAGATCCTCTTCGACGGTATTCCGCTGGACAAGATCAGCACCAGCTTCACCATCAACGGCACCGCGGCGATCCTGCTGGCGTTCTACGTGGCCGCGGCGGAGAAGAAGGGTGTGCCCCGGGAGAAACTCACCGGGACCATCCAGAACGACATCCTCAAGGAATACGCCTCCCGCGGCACCTGGATCTGGCCGCCGCAGCCCTCGCTGCGCCTGATCGCCGATACGATCGAGTTCTGCGCCGCCGAAGTACCGCGGTTCAACGCCATCTCGGTGGCGGGCGCGCATTTCCGGGACGCCGGGGCCACCGCGGTCCAGGAGATGGCCTTCACCCTCGCCGACGGCGTCACCTACTGCGATACCGTCGTCGAACGCGGGCGGATGAGTATCGAGAAGTTCGCCCCGCAGATCTCGTTCTTCTTCTACACCCACGGCGATTTCTTCGAGGAGATCGCCAAATACCGCGCCGGCCGCCGTCGCTGGGCGACGATTGTGCGCGAACGCTACGGCGCGACCACCGACAAGGCGTCGATGTTCCGCTTCGGCTGTGTGGCCGGCGGCGCCTCGCTCTACGCCCCGCAGGCGCAGAACAACCTGGTCCGGATCGCCTACGAGGCGATGGCGGCGGTACTGGGCGGTGTGCAGTCCATGTTCACCGCGGCCTGGGACGAACCCTTCGCCCTGCCCAGCGAGGAATCGGCGACCATGGCGCTGCGCACTCAGCAGATCCTCGCCTACGAGACCGGCGTGACCCGGGTGGCCGACCCGCTGGGCGGCTCCTACTTCGTGGAAGCGCTGACCGATAAAACCGAGGCCGCCATCCAGGAGATCATGACCGACCTCGAGGACCGGGGCGGTATGGTCCGGGCGATCGAGGACGGTTACCTGCAGGGGCTGATCGCCGACGAGGCGTACAAGCTGCACCAGGAGATCGAATCCGGGGTCAAACCGGTGGTCGGGGTGAACAAATTCGTCTCCGAGGAACCCGCGCCCGAGATCTCCACCTACGAGCTCGACGCCGAGGGCCGGGAGAAACAGCTGAAACGGCTGGCCAAGGTGAAGGCCGAACGGGATTCGGCCGCAGTCCGCGACACCCTGGCGGCCCTGTCGCGGGCCGCCGAAGGAGACGACAACCTCATGCATCGCTTGATCGATTGCGCCAACGCGTACTGCACGGTGGGCGAGATGACCGCCGCCCTCAAGGACGTCTGGGGCGAATTCCAGCAGCCGGTGGTGTTCTGATGACCGCCCGCGTCTTGGTCGCCAAACCCGGTCTCGACGGTCACGATCGCGGCGCGAAGATCGTCGCCCGCACCCTGCGTGACGCCGGTTTCGAGGTGGTCTACACCGGAATCCGGCAACGGATCGAGGACATCGTCTCGATCGCGGTCCAGGAGGATGTGGCCGTCGTCGGCCTGAGCATCCTGTCCGGCGCGCATGTGGCGCTGACGAAACGGGTCGTCGACGCCCTGCGCGCGGCCGACGCCGCGGATATCGCGGTGGTGGTCGGCGGGACCATCCCGCAGAGCGATATCGAGAAACTGACGGCCGCCGGTGCCGCCGCGGTGTTCCCGACCGGGACCCCGCTGGATGTACTGGTCACCGATATCCGGGCACTCACCGGAACCCAGGCCCCGTCCTGACTCCCGGACGCTCGGCGTCCGGGCCCGGAGCCGCCGCCATGACGGTGGGCGGCGGCTCCACCTGAAAACAGTTGTGAGAGTGGAGGAATCGTGCGGATCGGTGTGATGATCGGGCCCGAGCGTGGCGATACCGCGCGCAAGGCCGCCCGGATGGTCGACGACATCAAATGGGCCGAATCGGCCGGGATGGATACCGCCTGGATTCCGCAGATTCCCACGGATTTCGACGCGCTGGTCACGATCGCGCTGCTCGGCGCGGCCACCGAGCGGATCGAACTCGGCACCGCGGTGGTCCCGCTGCAGGCGCAGCACCCGGTCGCGCTGGCCCGGCAGGCGCTCTCGGCGCACGCGGTGGCCGGTGGCCGGCTCGCCCTCGGCATCGGCCCGTCTCATCACTGGATCGTGCAGGACATGCTCGGGCTTCCCTACGAGAAGCCCGCCGCCTACACCCGCGACTACCTCGAGGTCCTGAACCCCGCGCTCAACGGACCCGGGACGGTACAGGTGTCCAACGGCAGCTTCACCGTGGACAATCCGCTGGACCTGGGGCCGGTCGCACCGCTGCCGGTGCTGGTCGCCGCGCTGGGCCCGGTGATGCTGCGGATCGCCGGGGAGCACGCGGACGGCACCATCCTGTGGATGGCCGACGAACGCGCCATCGCCGATCATGTCGTCCCGCGCATCACCAAGGCCGCCGCCGATGCCGGGCGCGGGGCCCCGCGCATCGTGGCCGGACTGCCGATCTGCCTCTGCGCCAACGCCGATATCGATACCGCGAAGCAGCGCGCGAACCGGATTCTCGGCGAGGCCGAAGTGTCTCCGAACTACCAGCGGCTCCTGGAACAGGGCGACGCCCGCGACATCGGCGATATCTGCATCGCCGGTGACGAGGACGCCATCGCCGCCGGTCTGCGCCGCTATGCCGAGGCGGGTGCGACAGATCTGTCGGTGCGGTTGCTGCCCATCGGCGACAACCGCGACGAACTGGTGGCCTCCAAGCGCCGCACCCGGGAGATGATCGCGGATATCGCCAAGGATCTGCGATGAGGCGCTACCTCCGCCGACGCTTCGGCCGCCGCGGACCGCATCGACCGTCTACGAGGGGGCTTCGATGACGGCGGGGCCGCTGGCGGGGATCCGGGTGCTGGAGGTGGGCACCATGCTGGCCGGTCCCTACGCGACCATGATGCTCGCCGACCTCGGTGCCGAGGTCACCAAACTCGAACCGGCGGGCGGCGATATCTCCCGCAATGTCGGCGATTCCTATTTCGCGAGCCTCAATCGCGGTAAGCGCAGTATCTGTCTGGACCTGACCGCACCGGCCGGGCAGGCGCGGCTGGCGGAACTGGCCGCGGATTCCCATGCGCTGCTGGTGAATCTGAAACCGTCGGCGATCCGCAGACTCGGGCTCACCTACGACGCCCTGCGGCAGTACAACGAGCGGCTGGTATGCGTCGCGCTCACCGGTTTCGGGCTCGACAACGGCGACGACCCGGCCTTCGACTATGTGGTTCAGGCGTCCACCGGGGTCGCCGCGCTGACCGGCGACCCGGCCGGACCACCCACCCTGCCCGGCTACTCGTCGGCCGACAACTCGACCGGCCTGACCGCGGCCCTGGGCCTGCTGGCCCAGATCGTCTCGGGCCGGGGCGGCCAGATCGATGTCTCGCTGCGCGATGTGATGCTGTCGCAGCTGAACTATCACGCGGCCGCCTACCTCGACAACGGGATCGAACCGCAGCGGCGGCCGCACGGCGCACATTCCTATTACGTTCCGGCCCAGTTGTTCCCGACCGCGGATGGTTACCTCGCCCTGTTCGTCACCCACGACGGATTCTGGAAGTCGTTCTCGAAGGAAGCCGGGATCACCGGATACGAGGCCATGGCGGAGCGGGCGGCGAACCGGGCCGAAGTGCTGGAGCTGGTGACCGGTGCCCTGCTCACCGATACCGCTCTTTCCTGGGAGGCGCGGCTGCGTCCGCTGGGCGTTCCCACGGCCGCGGTGCGTACCCTGCCGCAGGCGCTCGACGACACCCCGGAGATGGTGGTCCGGGCCGGTGACCACCGGCTGGTCGCCTCACCCATCCGGGTATCGGACTGGACGCCGGACTACCGGCCACCGCCACGGCTGGGTGAACACGGCGGTACCACCGAATAGGCGGTACCCGCCCCATGGCCTGCGCGGGTCAGCGTCCTGCCGGTTGCTCGTCGGCGGCGGCCGGACACCAGGGCGCGGCGGCCGTGGGCCGGTCCGGGTAGTCGCCGCAGTAGGCCAGGATCTGGCGGACGACCTCCCCGTTTTCGACCCGCAGCACGGTCACGGGCTTGTCTTTGGGCACGTTGGGCCGCGGCGGCACGCCGTAGTGGAAGGTCCCGGTGACGCCGGGAAGTGCGCCCAGTTCGCTGATCTGCGCGGTGACCGCCGCCAGCCGCGGTTGCCCCGGTGCGGTGCGGTTCAGTTCCCGGACCGCGGTGAGGTACACCTGCGCGCCGTCGTAGGACAGCGCGGCATGCCCATCGAGGGATCGTTCGCTTTCGGGTTGCTGTTCGAAGAAGAAGCGTTGTCGCAGCGAGTCGTAGAACCTGGTCGCGATCGCGGCCGGCTCGGAATCGGTGATGGGAGCCGGGGCGAACGAGATGAAGTAGTACGGCACACCGGCGATGGCCTCACGTGACCGGGCTACCGGGTCGGCGACATGTTTGGTGACATCGTCGGCGCCGATGATGGTCGTGTCGAGGTGCTCGCAGGTCGCCGCTCCGCGCAGGAATTCCCCGAAGTCGGGCACACCACGTCCGGAGAAGAAGGCGACACCGTCACCGGTACAGATATCTGTGCCCGCCTCGAATGCGCTGCCGAATGCGCGACCGCCGTCGGCTTTCGCCTCCTGGGCGGGCAAACCCGACGGGGTGAACGATATCTCCTCCACCCCGAATCCGAACTGTTCGAACCAGTACCGGAGGTCGTCGCGCAAGTTGGCGCTGTAGAGATCTTTCTCGTCGGCGGAGGTATAGATCCGGACACGCTTCGCGGTGGTCAGCGAGTTCGCGGCGAATCCCGCCGCGGTGGCGGCTTCCCGGCGGTTCTGCGGTGCCACCTGGATGAACAGCGGATTCCGGTCGGCCAGCGAGTCCAGTGACAGTGTGGTGGCCACTATCGGGATACCGTGCCGGGCGAGCACGTCCACGGTGTCCTGGGTCGCCTGATTGCTCATATTGAAGCCGACGACACCGACGAGGGAAGGGTCGTTCCGAGCTGCTTCGATGATCTGTTCGGCGAGCTTCGGGCCTTTGGCCGTGCCACGGCCCGCATTGCCGATCAGAATACGAATCAACGGCTCATCGGGTCCGACGGCGTCGATCTGTTTCCGCTGTGCGACGACCAGGCCCTCCAGGCTTTCCCGTTCGGCGGTCAGATCGGCGGCGGTACCGCTTCCGTGTTTCGGCGCGGTGAGTGCCTGGAGATTGACCAACGTGAAGTAAGGCCGCTCGGGATGTTGTTCGTGCAGATCCGCGGTCCAGTCGTTCTGGTCTTCGAGGGTGTCCAGAACCAGTTGGATCTGGTCCTGGACCACCTGATCCCGGGCAGGCGGCCGGAAGAAGTTGTACGAGCCGTCGGTCAGGCCGATGCACTCGTCACCGTCGAGGACGACGGTCGCGAGATCGGTGCCGCATTCGTTGTCCCGATCCGGATAGACCAGCACGACGGCGACCGCGGCGCAGACGACGGCGACCGTCGTCGCCAGGGCGCCGAGTAGTCGTTTCGTCCGCCGGGGGCGGGTGATTCGCATCCTGGGCGGGGATTCCTGGGCGGGATTCGGGAACAGCGGCTCGTCGGCGAGATCGCGACCGTCCTGCTCGGGCGAATGCACCTGGGGGCGCGGCGCGTCCCGGACCTGGCGTAGCCGTCCGGTGATGAGCCGGCTCACCTGACGCAGACTCATCGCGCCCGGTTGCCGGGGATCGCCGTAGTGCAGCACATCGAGCAGCGCCTGCCCGAACAGCGTGAAGGAATCGTGGCTCGCCAGCTGGGCGGGGTCCTTGGAACTGGAGGCGCACAGCAGGGCGACTCTACCCGATCCGCCGCCCGCCTCGAGTGTGGTCACCTCCTCGAAGGTGTCGTCCAAAACGTCGTCCTGATGGACAGCGTCGAGTTCGTAGTCGACGGCTTCCTGCGCTTTCGCCGACGCGACCTGCTGGACTTCGCTCTGGAAATCGTTGACGGCGTGGGCGGCGAAACAGGAATCGAGGATGACGATCCGTGAACTCTTGGGGGCGGTGTGCTTGAGCGTGCGCGCCAGGGCCTGCACCCGCAGGCTGGTCTCCACCGGCGCGGGCTCATGGGTGTCGCGCAACAGGAGGCAATAGAACCGCTGCGCTTCGAAGAAGGCGCCGTGCCCGATATAGGCGACCAGGACGAGCATGCCTTTGCCGTGGCGGCTGCGGGTACGCCGCATATGCAGCTCGAGAAAGGTCTTGATCCGATCGAAATGCTCCACCGCGGTGCTGTCGCTGTCGAACAGGTCCAGCACGTTCTCTTCGGAAAGTCCGAGGCCGTCCTTACCGGTCAGATAATTGGTGAGTCCTTTCGCGGTCCGGCTGAACGCGGTGGCGGCGGTGAACCGGTCCAGCCGCGGCCAGCTGCTCGCACCGCAGATGACAGCGACCGTCCGGTTCGGGTCATGCATGATCGTTACCGGAGAGGAAATCGCGCAGTATCCGCTCGTGACGATCCGTCAACGGGCCCTTGATGTGCACGGTCTCCCCGGTATCGGATCGGCTCAGCCGCACACTGGCGTCGTATCTGCGTGCACCCCATTTGAACAGCTCGCGAACGAGCAGAACCACGGCAGGTTGCGACAGCACGATCGTCAGGATGGTCCCGAGATCCTGATTGAACTCGTTGTCCCGGACCCGCGCGGTGGATACCTCCGGTACGGCCCGGCGGAGGCTGTCGGACAGGTCGGCGCACAGCTCGTCCGCGGTGGAGAGATCGACATCGGGAAACGAACACGTCACCACGAATTCGCCGCTACTGGTCATTCTCCGCCCCCTATTACCCTGGTCGGGAACAGGTTACACTGCGCGCCTTCCGGCACATCTCGTGACAGTGGTGTGGTTCCCGGCCGCGCCGGTTGCGAATATCGATGGGGCGCTTGTTCATAGGAATAGAAGGCCCGCGAGGATCCTCGTGGCTCAGTGGTCCGGGGGCAGTGAGTATTCCTGTTCCGGACGGCCCGCCTGACCGTAGCGCAGGCGCATCCGGAGTGCGCCGGCGCCGACGAGAGCGGTGAGATGACGCTGAGCGGTGGGGCGGGAGACGCCGATGGTATCGGCGACCTCGCCCGCGGACATCGGCCGTCCGGAACTTCGGAGTGCTTCCAGAACAAGGGTTTTGGTGGGCGAGGTGACCGGCGGTGCCGGGCCGGGCGCGGGCGCCGGGCGGAGCGCGGCCAGCGCGGCTTCGACACGGGCATGGTCCACCCGGGAGTCCGCCAGCAGCCGGCGATAGCGGGCGTATCCGGCCAGCCGGGAACTCAGGGCGGCCGGCGGGAAGGGTTTGACGAAGTATCCGAGCGCTCCGGCCCGGAGTGCCGCACGAACGGTTTCGCTGTCCGAATCGGCGGTGAGAACCATGGTGTCGCAGCGCATTTCCCGCACCAGTTCGACCCCGTTACCGTCCGGGAGATAGACGTCGACCAGGGCGAGATCAGCGGCGAGGTCCACGTGACCGGTCCGGGCGGCCGCCACGGTCGACAGGGTTGCCACCACGGTGAAACCGGGGACCGAGGTCACGATATCGGCGTGTAGGTTCGCGATCCGGAAATCGTCCTCGACGATCAGCACCCGCAGCGGCTCGGCGCTCATTCCGCGCTCCGCACTGTCAGGACGCCGGGGATACGGGCGACGAACTCGGCGCCCCGCAGGACCGCGGTACCACCGCTCGGACTCGACAACAGGACATCGCCCCCACGGGCCCGGGCGAGCTGCCGGATCAGGGCCAGCCCGACACCGCGCCCGCCGGGCACGGTGCCCGGCTCGCGGGTGGAGGTCCCCTCGGTGAAAATTCTGTCGACCAGTTCCGGCGCGATTCCGGGCCCGCTGTCGGCGACCACTATGTACAGCGTCGATTCCTCCTGCACCAATTCCACTTCCACCCGCTTGACCGGATCGCCGGTACCGGCCACGGCGTCGAGGGCGTTGTCCAGGAGATTCCCCAGAACCGTGGTGACGTCGACCGGGTCGATCAGGGTGCCCGCCACCGAGGTATCCGGGCCGAGGACCAGTTCGGCGCCGCGCTCGCGGGCGTGGGCCGCCTTGGCCGCGAGGAAGGCCTGCAGGTACGGGTCCGCGACGGCGTCGATACCGGGTGCGGCGGCGCCGAGTGGGCCCGATCCGAGGACATCGTCGATACAGCGGGTGGCCTCGCCGATCCGGCCGCGGTGCAGCAGACCGCTGAGCAGATGGAGTGTATTGGCGAATTCGTGACGCTGGGCGCGCAGCACCGTGCTCATCGATTGCACCGCGTCGAGCTGGCGGGCCAGCGCTTCCACATCGGTGCGGTCCTGCACGATGAGCACCGCGCCCAGATCGCGGCCGTCGCGGCGGACCGGGCGGGCCACGACGACCACGACCCGATCGTGCACGGTCGCGGTGGTCGGGCGGGATTCCAGGGTGCCGAACAGCTCCAGCACCCGCGGTGTCAGGCCGATCTCGGCGATCGGGCGTCCGGTGGCAGGGGTGATACCGAGCAGCCTGACGGCCTGGTCGTTGACGAACGTGGTGCGCCCGTCGGAATCGACGGCGACGACGCCCTGGCCGATCCCGTGCAGGATGGCGGCCTGCCCGCGGACCAGCTCCGCCAGATCGGCGGGTTCCAGGCCGAGGGTGAGGCCGCGCCAGCGGCGGGCCAGCAGCAGGGCGCCGACGACGCCCAGCAGGAGCCCGGCCCCGACGACCGGCACCGCGTTGCGCAGATCGGGGGCGAGCCGGGTGGCGGTCGGTTCGATGGCCAGCCGGACATCCACGGTGCCGGCCTCCCGGTCACCGCCGAGCGCGCGCACCGGTACCCGGGCCCAGGCGGTGCCGTCTTCGGTGCCGTATTCCTCGGCGGCGGCCGGACCCGGCGGTCCACCGGGTGACACCCGGCTGGCGGGTAGGTCCGGCCCGGCCAGGACGATGCCGCGTTCGTCGGCGACCACGATCGAGTCCGCGCCGGTCCGCGCCCGGGTCGCGGCGACGGTGCCCTGAACCCGCACCGTGGCCGGGTCCGCCTCGATCCGGCCCAGCTCCGGCAGCGGTACCGCCGAGGCCCGGGTGACCTGCTCCCGCACCCCCGGTTCGGCGGCGACCACTTGCGCGATGGCCAGCGCTCGCTGACCGAAGCCGGTCCGCAGCCGGGTATCGCTGCGTAACGCCCAGATCGCGAACGCGACGACGAAGGCCAGCGCGAGAACCAGGACCTGCAGCAGCAGGACCTGGGTCCGCAACCGGACGGTCCGGAATCGCGCTCTGACCATTTGTGCACGATAACGTGCGTCCCCGCCGGTGATCACAATGCACACAATTTTCGTTTCGACTGTTTCGTCCATAGCGCACGGAAACTTGTGGTGTGGTCGCCGCCACGGAATTCTCGTCCCGTCATGACTCCGCGTGCGGGGTGACGCGCGCGGTGCGCGACGAGGGCAGGCCGCGACGTTCCCGGCGCGCGGATGTGTTCTGTCCAGTGAATAGGTGGTGTCGGCGATGACAGGCGGTAACGGCGTGGAAATCGATGGCGCCGGATCTGATTCCGGCGATCACCACCACAAGATCTCGCGGCGCGGGATCTTCGGTATCGGAGCCGCCGCGCTGGCGGTCACCGCGGTGGGCGCGTCGGTGACCGGGTGCGATTCTCCGGGCGCCGACGACGGTGCCTTCGCGGGGGTGAGCGACCCCAGTGGTCATATCCTCGACCAGCATCGGCGGGCGGCCGAAACACTGCCCTTCTCCGATACCGCGGACTTCGCCGACGCCGATCGGGGCTGGATCGGATCGCTGGAACCGGGGGTCGTGCGCGGCGCCGGCGACAAGGTCGTCTGGGACAACGATTCGTACGGCTTCCTGCGGGAGCCCTGCCCGTCGTCGGTGCATCCGAGTCTGTGGCGCCAGTCCGGGCTGGTGGCCCGGCAGGGACTCTACGAGGTGGTCCCGGGGATCTATCAGGTGCGCGGCCTCGACCTGTCGAGTATGACGCTCGTCGAGGGACGGGCCGGTGTGGTCGTGATCGACCCGCTCATCTCCCGGGAGACCGCGGCCGCGGCGCTGGGCCTGTACCGGAAACACCGGGGCGACCGCCCGGTCACCGGGGTGATCTACACCCACGCGCATGTCGACCATTTCGGTGGTGTGCTCGGCGTGACGAACCCGGAGGAGGTCCGGGCCGGACGCTGCCCGGTGCTGGCGCCCGCCGGGTTCCTCGAGCACGCGGTCTCCGAGAACGTCTACGCGGGCCCGGCGATGAGCCGCCGCGCCGGCTACATGTACGGCGCCGCGCTGCCCCGCGGCCCGAAAGGCCAGGTCGGTTCCGGGCTTGGGCAGACCACATCGGTCGGCACCATCGGCCTGATTCCGCCCACCCGCGATATCACCCGCACCGGGCAGGAGGAGACCGTCGACGGGGTGCGGATGGTCTTCCATCTGACCCCGGGTACCGAGGCCCCGGCCGAGATGAATTTCTACTTCCCGGACCACCGCGCGCTGTGTATGGCCGAGAACGCCACCCATACGATGCACAATCTGATCACCCTGCGCGGTGCCCAGGTCCGGGATCCGCGGATGTGGGCCGGGTACCTCACCGAGGCGATCAACCTGTTCGGCCACTCCGCCGAGGTGGCCTTCGCCTCGCACCATTGGCCGACCTGGGGTGCGGACCGGATCGTCGAATATCTCTCCCTCCAGCGTGATCTGTACGCCTACCTGCACGACCAGACCCTGCGCCTGATCAACCAGGGCTATGTCGGCAGTGAGATCGCCGAAATGCTCGAGCTGCCGCCCGCGCTGCGCGACGCCTGGCACACCCACGGTTACTACGGTTCGCTCAGTCATAATGTGAAGGGCGTCTACCAGCGGTATATGGGCTGGTTCGACGGTAACCCCGCACATCTGTGGGAGCTTCCGCCGGTGGAATCGGCCACCCGCCACGTCGACGCGATGGGTGGTGCGGACGCGGTGCTGGACAAGGCGCGCACGGCCTATCGCGACGGGGACTACCGCTGGGTGGCGCAGCTGGTGAACTATGTGGTCTTCGCCGATCCGGCGAATACCGCGGCCAAACAGCTACAGGCCAGTACCTTCGAGCAACTCGGCTACGGCGCGGAGAACGCCACCTGGCGCAACTTCTACCTCTCCGGCGCGACCGAATTGCGCAACGGCTCCTTCGGTACCCCGACCAGCACCGACAATGCCGGGCTCAGTGCGGCGCTGACGGTCGAGATGGTGTTCGACGCCATCGCCGTCCGGGTCGACGGACCGCGGGCCTGGGATCGGCGGATGCTCATGGACTGGCATATCCGCGACGAGCACCGCACCCATCGGATGGAACTACGCAACGGCGTCCTCGTGCACTACGACCTCCCGCCCGGGCCGTCCGGTCCCGTCCCCGACGCCTCCTTCGATCTGACCAGAGCCACGCTGCTGCGGGTGGTGCTCGGCGGCGGTGATTTCGCCGCCGCGGTCCGCTCCGGAGATATCCGCTTCACCGGCGATCCCGCGCTACTGCAACAGCTCAACGCACTCCTGGATGCTCCGGACCCCGGCTTCGCCATCGTCACGCCCTGAGTTCGGGCCGCTACCGCCTGGCTGCCGTCGAGCAAGGGGCGGACGGTCCCCCTCGGCCCGCGGCCCCGACGGAATGCGGCGGTGCGTGAGCAAGTCCGCGTGAGAGCGTGGATTCTTCGCTGGTGCCTACGATTACGATGGAAGTTGCGTGCTATCTTTTGCCCACAATCGCCGGCCGGGTCGGTATCACGCGACCGGGAGCCCGGTGGACCGCTACTAGGGGTGTGAGGACGCCGGCGGATGAGAATCCAACCGAGAGAACAGATTCTGGGAATCTGGAAGGCGATGGTCGACGCCTGCTGGGACGGCGAGCAGTGGCAGTGGGGCGGGATCCGCTCGGTCAACTCGATCAGCGACTCCGAGCAGTTGCTCTGTCTGCTGTATCCCGCCACCGAAATCGACGTGTTCGCCCTGCACGATCCGGACCGCATCGAGAAGGACGTGCAGGCCGTCCTCGAACCCATCGGCGGCACAACACGTATCGGTGCTTTCGTGGTGTCGCTGCTGGCGTCCTATATCGAGAACAATTCCGCCGCGGACGGGCAGCCGATCTTCGCCGGTGGCAGCTATCTGCGCTCGAGCGAGGACCGGCCACCGACCGAGGCGCAGCAGCGGCTCGATATCGTCGACTCCTATTCGATGTCACTGACGCTGTGCATGGCCGGCCTGCGGTTCCTTCGCGATTACCGGGCCCGTGTCCGGCCCGGGGCCTCCACCGTGCAGATCGAAGAGCTGTCGGCCCGTCTCAGTGACAGGCTCACCGCCGCCATGACCGGTCTCGTCCGCAGCTTCGTCGTCAACACCTTCCGCCCGGGCTCGGCCGAGGGGCAGGCGGTCCTGCGCATGCTGAACCAGTCCGGAGACACCGAGCGAACGGTGCTCGCCGGGATCCGGACCGGCCTCGCGCGGGTCCGGGCCCGCCTGCGCAGCGATATCGCGCTCGGGCAGGACAAGGCGGTCGAGGAACTCGAAGACGATTCCCTGCTCTTCGAGTGCGGCTGGACGTGGGGAATCGCGGACGACGCCTCACCCGTCGATTTCGTGACCGCGCCGATCGCGGATGCTCCCGGGGTGGCCGAGTCACGGCCTTATCTGTATTTCACCGTCGTCGCACTCGACGGCATCAACGACCTGGTCTCCCCGCGTGCCGGTGAACTGGGCCTGCTCGACGAAACCCAGCACCGGCTGGCGCAGGCGCTGCGCACCCGCTGGGAATTGACCCAGCGCTACTGGTCGAACGTGGCCCGGTTCGGGGAAGGTCGCTGGCCGCTGGAGGACATTCCGTGGGAGACCTCCGACGGTGAGCAGTCCGACTACTACAGTCTCATCGTTTCCGCCGTGCTGATCCAGGATCTCGTCGCCCGGACGGCTTCCGATGACGACTTGACCAGGGCCGTGGCGATTTTCGACGAGCTGGCGGGCCGGGGCCGGATCATCCGGCGTCCGATGCGCGGCGATCCGGCGGTGCAGTTGCATCAGCCCGGTGTCCTGCTCGCCCTGCGGGGCACCGAGGAAGTGGACGGCGGCCCGCCGCTGCAATGGCAGGTATCGGACTTCGCGGCGGTACTGCTCAAGCGGACGATGCAGGCGGCCCGCCTGTCGAACAACGTCGCCGCGCGAGACAAGCTCATGGAGCTGTCGAAGGCAACCATGGACCATCTCAACGCTCGTATTCTGCGCGAAGGCGCGGTCGGCCTGTGGGACGACCCCGCCGGGGCGTTCGCCGGGCATCGGGAGAACGCCGAGACACGGCCGTCGTGGTACATGACCGAGCGCATGATCGAGTGTTTCGTCGCCGCGGACCGCACCTACCGCGAGCCGCCACCGAATTGGCCCGATCTGCAGTCGATGGCGCGGATCATGCTCAATACCGCCGAACACCGTTTCGACCAGGAGATGCTCGGAGTCAGAATCGACGACTATTCCGACAACCGGGAGGCGCTGTACGCCGTCGAACGCCATATCGACGAAGCCCGGCGGCTGATCCGGGAGGACGCGGCGACCGCCTTCGTGCACACACTCGACGCGCTGCGCGAACTCGACGAGCTCGCCGCGGGACGCCGGGACGCGACGAGGAACATGTGATCCCATGATCGTCTTCGCGACATCCGACAAGGGGGGCACCGGGCGCTCGGTGACGAGCTGCAATATCGGATACCGGCTGTCGTCCAGGGGCAAGAGGGTTGCCTATCTCGACTTCGATTTCGGTTCACCCACCGCGGGCGCCCTGTTCGAACTCGGCGGCTACGAGCGCGGGGTCGCACCCGAATTCGATCGTGATGCCGGTGCCGGCCAGGGTGTCGGTCTGCACGCGTACCTGCTGGGAACGGGCGGCGCACCCGCCCGCATCAACGTCCGCGACCGGACCGACCGTGAGGATGTCCGGCGCAGGCGTGGTCGAGGCGGGCAGTTGGTGCTGTTTCCCGGCGATCAGGGCGGGGGAGAGTTCGACCGGCGCTGGGACCCGGAAGTGGTCGAGCGCTGCGTACGTCTGCTGCACACGGTGGACAAGGAATTCGATCTGTCGATCGTCGATCTCAGTGCGGGTCGATCCATCGCACTGGATATCGTGCTGAACGCCACCGCGCAGGGAGTACTGGCCGCGCGAACCGTGCGCTGGCTGGTATTCCACCGTTGGACACGGCAGCACATCTATGCCGCGAGTGGTCTCGTATACGGTTCCCACGGACTACTCGATTGCGGTGAACGCGCCGGGCACGATCGAGACGAACTGCTGAGCAATATCCGCTTCGTGCGGACCGCTGTGCCCCAGGTCGACCGAATCCGCGGGGGAGCGGCGCCGCAGGCCGCGTGGTTGCACCGGCAGGATCGAATTCTGAACGAACTCGCCGGTGAGTTGCAGATCGGTGCGAGTTCCCTGCTCGGTACGATTCCGGTCGAGCCGATGCTGCAGTGGCGGGAGCAATTGATCCTCGACGTCGACGTGCAGAAGCAGATCGCCAATCGCTCGACCGTCGAGGCTTTCGATCATCTCGGCGATCGGTTGCTCGATCCGCGCACATGGGTTCCACTGAACTAGGCAGCCGTCCCGAATCATTCGACCGCGACATCGTTCGCAGAACAGGCATCCGACCACGTGGAGAATGTGGCAGGTTACAGCGAGGCCAGCGAGCTCGGGAGAGTCAGCGCAGTGCCGTTGTCGCATATATCGGTCGAGGTCGGCCACTTCCTGATGCAGGATCTGATCAACGGTGTGGATCGGATTCGGCAGCAGTTCCGGCGTATCGTGCCACTGCTCGACGCGTTCACCCGGTCCGCGCAGGCCGAGTTCGGATCGCGGGCGCGGGTCAGCACCTGTTTCCTCGTCGACGACTATTTCCGGCGTGATACCGATCCGGGCGTGATCCTCGACAAGGTGCTGGGCACCGCCGCCGAATGTGGGCTCACGATCGATTACCTGGCCCGGGAAGCGGGGTGTGCCGACGTTCCCGAGGTCGTTCGGGAAGGCGTCCTGCGCAGCCCCGCGATTGCCCTGGCCGAAATGGTGCGGCATCGGATCGTCGCCGAGCCCGATCAGGGATCCAATGGCCGCCGGCCCCCGACTGCCGAGTCCGGGTGGTTGTGCAACGGAAAACGGGCCACCGACCAGGAACCCGGGCTGGCGATGCACCCCGAGCAGGAGTATCAGCCGCCCGAGGAATTCGGCCGCCGGGTGCATTCGGTATTCCTCGATGTCGAGATGTGGAACCAGAACCCCGATGGGGGCACCCCCAGATGGTCCTGTCCGTATCTGGCGGCGATCTGGCAACTGCTACGGCTGGGCATGCTGCGCTACGAGGGGCGGCCCCCGGTGGAACCGCAGGTGTGGAACCGGGAACGGTGGCCCGGCCATTGGGAGGATCTCCCTGCGGTCATTCAGCTCAACGAGAGCGCCAAACCGTTCGCCGCCTACCGTTCGCTGTCGATTCTGCCCATGCGCTACGTCGGTATCGAACACTCGGTCCGGGTGATCCTCGACCACATCCAGCTCGACCACGAGGTGGTCGAGCAGGTGATCGCGCGTGGCCGCGCCGAGAACGTCGCAGTGTCCCGGCGGGTCGCGGAGCGGCTCGAGCATCATCTGCTGGCCGGATCCTGATGGCCGGATCCGATGCCGCAGAGTCACCGCGTGGCTCTGCCCGCCGTTCTGCCCGGGCACAGGGGAGGGGCCGGGCGGTACGGGTTCTCGCCCGCGCCGCGGCCGGCCAACCGCGCACCCCGTCGCCGCCTGCGCCGCCGCACACGCCGCCCGGCATCCTCGCGATGCTCGGTGAGGTGAGCACCGCCCTGCTGCCCACGGCCACCGCCCTGCAGCACGGCGAGGTCAGGGAGCTGCTCGAATTCAGCCCGGATCATCGGGTGCGGTGGCGGGAACGGCCGGTGTCGCTGGGGATTTCGCCACCGGTCGCGGAGGGGGTGGATTGCGGGCTCGCTGTCGCCAGACATCCGGCAGTGCGAGCGATCGGCACCATCGCCTTGCGCGCGACCGTGGTGGGCGGACGGATCGTACAGAGTTCGGCCCGGTGTTCGATCACGCGCTCGGCGTCGGACAAGCGGCAGGGGTGGTTCCACTATCTGAGCCGGGTCGGTGTCCTCGAGGTGATGACCAGGGTCACCCATGAGACACCGGCACGCCTGGCCGAGGGTTTCCTCGGTGACCGTCCGAGCTCGGCGACCCTCGACCTGACCTCGCCGACCGATCGGCTCCTCGGCCGGATCGGGCTGCGCCGGCTGGACAACGAGGCACCCCTGCGTGCGGGGACGCTCCGGCTGCGCTGGGCAGCCCGCGTCGGCGACCTTCCGCGGGCCCAGGTGGCGCTGCGAGTACACGACGACCTGACCAGAACGGCGCTGATAGTTGTGCCCACGGAGTCGGAACTGGATGGTGTGCAGCGTTTCTGCGAGGATCTCGCCGCCCATGATTGGCTGCTGACCGTCGCGGCCGATGCCGTCGAGCGTGCGGATCTGGCCGGTCCGGGGACCGCCGAATCCGTGGACATCCTCGCCCCGGTACTGGAACATCTCGCGCACCTGTGGGTTCCGGGTGCTCATACGCCGGCGGCGCTGCGCGATTTGTGGGCTCAGCTGGCCGAGGAACCCGACCTCGCCGCGCAATGGCTGCGCACGGTCGGGCATATGCGTAACCGGCTGCTGGTCTCGACATGGAAGGCCATGCACGAGAACGCCGGGTGAGGATCAGAATCGGAACCAACGCCGCACCAGCAGCGCGAACAATACCGAGAGGAAGATGATTCCGGTCCAGGATTCGACCAGCAACAGAACCTGGGCCCGGGCGTTGAGATCGTCGACACCCACCGGATCGAGATAGTTGGTGAAGCATATCCTGGCCGCATCGGCGAGCGAATGCCCGGTCAGTTCCTTCCCCTCCAGTATCCAGTACAGGATGGTGAACAGGACCAGCTGTACCGCTACCCAGGCCAGAAGCTGAAATGGTTTGAAGCCGTACCCGCACAACAAATCCGAGATCCACCCCGGAATGCGTCGCCACCGTGGCCTGGTCGCCTGCCGCTTCGCCCGTGCCCGCGCCAGGCGGCAGCGGTCCTGGGCCGTGATATCTTCGGCGACATCGAAACAGTACGTGGCGCGCTTATACGCGAGTGCCGCGTGACCGGGCAACCCGCTCTTTTTCAAGACGCCGCCGATCACTTCGTACAGCTCGGCGATATACATGTTCTGAGTACCGCTGAGCCGGCGTGGCCCGCGGAACTCCACCTCCAGTGCCAGTAACTTCTGAATGGTTGCGGCCGGCCCGTGCAGAATGGCGGAATCTTCACGGTTCGGGCGGTGGATCTGCTCGAAGACGAGGGCATCTCCGCGCAGCGGTACATTGGATTTTTCGTATTCGACGACGACCTGTTCGACGCGCTGATGGAAATTGGCGAGCAGATTCCTTTCGGTGAGTGGTTTGCCGTCGGCCTGGAGCGTGCCCAGTTCGTCCAGACGGAGCGCGTAGTGAGCGGATTGACGGCCGATGAGGTCGATCATGGATCGCACCGCGGTTGGAATCTGGTCGCTGCCGGTGTCAAGCATGGGTCCCCTTGAACTGAGTAGGTGGATCAGAGCTGCCGGCCGCGCGGGCGCTTGACCCATTGGGGGTCGCCGGGCGCGGCGCTGTCCCAGCGCCTCGGGGCGGGTTCGAGCCGGAACTCGAGCACATCACGCGGCTCGTCGGCACCGAAATAGTTCAGGTCGTGCTCGACCTGCCGAAAGCCGGTCTTCTCGTACAGCCGGACCGCGGCGGTGTTCTCCTGACGCACGGTGAGGCGGACCCGGGGTATCTGTCCGTCACGGCACCGCTCGAATACATGTTCCAGCAAACGAGTTCCGACACCGTTGCGGCGGGCCCGTTCGGACACAGCCATACTCAGCACCCAGGCGCAGCCTTGCCCGTCGACCCCGACCACGGCGTACCCGAGGATTTCGCCGCGCTCTTCGGCGACGACCCACTGCGATCCGTGCAGTTCGAACAGCTGCCGCAGGATGAAGAACGGGTAGGCCAGGTCGGTGAACTGGGCGTTTTCCATGCCCGCCAGGATGGGCAGGTCATCCAGTCGCGCGGACCGGATTCTGCCCGCACCTGTCGCGGCGGGCGGAACTCCGTCGATGATCTGCGGCCGGTCGGCTGGTCGACGGGTCATATCTGCTGCCTCACCCCCCCGCGCTCGGCTATCCGCGCCGAACGTCGTCGTTATATAGAGTGTGCATCGGTGATCGAGGTCCGTCCAGAATAGGGAACAGTTTGCCGGTTGCCGCAGAATAGCCTGTGCGACAGCGCAATACGCCTCATCTGCATGCTCAGTGCTATCCCGGCACGTAGGGCCCGGGCGGGACGGGGCTCCGGGTCCGGACAGCTATCGAGCAGCCGTCGGCCTACATCGTCCTGTCCGAGAGCTACCTGACGGCAGGCCCATCCAGCGCGGGCGACGGTATCCGTGACCGGAACCAACCGCCGA
Organism: Nocardia sp. NPDC024068; assembly: GCF_040638875.1. Lineage (NCBI taxonomy): Bacteria > Bacillati > Actinomycetota > Actinomycetes > Mycobacteriales > Nocardiaceae > Nocardia > Nocardia sp. NPDC024068. The sequence continues at coordinate 58,239 of NZ_JBEZYU010000007.1, read as the reverse complement.
TGGTCTCGGTGTTCGAGAGGGCACAGCCTGCCTGAACCTCCCCATCCGGCGATGTCGGGGTAACGAGCGAAATCTGCGGACCCCCACCCAACACGCGTTGCTCGCTGTGGGTTGAGTGGGGTATCGGGAGATGGGTAGGGTCGTAGAGACGCGGGGGGCCGGCCGGTTCCCGGTTCTGTATGGAATGCCGGTGTCGGGAGGTTCGTGATGGCCGTTGTGCGGTCGATCCGGGGGATTCTGTGTGGAGTGGGGGTCGCGCTGCTGGTCGCGGGGTGTGATTCGGGGAGCGGCGGGGCGGAGTCGCCGGTGACCACGACGACCGGGTTGCCGATCGCGGCGGAGGCGCCGTCGTCGTTCGATCCGTGCACGGATATCCCGCAGGACGTGCTGGCGTCGGAGAGTCTGGTCCCTGACGGCTTGGACTCCAATGCCGACGGTGGCCAGGGGATCAAGTGGCGCGGATGCGGCTACGTTGCCCCCGACAGCTACGCGGTGGGTATTACGACGACAAATCTGACATTGCCGGTCGTACGGGACAACGAAGAGTTCGTGGTTCGGCAGGAGTACACGGTCGACGGCCGCGCAGCGATGGCGGTTGACGCGGCGGGTGCCCCCGATGTACGTGCTTCCTGCCTGTTCTATGTCGAGATGGAAGGGGGAAGCCTTGAATTGTCGATGGACAATCCGGCGTCGAACGATAAGACAGGTCAGCTGGACACATGTGGACTTGCGCAGGGCCTCGCTGAGAAGATCGCTCCTCTGATTCCCGATGCGTGAGTTGCCGGGCGTGTTGTTGGTCCCGTTGTGAGTTGTTCATCAGTGCGAGGGGTGCAGGAATGAGTGGAGATACGGCGCAACGTCCGTTGGATGAATTACTTACGGAGGCGCGGGAAGGGCGCTTGTCGGTGAATCTCGGTTCCGGTTCCCCGGATTCAGTTCGAGTGAACGCCGAAGAATTCGTGTATATGGAGCGCGATTGTGAGGGGTTCAAACTCCTCATTCGGGCGCTTCAACGTCTGGCGCGCGATATCTACAACCGCGAGCGGTGGGACCTTGGAGAAGGCGCGGGCAATCTGCCCTCAGCGCAAACTCTCGTCGGTCGCTTCCGAACGAAAGCGCAGAATGCGGGAGACGGGAACGACGTCCACGCGATTCTGGAACAGCATTACGTGATCGTCGAAGATATTCAAGAGTTGCACCGGGTGATCGCGCAGCGGTATATGGAGACCGATGAGGCGTTCGCCGGCCGGTACAACGAGTTGATGGCCGGGGCGCCGCCGGTCGTGCCGTTGGCGATGCCGCCGGCCTTCCCGGTTACTGCAGGACAGTAGGAGGCCCGCGGTTCGGCCATACGGTGCGTCAGTGAGTTCGAAACAGGGGGAATGATGGCCTTCCAGAACGAGAATCCGAGAATCGGTGATCCGGAGGAACCGAATGGATTCTCCCACCCCGAGATCGACGGAGCATTCAAGCCGCTGGCTCCCGGCGATCACGGCATGATGGCCTCCGATCAATACGGGCAGATCGCCGCTCAGTGGGAGAGCGGAGTGCAGGTGTTCGCGGCGCGGATCCGGCGATCCAGCGCTGCTGCCTGGGAAGGGCCGGCGGCGGAACAATCGCGGCAGGCGATCGACAACTACGCGACCCGGGCCGAAGACCTCGTTCCCGCGCTGGATGCCCTTGCTGTCCAGGTCTATGAGTCCGTCGTGTCGATTATGCGTACTCAGACCAATCTGCCCGAGGTGATCGAGAAGCATTCGGGTTGGGATCCGAGGGAGTGGACCATCCTCGGGTTCGACAACGAGCGGACCGACAACGAAGAATCGGCCCGGCAGGTCATGCGGGACTACTACGTAACCGGCTTCGTCGCGGCCGATACGAAGATCCCCGTGCTGCCCGTCCCGGTGAACCCGACCCAGCCCCTGCACCCCGATCTGCCCACCGACACCGGTGACCAGCCCGGCCCTGGCGATAACTCCACCGAGGAGGGCGGTAACCCGAACAGTTCGGATACCGGAAACCCGGAGGAGGAGAGTCCTACCGGGGAGGAGCCCGGTGCGGAGGAGCTCGGAGATGATCCGGGTACCGAGGAGACGGAGGATCCGGGTACCGAGCAACCCGGTGAGACACCGGCGGGAACGACACCGTCCACCACGGATAGCCCGGTATCCACCACACCCAGTACCACGACCATGCCGAGCACCACGACCACTACCGGCCCGGGGTCTCCCGGGTCGCCGAGCGGAAGTCCGGTGACCACCGGCGATCCCGGCCGCAGTGTGCCAGGTACCCCGAACACCACCGGTGCTCCGCCGGTGGCGGCGGCCGCGGGGACCACCAGTTCGGGCGCGGCGCGCAGCGGCATGCCGGGGATGATGTCGCCGGGGGCCGGTCGCGGGCAGCAGGGCGGCGAGGACGACAAACACGAGATTCCGGACTATCTCATCACCGCCGAGAACGCCGAGGAACTGATCGGGGAATTGCCGCCCACGATTCCCGGCGGGGTTCTGGGCGGCGAGGCTCCGGCGGCGCGGCCACCGGAACGCGAATGAGTGACCTGCCCGATCCGGACCGTGCCCGGCTGCCGGAGCCGACGCTTCGGCAGCCGTGACGTAATCGAGGAAATACCACCGACAATGAGCACATGGATCTGGGAGCCGGATGATTTCGCCGCGCTCTGGTATCGCGACGCAATCGACCGATTCCCCCGCCCGCTGCACTATCTGAGCCGTTACAAGACCCGCAACCCGTACGAGGCACACGCGGCGGCTGTGCGGGAGCGGTACGACCGGGACGAGCGCGAACTGATCCGGCGGGCACTGCACACCGTTTCCGACGGCGATCTGCGGATCGAGATCCGGGGTGCCTCGACCGCGACCACCAAGGGCCGGGTGCGTGAATATCGCGTTGCCGGCGCGCGCGACAACCACTACGGGGTGGTGCTGGCCCAGTCGGCGATCGACGGCGTCGACGGTTCGATCCATGCCCAGCTGTTCGCCCCCGAACAGCTGCCGAAACGTCTCGCCGGCCTGGTGTCGCCGTGCGATCCCGGCCGGGAAGCGGCGGCCACCTTCCATATCGACGATCTCGCGCCCGGCCGCGATCAGCAGCGGTCCCTGCGGCGCGGTCCCGGCGAACAGTACCGGCGGCTCGCGCAGCGGCCTGCGGACGGCAGCGGCAGCGCGGGCCTGCGGGTCGGGTCGATCCTGGATCGTCCCGAACCCTGGTACCGAACCCAGTGGTTCGATATCACCGGCGACGGCCGCTACCTGGAGAAGCGGACGCGCGAACACGTCATGGTGCGACCGGTCGGTGCTGCCGACCTCGCGGCCGGTTTCGCCGACTGGATCGACCGCGCGCTCGTCCGGCTGCGGGAGGACGAGCCGGATACCTGGTAGTACCGTCCTCGGCTGCCCGGATACCCGAGGCGGTGCGGACCGGCCCGATCGGGCGCCAGGACAGGGGAGCGGTCTGCCGCTATCCATCGAGATACCGCGCGATATCGATGAGAGCGGTTGCCCCATAGAGTCGTTCACCGTCCGATGCGTCCAGCAGCGCCCAACCGGCCGGTGTGCCAGGTTCACGGACGAGCCGGTAACCGAGGCTCCCGGCCTGCGCGGCGAGCGAGTCGAATGGTGCCTGGCGATCGTCGCGCTCCGGGGAACCGTTCACCGTGCCGGCCCGGTTTCCCGCGGCGGCCACCGACGCAAGGCGTTCGACACCCGGATGAGTGTGGCGAGGTTGGTCGCGGGTCCCCCATTCCTTCCCCGGGGCACATGAGTCGCACCGGGAATGCGGCGCGGCAATTCTTCTTTCACTGACATATTTCCCTTCGCATGGCCGGATCAGTACTCGGAGAATTCCCATAGGCCGGGAACCATTCTGCGTTCCTCGACCAGTCGGGCCCGCGCTTGCCTTTTTATCGGACACGCCGTCGACGGGCACTCGATATGGGTCTGCATCACCCGGTGGGCGTGATCGACGCTCATCACCGGCACCCTCCGGTGGTCGACTACCGGCAGTCCGAACAGCATGGTCACCTCGCAATGTCGGGGATGGTGGTGTGCGATATGGAAAATTCCGCCACGGAATTTTCCATGTCATCGGCCGCGCATTCAGTCAAGCATCCTCTTTCCCGATTGTGAATCCCTACGTAAGATTCGGGGGCACAACGGAATTGCACCGGGTGGCCAGGTAATTCCGAACTGTTCGACCGTTCCATTCGAGTTGGAATAACCGCGAGTAACGCCTACGAAGGGGAGAGAACTATGTCGATCGAATCCAACCCCACGAATCCGCCGACGCTGCCGCGCCGGGTACTGGGCCGCCGCCTGCGCGAACTGCGCGAGCTGGCGGGGATGAGCAGGGCGAACGCGGCGCGGAAGTGCGAGATGGGCGCGCAGACGCTGTGGCGCTTGGAATCCGGGCGCAACAGCGAGACGAAGAAGATGGTGGTCAACGCGCTGTGTGACACGTACGGTGCGAGCGCTGAAGAACGCCGTGAACTGCTGTGGCTCGTAGACGAATCCCGCAAGGACGGGTGGTGGCAGTCGTATGCCGACGCGATGGTGCCGGAGGTTGAGATGTACTTCGGTCTCGAACAAGCGGCGTCTGGGGTCTTCACATGGCAGACGGCCACCTTGCCGGGTCTAGTTCAGACCGCAGACTACCGTCGTGCACTGTGGGAGATTTCGAAGTCGCTGGGGAAGCCGGTCGATCTCGACCGTGAGATCGCTCTGCTGCAACGTCGGCAAGAGCGGCTGAGGGAACCGTCCGGGTTCACCCTCAGCGTTGTGCTGAGCGAGTTCGTGCTTCGTCATCCCACCGGTGGTGTCGGGACTATGGCAGACCAGTTGGATCACCTCGCCGAGATGTGCGCGATGCCCAACGTTTCGCTTCGAGTTCTTCCTTTTTTCACCCCGGACCACCTCGGGCTGACAGCGAAGGACTTCATTTTGCTGGAATTTCCCGACCATCTGAATCCGGTCCTGACCGAACCTCCTGTGGTCTACGTCGAGGGCTACAGCGGAGCGTTGTACCTGGACAAGCCGAGTGAGATCGCTCGGTATCAAGCAGCTCGGAGTTCCATTCTGCAAGTAGCATTGGACGAGCCAGACACACAGCGCCTGATCGAGGCGACGGCAAGGGAGTATCGGGCATGAGCATTGACCTAACCGACGCAGCCTGGTTCAAGAGCAGCCGCAGCGCCAGCGGAAAGGAATGCGTTGAGGTGGCCCATCTCCGGTCAGGGATGGTGGGTGTGCGAGATTCCAAGAACCCCAGCGGCGCGGCCCTGGTTTTCGGTCCGGGCGAGTGGGACACATTCACCGCTGGTCTGCGCGCGGCTGGATCAGAGCCGACAGTCTGAGCAACCTGTGTGATCCGGATGTACCGACAACGCTCCCGCCGCCGCGCGGGAGCGTTCGCGTTTCACCGATTCTGCGAGTTCGTCGATACTGGGTCAGGCTCTGCCGCCGCAGCCTCCTCGAACAGATCGCGCTGGTCAACGCGGTCGGAATCGAAGTCACAGTCGCTGCAGTTCGCTGCGGCGGAATCGTAGTTCGCGTTCCACTTTGCGGACGGGGGAGCCGGTGAAAGGTAGCCGGGCGTAGTCGACAGATTCCGCGGCACGCAGTGCGACGGCGCGCGCGGAGGCTGCGCCACGCTCGGGCAGCCCGATCTCGGCGGCGAAGCCGATCCAGTCTCGTGCTTTCAGCTTCCGGGTTCGGCCGCCGACAGGCAATGCCATCGAATCATCGTCGTAGATCAGTGTGCCGGGGATGTCGTATATCGGTGCGATTGCCCATCGACCGTCCGGTCTTTCGAGCACACCGAGGTTCTTGCCGTGCAGATCACCGTTCCCGGTGAGCCAGGCGAACAAGAACTGCAGGTACAGGTTTCGTACGGCGACTCGCGACGCCGGTACCACGGCGGCGAGTGCCTGGACGACCTCGATCGCATCCACCGTGTATTTGCCCGCAGGCGGGATTCCCATGACCTGGGTGGCGTCTTCGAATGCCAGCCGGGTCCATGTGCCGTCCTGTTCGATTCGGTCGAATCGTTGCACCAGCAAACCGGATGTGCCTACGCGGTCCGTGATCAACTGTGCGGCGGCGACAGGGACTTTGAGCATCCGCGCCGCATCGAGGTGAAGCGCTTCGTTCTCCACCAGATACGGAAATCCGTTTTGCGAGAGTTTCAGTATGAACCGTCCGAAACCGGCCGCGAGCGGCGTGCTGATCATGGATGTACTGGCCTTTTGCTGCACACCGGGGAGTGCATGAGGATCGACCTTCTCCACCAGGGCTGTGAAGTCCAGCTCGGCGGGTGACTCGCCGTCGACAAGCGCCGGAACCTCGACCAGAGGTTCTCCATGAGGTATCACCTGCACATCCCCGGGCGCGTCTGCGCCGACCGCCAGTAGCAGTGTGAGCTCGTCGTCGAGGCCGGTTTTCACCGCTCGTTGCAGCACCGACAGCCGGTGCCCTTCGGGGAGCAATCCCGCGAAATAGGCGGGCACGCTGCCTCCGAAGGTGCGGACCGGCTCGTCCGTCAGGGGCAGTGTGGTGGCGATCGGTCGTTCGGCTGCCGTCAGATATTCGGGTAGGTAACGGAGCTCGAGTGTGCCGTCGGTGCTCTTGGTCAGCTCCGCCGCTCGTCGGCCGGACTTGTAGACGTCCGCGGCGCGAATAGTGCGAAGGCGGGTCAGGTCCGTCATCCGTTGAGTTCCAGTGCGAGACCCAGGACGTCGGCGACTTCGGCAACCGTTTTGATCCCGGCTTTCCCGGTTCCGTGCTCGATATCACGGACCGTGCGGGTCGATGTCCCGGCGAGTTCGGCGAGCTGTTCCTGAGTGAGCTGGTACCGGCGACGGGCAGCACGAATATCGGCGCCGATGCGCTGCACCCGATCCATACAGCCTCCTAATCGGCAGAATTCTGCCGAAAATGCCGATAAGTAGGTTAGAGGCTACGTCATCAGTCCTGAATCGGCAATATGCTGCCGATTTCTCTTGAGGTTGACTCCTGGGCTGCCATGAGATTCGGTTTCGGCAGGATCCTGCCGAAACTTGTCGGCTATGTCTTCGGCGTACAAGAAAGCGTGGCCGGGGCCGCTCGCGGCGAGATCGTGTCGCGTCGTCCGTGCCAAGTGGCAAGCCAGGATGTCGGTGAGGCGCCTTACCATCGCCGAATGTCGTTCACCCTGCGCCAGTGGCCCGCCGATACCAGCGAACCCGAGCCGGAACCTCCGGTGCGGAATACGCCGGTGGCACACCGAGAGTCGATCGGTCCCTGGGTATTCGAGATCCGCAGCGCTGTACCCCTGTCGCCGGTCGACTGTCAACGGATCATCGCCTCTATCGTGTCACCGGACGGGGCCGGACGGCACCACGGAGATATCGCAGCCGATGCGGCCGCGCGGGCGGCGGCGGAACTCACCGAGGCACTCGGTACGGGGCGCAATCTGGACGACTACCTCGAAGAAGACGCGTCGCTGTTCATCCGGACCGACTTCGGTGACGACGACGCGTGGCGGGTCGTGGCCGCATTGGCGATGGCGCCCGGCGTGGGCGGGGATGCCGAATTCGTAGCTACGCTGACCTGCATCGATAATCCGGAGAACGACGGTTTGTCAATCGATGCGCTCCTCGGCAAGATCGGCGCGCGGCCGACCTTCTATGCCTTCCTCGCCGATACCGTCACCCTCACCGACCCCGAACATCCGATCCTTGCCGTCGATACCGGCCCCGAGGAGACCGGTCACGAACGCGGTCGTACGCTCCGTGTGCTCCCGTCGGAAATGCCGGCCATCGAAAACAACCTGTCCATCTCCAATATGGACTTCTGGGAATTCGCCGACGCCGCCGGACCGGACGGAGTGTTCCGCGGCTTCGCGTGAACGAGAATTCGCGCGCAGGCTGCGGGAGGTCCTCGATGGACGAGAGTGAGGCCGATGCGGGTGGGCTGTGGCGACCTGAACCCCGGGTCGGCCCAGCGCTGGTGATCGCGCCCCGGCGCCGGTACGGTGACTCTGCTCGATCGCGTCTCGCGCTGCGAGTGGACGCCTCGGCCGAGGCATCCGGGATCTACTCGGACGAGGTGATGTCGTGCTCGACGGACTCCGCACGGCCACGCTGCTCGCAGCGACCCTGGCCACCGGACTGATGGCGGGGGTGTTCGGGATCTACGCGCTGGCGATCATGCCGGGTCTGCGGACCGCCGACGACCGGACGTTCATCGGTTCCTTCCAGGCCATCGACCGGGCCATCGTGAATCCGCTGTTCCTGCTGACTTTCATGGGTGCGCTGGTGCTTTCGGTGATCGCGGCGCTGCTGCAGATCGGCGGTGGCCGCGGTGGGGTGCTGGTGTGGACCGCGGTGGCCGCGGTGCTCTACTTCGCGGCGGTCGCGATCACCGTCGCCGTGCATCTGCCGCTCAACGACGCGTTGAAGGCCGCCGGCGTGCCGGCCGAGATGGCCGATCCGGCGGCCGTGCGGGCCGATTTCCACGAGGAACGGTGGGTGACCTGGAACCTCGTCCGCACCGTGACGAGCACCGTGGCCTTCGCGTGCCTGGGCTGGGCGCTGGTGCTGTGGGGCAAGGCCCAGGCCGCCGGCTGATCGGTATCAGAAAGCCAACTCGCTGTCACTCGTAGCGGACCGTCACCGAGGGGGTGTCGGGGACGGCCTGGCAGGTGAGGATGTAACCCTCCTCGAGGTCGTCGTCGGTGAGCGCGTCGTTGACGCGCATGGTGGCCTTACCGTCGGTAAGTTTTGCCATGCAGGTGGCGCAGTTACCGGATTCGCAGGAGAACGGCGGGGTCAGCCCGGCGCGGCGGGCGCTCTCCAGCAGGGTTTCGCCGTCGCGCCGGGGGACCGATTTCTTCTTCCGGTTCAGGAAGATCGTGATCGTGCCCTCTTCCTCGGCGGTGGCCGGGGCGGCCGCCGGTGAGACGGTGCCGGCCGGGGCGCCCTGCGGTTCCGCGGTGTGGGCGGGAGCCGGGGCGGTATCGGCCGGTTTGGCGGGGGTAGCGGCGCCGAAGCGTTCCGAGAAGATTCGCCCCGGTCCGGGTAGCGCGTTCTCGACCAGTTCCATGAACGGTTCCGGCCCGCAGATATAGGCGTCGCCGGCGGTATCGGAGCCGACGAATTCGAGGACCTTGGCGGCGTCGACGTAGCCGTGTTCGTCGTCGCGGTGCCGGAGCACCGTCAACCGGCCCGGATACTTCGCGACCAGGTCGTCGAGAGCGGCCTCGAAGATCGCGGAGGTACGGTCGCGGTCCGCGCAGAGCAACCGGACACTGCGGCCGGTGGTGGCCAGGGTGCTCTTGGCCAGCGAGATGATCGGGGTGATGCCGCTGCCGCCGGAGAACCCGAGCAGGGGGACATCGGCCTCGCGCAGGCAGAAACGCCCGGTGGGCACCGTCAGTTCGACCTCGTCGCCCTCGCTGAGGTTGTCGTGCATCCAGTTCGACACCGTGCCGCCCGGTACCCGTTTGACCGTGGTCATGAACTCGGTATCGGTCTCGGGGGCGCTCGACATCGAGTAGGACCGGAAGAACGGTTTGCCGTCGACGGTGAACTTGAACGTGCAGAACTGCCCGGCCTGGTAGGAGAACGGCCCGTCCTCCGGTTCCAGCACGAAGGTGCGGGTGTCCGGTGTCTCCTTGACGATCCGGGTCACCTTCGCGCGCCGGAACAACGGTGGTCTCGCCATGGTCGCCTCCTTCTGGTATTAAGATTCTATCCAAGCGAGAATAGTATTCTCAAATTCGGATAGGAACAGCGATGAAGTCGTACCGGATCGGGGGACGCAGATGACAGGTCCCACAGTGCTCGCCTTCGAGGAGCGTGAGTACACCCGCGCCGAACTGGACGCGACGGCGGACGGCCTGGCCGAGATGCTGGCCGGGCGCGGGGTGCGGCCGGGGCAGCGGGTGGCGCTGATGTCGTCCAACCGTCCGGAATTCGTCACCGCGGTGCTGGCGGTCTGGCGGCTGGGCGCGGCGGTGGTGCTGCTGAGCCCCGCGTGGAAACGTGCCGAGGTCGCGCACGCGCTCGAGATCACCGGCGCGCAGCATGCTCTGGGCGATCATCCGGTGCTGGGTGAACTCATGGACATGCTGTCCCTGGACGAACCGGTGCCCCCCACCACCCGGACCTTCGATCCGCCGGACCCCGGTAGCGACGCGGTTCTCGTATTCAGTTCGGGCACCACCGGATTGCCCAAGGCGGTGCGCCACACCCACGCGTCGTTCGCGGTCGCGGTCGTGCACTGGCGCGAGGCCCTCGGACTGGGCCCCGGCGACCGGATCCAGGTGGCGACGCCGCCCTCGCACATCCTGGGCATTCTCAATATCATCACCGCGCTGGAATGCGGGTCCTGGCTGCGCCTGCACCGCAGGTTCGACCTCGAGCGGGTACTGCGCACCATCGAAGCCGACAAGATCACCGTGGAGATGGCGGTGGCGCCGATCGCGCTCGCCATCGCCCAGCACCCCGATCTGGAGTCCTACGACCTGTCTTCGCTGCGCTACATCATGTGGGGGGCCACCCCGGTGACGCCCAGCGTGGCCGAAACGGTCACCCGGCGAACCGGCGTCACCTGGCTGCCGGCCTACGGCGCGAGTGAACTCCCCGTGATCGCCTGCAATCCGATCGACGGGCCGCGGCTCGACAGCGTGGGCAAGGCAGTGCCGGGCGTGCGGGTCCGGGTGGTCTCCCTCGACGACGGTGCACCGGTGCCGCCCGGCGAGGACGGCGAGATCCAGTTGCGCGCGGACTCGCTGATGGCCGGGTACCTGCCCGATTCGGCGACGGCGGGCGCGCTCGACGACGGCTGGTATCGCACCGGCGATGTGGGAAATGTGGACGGCGACGGCTGGATCCGGCTCACCGACCGATCCAAGGAAATGATCAAGGTCCGCGGATTCCAGGTGGCGCCCGCCGAGATCGAGGCCGTGCTGCACGGGCACGACGCGGTGGCCGACTGCGCGGTTTTCGGGGTGCCCGACGGCGCCAACGGCGAGGCCATCGTGGCGGCCGTCGCGATCGCGGCGCCGGTGACGGCCGCGGAATTGACGACGCTCGTGCAGGAGCGGCTGGCCGGTTACAAGCGCCTGCACCGGGTGCTGTTCGTGGACGAGATCCCCCGCCTGCCCTCGGGCAAGGTGCTGCGGCGAGTGCTGAAGGAGCGTTATGGACGTCCGGCTGACGAGTGAACAACGCCAACTCCGGGACGCGGCGGCCGAACTGGCCGATGAACTCGGGCCCGGGTCGGTACTGGACCTGGCGGACACCACCCGCCGGGCCCGGCTGGAAAAGGCGGTATCCGGTACCGGGTTCCGCGAACTGCGGTCCGACGGCGCCACCGGCGTCGAGGTCGCGCTGGTAGCGGAGGAATTCGGCCGCGGCCTGGTCGACGTGCCGTTTCTCGGCCCGATCCTCGCCGACGATCTGCACGGGCGGGCCGACGGTGAGACCGCGCTGTGGACGGTCTCGGTGGACGGACTCGCCATCGACGCGACCGGATGCGAGCGGGTGCTGCGGCTCGACGGCAGTACGCTGCTGGCCGGCCGGGTCGGCGCACCGGTGCCCGGAGCCGACCTCACCCGTGCCGGCGCCGCGGCGGAAGGGCCCTGGGAATCGCGGGGGGATATCTCCGACCGGCACCGCCACCGCTGGCACGCCCTCGCGCTGACCGCGACCTGCGCCGATCTGGTCGGCACCGCCCGGGGTGCGCAGCGGCTCGCGGTCGAATACGCGAAAATGCGCGCCCAGTACGGCAATACGATCGGCTCCTACCAGGCCGTGGCGCATCTGCTGGCCGAGAGCGAGGCGCTGATCGAAGGATCGATCAGCGTGCTCTGGCATGCCGCGTGGGCCGTCGACGAACTCGACCCGGCCGAGGCGTTGCAGGCCGCCCGGATCGCCAAGATCTACGCCGCCCGCGCCACCCGCACCGTCTGCGAGACCGCCATCCAGGTGCACGGCGGTATCGGCAATACCTGGGAATGCCTGGCCCACGTGTATCTGCGGCGGGCACTGGTGTCCACCGAACTGTTTCCCGTCCGACTGGAGGAGGCCGGCCTTGGACTTTCGTGATTCCCCGGAGGAAGCCGCGTTCCGGGAAAGGCTGCGCGGCTGGCTCACCGATATCGCCGGTAAATACCCGACCTCCGGTGACGAGTACTGGGCCCGGCAGGGCGAATGGCATGCCGAGCTGTACCAGGCCGGGTTCTTCGGGCTGTCCTGGCCGCAGGAGTACGGCGGCCAGGATCTCGCACCGGTCTTCGATGTGATCCTCGACGAGGAACTCGCCATCGCCGGCGCTCCGCCCCGGCCGAGCCTCGGCTACCTGATCCAGGGGCTGGGGCGGCATGCGAGCCCCGATCTGTGCCGCCGGTTCCTGCCCGGGATGATCGACGGCAGCCAGCGCTGGTGCCAGGGTTTCAGCGAACCCGGCGCCGGCTCGGACCTCGCCTCGCTCACCACCACCGCCACCCGTGACGGCGACGACTACGTCATCCACGGCCACAAGATCTGGACCAGCTACTCGGATGTGGCCGACTGGTGCCTGCTGCTGGCCCGCACCGACCCGGACGCGCCGCGGCACAAGGGGATCTCGGCGTTCGTCCTGTCGATGAAACAGACAGGTGTCCAGCAGCGTCCGCTGGAGATGATGAGCGGGGTGACCACCGAATTCGGGCAGGTGCTGTTCGACGGCGCGCGCGTACCCGCCGATCAGATGATCGGCGCGCCCGGCGAGGGCTGGAAACTCGCGATGACGGTGGTCGGGCACGAACGCGAACCCTCGACCCTCGGCTACGCCGCCCGCTACGGAAAACTGGTGCGGCAGCTGGCGTCCCGGGTGGACGGCCCGCTGCCCGACGATCTCGCCTGGGCCGCGGTGCAATCGGAGATGTTGCGCCTGCACGTCCGGCGGCGGCTGTCCGAACAGCTCGACGGTGTGACGCACGGTCCGCAGGGGTCGCTGGACAAATTGCTCATGACCTGGGTGGATCAATCGGTCGGACATGCCGCGCTCACCGTCGCGGGCACCGCCGACGCGGAGATGTTCGGCGCCTATCTGTACAGCCGCGCGCAGAGCGTGATGGGCGGGACGTCGCAGATCCAGAAGAACATCATCGCCTCGCGGATCCTCGGATTGGGAGTCTGAAATGTACGATATGCCAGCGGAAATCGATGTCCGGGCCGAGGGCGTTCTGCGCATCGTCACGCTGAACCGTCCCGACGCGCTCAACGCGGTCGACGACGCCCTGCACTCGGGGCTCGCGCGCCTGTGGCCGCGGCTGTCGGAGGATCCCGAGGTGCGGGCGGTGGTGCTCACCGGCGCCGGGAAGGCCTTCTCGGCCGGCGGTGATTTCACCTATCTCGCCGAGCTGGGGCGCGATACCGCGTTGCGGGAGAAGACCATCGCGCACGGGCGCGATATCGTCCTCGGAATGGCGCGGTGCCGGGTTCCGGTGGTGACGGCGGTCAACGGCCCGGCGGTCGGTCTGGGATGCAGCCTCGTCTCGCTCAGCGATATCGTCTACATCGCCGAGAGCGCCTACCTCGCCGACCCGCACGTCCAGGTGGGGCTGGTGGCCGCCGACGGCGGCCCGCTGACCTGGCCGCTGCACACGAGTCTGCTCTTGGCCAAGGAGTACGCGCTCACCGGCGCCCGGATCTCCGCCGAACGCGCCCGCGAGATGGGACTGGCCAACCATGTGGTCGCCGATCCGATGGCCGAGGCGCTGGCCTGTGCCAAGCGGATCGCCGAAATGCCGCGCCAGGCTGTCGAGGCCACCAAACGGGTGCTGAACATGCAGCTGGAGAAGGCGGTGCTCACCACCCTCGACTACGCCCTCACCGCGGAATACCAGTCGTTCCAGACCGACGATTTCCAGGCGACCATCGCCCGGCTCACCGCCGGCAAGAAATAGCGCCCGGCCAGCGGGTTGTCACAGGGGCCCGGCCTCCGGTGCCGCAGGCCAGGTCTGGATCCGAGGTCAGGCCGTGCCCTCGCGCCAGTCGGTCGGAGTGAACTGTTCGGTGCGTATCCGCGCGTCCGGAATACCGTGTTCGCGCAGCGCGGCGCGCACGGTGGTCAGGAACCCGGTGGGGCCGCAGAGCAGGAAGTCGGCATTCGCGGGCAGGTCGAGCGCACCGGGATTCACCGTGAAGTGGGCGCCTGTGCCGTGTTCGCTGTAGTGGAACTCCAGGGTCAGTGCGGGTAGCCGCGGGACCAGCTCGAGCAGCCGGGCCCGCAGCGGGACAGCGTGCGGGGAACGGTCGGCGTGGGCCAGCAGCACCCGCCGGTGCGGGGCATCGCTCGCCAGCTGCTCGAGGATGGCGATCATCGGCGCGATACCGATACCGGCCGAGATCAGGACCAGCGCGGTGGTGGCCGCGGGATCGACCGTGACATCTCCGAAGGGCAGGGTGAGAGTGAGGGTGTCGCCCGGCGCGATATGACGGTACAACCACGTCGACACCTCACCCGCCGGGAACCCCGGCTCGCCGTCGACGCGTTTGACCGCGAACATCAGACGCCCGCCCTCGGCCGGGCCCAGGAGGCTGTACTGCCGCAGCTGGCGGGCGCCGTCGGGAAGTCGTCCGGCCACCGAGATGTACTGTCCCGGAGTGAATCCGGGCAGCGGCCGGGCCGGATCGGCGGACTCCACCGTGAACACCGCGACTCCGGCCGGATCTTCGTCGCGGGCCACCACGACGGCCTCCCGGAAGACCGCGCCGGGTGCCGCCCCGGCCCGTGTGTAGAGCCGATTCTCCTGTTCGATGAGGGCGTCGGCCATCAGCCAGTAGACGCGGTCCCAGGCGGCGGCGACGGGTTCGGTGACCACCTCGGCGCCGAGCACGGCTCCGATCGCGGCGAACAGGTGCTCGTGCACGACCTCGTACTGCCCGGCGGTCACCCCGAGCGACGCGTGTTTGTGGCCGATCCGGGCCAGCATGGCATCCGGCTGCGGGGCGGCGGGGTCGACCAGGCGCGCCGCGAAGCGTGCGATGGACGCGGCCAGCGCGCGGGGCTGGGAGCCCGCCGCCTGATCGGTGCGGTTGAACAGGTCGCGTCCGAGTTCGGGGTGACGGTCGAAGAGTCCGCGGTAGAACACGTCGGTGATCTCATCGATATGGGCCCCGACCAGGGGCAGGGTGGCGCGCACGATCTCGGCGTGCTGTCGACCGAGCGCGGGGAGTGTGGTGCTCATGTGCGTGTTCCCTCCAATCATCGGGTACTCACCCCACGGTCGCCGGCGGGCGGCCGTTCGAAGGCGGTATCTACGGTTACATAATTACCTATATGCCCTGCTTCCATTGTTGTATTGAATAGAATACTCAGTAACTTACTAAGTGTTTCGGGCGAGTCGGCCGCATCCCTCGCGGGGGGGGCGAGTGGAGATCCGGACAGGTCGGCGGAGTGGCGGTGTGTCCGGAGCGGGCGCCGATGGCTTGGATGCTCGAAAGTTGCCGAGTGGAAACGGCGGGAGTAAACCAGGCTATCCAAGCTGGTTTGTCCGGGTTTGCCGAACCGGCCCCGTCCGGGATGGGGGAGTGCGAAAATCGGCTCGTGTTCGACTGGCTTGCCGCAGAAGCCGACACCGTGCCATCCGGTTCGGCGTGGAAGGACGTCCTGACCGTCGGGGCCCCACTGGCGGTGGTCCTCGCCGCGTGGATCGTTGGCCGGTACGCCTCCGGGCTTGCCCGCGCCACGCCGTATGAGCGTCTCGACGGGCTGGTGAAGGTCCGGGCGGCGTGGCCCGAAGGCTTGGAAGGGCGGGACTCGCTGGACCGGTCGGTGGCCTACACGCTGGCGCAGATCCGGCAGCTCGAGGGCGACACCACCCACCTCGACACCTCACCCAACGCGCGGTGGGCGGATTACCATGTGGCGCTGGCCTATCGGCGGTCCGTATACCTGCGCGCGGCGTTCGGATCGGTCGCCCTCGCCGTGGTGGCCGCGCTGTGTGCCTGGAGGGTCCCCGCCTGGCTGGATATCCTCGCCCGGCAGGGCCGCCGCGAAGTGCTGCGAACCGTCTATCCGCTATCGGTTCTGCTGCTGGGGGCGGTAGTGGTGATCGCGATATCGCTGTGGGAATTGCACCGGCTGCGTCAGCACACCGACCTCGCCGCCTTTCCACAGCGAGCGCAGCCCGTGGTGACCGCCCGGGGCAACAAGGGCGCCGAACGCCGCCCGGATGTTCCGGAGCCGGCTCACCCGGGCATCACCGGACCGGCCTCATGAGCCCGGATCGGCGTCATGAGGCCGAGGGGCCGGTCGTCGACGTGAATTCCTCTCCCGCGGATACATCCCGGGACCGGCCGCGCCGCTCACCCCGAGGCGAGCGGGCGGGTTCGTCTACTTCGGCGGGAAGCGCAGCGCGCCGTCGAGGCGGATCACCTCGCCGTTGAGGTAGTCGTTCTCCACGATCGACTGCACCAGCTGCCCGTATTCCGGGGACCGGCCCATCCGCTTCGGGAACGGGATCTGCGGGGACCAGTACTGTTCCAGCTGGTCGGCGGCCTTACCGTAGGCCGGGGTGTTGAAGGTGCCGGGGGCGATGGTCACCACCCGGATGCCGAGCGGGGACAGGTCACGCGCCGCGACCAGGGTCATGCCGATCACGCCGCCCTTGGCGGCGGAATAGGGGAGCTGGCCGATCTGGCCCTCGTAGCCGGCCACCGAGGCCGTATTGACGATGACCCCGCGCCCACCTTCCTCGGTGGGTTCGGATTCGGCGATGGCCGCCGCGGACATCCGCATCACGTTGAACACCGCGATCAGATAGAACTCGATGGTGGTGCGGAACCCGTCGAGCGGTAGCGGGGAGCCGTCCTTGCCCACCAGCCGCCCACCGGCGGCCGGCCCACCGTGGGTATCGACCGAGATGCGCAGCGGTCCGAGTGATTTCGCTTCCTCGATCGCCGCCCGGACCGATTCCTCGCTCGTCGCGTCGGTGTGCACATAGCGGATACCGAGCTCGTCGGACAGTTCCTTGCCCTTGTCGTCGGCCACATCCGCCACCACGACCTTCGCACCCGCGGCATGCAGACGACGGACGGTCGCCTCGCCCAGCCCGCCCGTGCCGCCGACGACGATCGCCGAACTACCTTCGATCTGCATAGCACTACCCTCTCTTGCGATTCTCGCTCTCAGATTGAGAGAATACTATTCTCATGTATATAGGCAAGATCGTCGACGTGGCGGAAACTGGAGAGAACTGATGCCCGAAGCCGTGATCGTATCCGCGCTGCGCACCCCGATCGGGACCGCCGTGAAGGGAACCCTGCGCGAAACCACCGCATTCGACCTTGCGCACCACGTGGTCGAGTCGACCACCAAACAGCTGGAAACCGACGCCCCCATCGATGACCTGATCCTGGGTGAGGGGCGGTACGGCGGCGGGGTGATCGCGCGGCACGCGGCCGTCACCGCCGGGCTCACCGGTGTGCCGGGTCTGGCGCACAACCGGCACTGCGCGGCGGGAATGGCCGCCGTGCAGACCGCGGCGGCGGGTATCCGGGCGGGGATGGACCGGCTGGTGCTGGCGGGTGGGGTGAACGCCGATTCCACCGCGCCCAAATCGCGGTTCCGGGTGGGCCCCGACGAATGGGTCGATCCGTGGACCTCGCCCTCGCATCCGGACCGGCCGGACGCGCCGAACCTGGACATGTCCATCACGGTCGGCTGGAACGCGGCGGTGAAATCCGGGATCTCACGGGAGGAACTGGACGCCTGGGCACTGCGGTCGCATCGCCACGCGATCGCGGCGATCGACGAGGGCCGGTTCGCCGACGAGGTGGTGCCCATCGATACGCCGTTCGGCCAATTCGCGGTGGACGAGCACCCCCGCCGCACCACCACCCTGGAGAAGCTGGCCTCGCTGAAGGTCCTGCACCCGGAGATCGAGGGATTCTCGATCACCGCCGGCAACGCCGCCGGGGCCAACGACGGCGCCGCCCTGCTCACCGTCGCCAGCGACGACCTGGGTCTGCCCGCATTGGCCACCATCCGGTCCTGGGCCTCGGTGGGCGTGGACCCCGCCGATACCGGGCTGGCGCCGATCGAGGCCATCACCAAGGCCGCCCGTAAAGCGGGGATCTCGCTGGGCGAGGTCAAGCTGTTCGAGATCAACGAGGCCTTCGCCTCGGTGCCGATCGCCGCGATCCGGGCACTGGACCTGGACCCCGAACTGGTGAACGTGAACGGCAGCGGTTGTTCGCTCGGGCATCCGGTCGCGGCCACCGGCGCCCGCATGATCGTCACCACGATCCACGAACTGCGCCGCCGCGGTGGCGGCCTGGCGATCGTCGCCATGTGCGCCGGCGGCGGTATGGGTTCGGCGACGGTGCTCGAGGTCGCCGCGCCGTGAGCGTGAACGGTTCCGCCGGGGACGGTGGACGCTCCCCGGCGGAACTGATCGCCGCCGCGCGTGCCGGATCGGTGCGCGCGGCGGGCCGCCTGCTCACCCTGGTCGAAGGATCGCGCCGGGCCGAGGTGCTGGAACTGCTGGCGCCCGCGGTCATCCGCGTCGTCGGCCTCACCGGCCCTCCGGGCGCGGGTAAATCCACCACCGTCGCGGCGGTGGTCACGGCCTACCGCGCGCAAGGGTTGCGGGTGGCGGTGCTGGCCGTGGACCCGTCCTCGCCCTACAGCGGCGGTGCGTTGCTCGGTGACCGGATCCGGATGGCCGCCCATATCGACGATCCGCAGGTGCTGATCCGCTCGATGGCCACCCGTGGCCACCTGGGCGGGTTGTCGGCGGCGGTGCCCGCGGCGATCAGGTTGCTGGGCGCGCTGTCCTACGACCTGGTCGTCGTCGAATCGGTGGGCGTGGGGCAATCGGAGATCGAGATCGCCGCGGTCGCGGATCCGACGGTGGTGGTGCTCACGCCGGGGGCGGGTGACGCCGTACAGGCCGCGAAGGCGGGGCTGCTGGAAGTGGCCGATCTGCTGGTCGTGAACAAGGCCGACCGTCCCGGCGCCGATCAGACCGTCCGGGAACTGCGCGCCGAATCCGATGTCCCGATCCTGACCACGGTCGCCTCCGACGGCACCGGGATACCGGAACTGGTCGCGGCCGTCGACGAACATCACCGCGCCGACAGCCGGGATCGCCGGGCCGCGCGCGCGAGATCGCAGATCCTGTCGCTGGCCCACAGCAGGCTCCGGGCGCATCCGGAACTGGATGACCTCGCCGCTGCCGTGGCGGCCGGGCAGTGCGACCCCTACACCGCGGCGGAATTGCTGGCGCCTCGACCCGCGGAACTCGGTACCGTCGACAAGTAGGCGCTGGAGATCCGTGGCCGCGGGGAAGCCCTCGCCGAACCTGCCGACTGTGGGCGCGGATGAAGTCGGTCTACGACGGCCTCTTCGGGCCGTAGGGCCCCGCGAGCGACGCGTCGACCACCGTATCGGATTCGGGCTGCGACAGGCGCGCGGCGCCGGAGTTGCTCGGTGCCTCGTTATCGCTCGTCAGCCGGATCACGGTGCGCTCCAGCGCGGGCAGGATTTCGGTGACCTCGAGGGCGCCGTCGACGAATCGCCCGATCAGGGCGTAGATCATATTGGACAGGATCAATCCCACATCGCTGACGTAGTCGGGTTCCGCTCCGGCGAACAGCGCGGAGATCGCCGGGAGCACCTCGCTGATCGCTCGTTCGTCGAGTCTGCGGCCGCCGGGGCCCAGCCGTGCGCGGTGGTAGGCCTCGAGCATGCGGGGATGCGTTTCCCAGGGCGCGAGGATATGACGGAGGATGCGGACCAGCCCGGAGCGCGGGTTCTCCCCGTCGGGTGTGGGCGCGGCCGGGGAGAAATTGTTGACCGCCATCCACCGCTCGACCGCGGTCACGATCAGCTCGTCGCGGGTGGCGAAACTCTTGTAGACGGTCGCCAGGGAAACGTGGGCGCGCCGCGCCACCGCTCTGAGCTGGACAGCGGCGTAACCCTGCGATTCCAGCATCTCCTGGACGACGACGATGATCTGCTCCGCGGATGCGGCTTCGCTGCGGCGCTGCATAGTGGTCGGATCCTTCGGGGTGGCGGCCGGGATCCTCAAGACTAGGTCGTTCGTGGGCGCTGGTGTCCGGTTCGCCGGTCACGGTCCCGAGCCGGCCGCCGGTGCAGGGTCTCGATCAGGCCAGCGTGTCGACGACCGGCAGGAGCTTCGCGACCTGCCCCAGGCAGCGAGCGATATGACCGATACCTTCGCCGACCTCCTCGATGGTCAGGTCGAAACCCGAACGGCCCGCGGTGCTGTGGAACGGTCCGGTCGAGGTGCTCGCGGCGAATTCGGCCGGCGCCGATACCGCGATGCGGTCCCGCGCGCGACGATCGCCGAGGGTGGTGCCGACGAATCGGTGCGCCGCGCGCGTGCAGTCCTGTATCGCCTCGACGGCGATGAGCAGTTCGTCGGGTAGCGCGATGATGTCGTGCCCAGCGGCGAAATCGCCGGTGACCTCCATATGTTCGACGGTGAATTCGAGAAGGTAGGCCAGGCGGTACAGATCCGCCCGGCGCGGCAGATCCATGTCCTCGGAGGCGGTGTTGGCGCGGAGGGCGCGAGCGTCCTTCGCCCCGGCGCGACTCGCCGCGGCGAGTCTGGACCGGATACTTCTCGGATCGGCCGGTGGATCCAAGAACTCGGCCAGGATCGCCGCGCCGTCGACGGTATGTGCCGTCAGGCCGGCGAATTGCCGCCGCAGCCGGTGGATCGCCGGCCTGCCGATATCGGTGTCCGGTTCCATGTGCGCTCCCCCTCCGCTTCCTATCGCGAGAGTCCCGGCTCGATTCGAACGCGGCCGGCTCGCGGACTCGGCTCGGCTGAGTACGAGCGAGGTCGTCCGTTACATAGTAACGATGTTACTGCCCCGGCGGCACCCGGCCCGCGTGCCGAGTCCCGGCCTCCCCCGGCGTCAGCAGGTGGGATGCCGGGCAATCGTGGACAGTTCGACGGCATCGGCCATCGCGCGATAGCCCGCCGGGTTGGGGTGGAGCCGGTCCGGGCTCGACAGGTCGGACCGCAGAACCGAGTGGTTGCCCGGATCCCGCAGTGCGGCATCGAAATCCACGATGCCGTCCGCGTGCCGCTGGGTCCGGATCCAGGTGTTGATCTCCTGCCGGTGCTTTTCGCTGTCCGGGGTGAGCAGGACTCCGTCGACCACCGCGTCGGAGGCGGGCAGCAGGGTCCCCAGCCAGATCTTCTTCCCGGCCCGGCGGGCGGCGTCGATCAGCTGCTCGTATCCGGCGATCACCTGGGCCGCGGTGGCAGGCGGCGGTAGCCCGAGGTCGTTGATCCCCTCCTGCACCAGGACCCCGCTGACACCGGCCTGGTGCAACGCGTCCCGCTCGAAGCGGGCGACGGCACTGGGCCCGAACAGTAACGGCTCGCCCCCGGTGACAACCCGGTTGCTGCCGATGCCCGCGTTGACGACCGACACCGGAATCCCCGCGGCGTCGAGCCGGCGCTGCAGGAAATCCGGGTAGCGGCTGTCGGTATCGGCGACCGCGCGGTCGACCGGGACACCCACGGGTGTGCTGCCGACGAATCCGTCGGTGATGGAGTCACCGAACGCCACCACGGTATGGGTGCCCGCGGGAGCGAGCACGTCCAGCGCGTGGATGTAGAACCACGACCCGGTTCGTGCGGTGAACCGGTCGGGCTCCGGGTGCCCGGTGAGGTTTCCGCTGCCCGGAGGCGCGTAATAGGAGGTCGCGTTGGCGTTCCAGTGCTTGGTCGGTGGTCCGGCCGGGCCGGCGACGTGAATGCTGACGGCCAGCGGCCGCGCGGCGGTCACCGGGAACGGCAGCGGGTCGCTCACGATATCGCCGCCGGCGGGCACCGTGACCGACCGGCTGCCGCCGAAGGCAACCGCGTGGATACCGGTCGCGGCCGCGCCCTCGGTCTGTTCGCCCACGGTGACCTCGGCGAAGGTGACCGGACTCGCCCCGAACCGGTTGGTCAGGTGCAGACGGACCTGCGTTCCGCCGAAGTGCGGTGTGACCACCATGCGGAACGTCTGATCGTCGACCGCCAGGGGCACCGGGGTACCGGCCGCGTCCACCGGGGTCAGCGAATCGGTGGGACTCGCCGTCCACGAAGCGACGAAACGGTCGCCGCCGCAGTGGTGATCATCGGGTTGCGCCACCGCGGGCGCCGAGCCCGTCAGCACCGTCATCGCGACGGCAGCCGCGGTCACGGCCGCCACGGCTGCGGGTGCGGTCGCGGACAGTCGGTACGGCGAGCCTGAATTCGTGGTTCTCAACGTCGAGTCACCCCTTGTCTTCTGCCGTCTGCCGGGGCGGCTGACGGTGTCGGTTGTGGTAGCGGCGCGCTTCGGTGCAGGTGCATGGATGCGCGGTCACCGTAAAAGCGCAGCGGGCGCATCCGCGTTTCGCCGCGCCGTGGACTCCGCGCCGTGGACCCCTCGGCGGCGATCCGCTTCAGATGAGGCTGCCGATATCGCGGGCGACGATATTGTCCAGCGCGCGTTCGGCGACGGCGGCGATGGTCATCGAAGGGTTGCAGGCGGCGGTGTTGCCGGGCATGAGGGCGCCGTCGAGGACGTAGAGGCCGGGTTGATCGTGGACACGGCCGTCGAGATCGCAGACCGGGCCCATACCGGCGCCGCCGAGCGGATGCCAGGTGGAGGGGAACAGGGCATTGGTGTCGAGCAGCATGCCGTCGGGTCCGGCGATTCTGCGGACCGCGGGATCGATGAAGTTGTTCTGGATGGCGGTATCGCCGTCGGCGGGCCAGTGCAGCACGGCGTCCTGACGGGTGGCGTCGTAGGTGAAGGTGCCCCGGCCCCGGCTGACGCCGTAGCCGACCATGATGGTGCTGCGGGGGTCCAGCGACAGGGGCGGGATGGAGGCCTGGATGACGGTGAACGCCGCCTCCGGGTCGTCCCAGTTCTTGCTGCCGTAGACGACGGGGCCACCCTGGGGCGCGCCGAATTCGGCGGAGGGGTCGGTCCAGACGTAGATCCGGTCGGCGTTGGTGCCCCAGCCGCCGCCGAGACCGTCGGGCAGATCGCGGATGAGGCCCGTCGCGGCGGCGCGGACCAGCAGCCGGGTCGTATTGAGGCTGCCCGCGGCCATGATCAGCGCGGTGGTGGTCAGGATCTTGTGTTCCACGACGGCACCGGTGGTGTCGAGCCGCCGGACGTGCACGATCCACCGGCCGTCCGCCGCCCGTTCGACATCGGTGACCTCGTGCAGGGTTTCCACCCGCACTCGTCCGGTGGCCTCGGCGGCGGCGATATAGGTGACGTCGACGGTATGTTTGCCGCCGTTGTTGACGCCCATGGCGCCGTCGCCGTTGGTGTAGGAGGGTTTCATCTCGCCGCGTAGCTCGGCCAGGGCGTAGTCCCAGTCGATGGGCATCGGGATCTTGGATACGGGAAGCCCGGCCGCGCGGGCGCGATCGGCGAACAGCCGGGCCACCCGGTAGTTCTCGGAGGCGATCAGTTCGTCGGGGGCTTCGGCGAGGCCGAGCATCTTCGCCACCCGGGGGTAGTGCACCCGGTCCATCAGCGCCCAGTCCAGTTCCTGCGGGAAATGGGTGTTGAACACGTCCTCGGTGGGTTGCAGCGACATGCCCTGATAGACGAGCGATCCGCCGCCGAGGCCGGCCGCGCACAACGCGGTCATATTGGTCCCCTGGACGGCTTCGACCAGACCGGTGTAGGGCTCGAACAGCAGCGGCTGCCCGAACAGGTTGGGACTGGACCGGCACCACAGCAGCCGCTTGTCCGGCGCCGACGCGCGGGGAAATGTCTCGGAATCGGGCCCGGTGGGCCAGCGCAGTCCACGTTCGAGCACCGTGACCGGTACCCCGGCCTGCGCCAGCCGCAACGCGCTCACGCCGCCACCGAACCCGGACCCCACCACCACGACGCGATGTTCCTCTCGGGTGAGCGGAACACTGCCGCCGCCCTGTGGCGCGGCCTCCGCTCGCGCGGGCGAAAGGTGGGAGCCGGCGAGGACGGCGCCGCCGACGGTGAGACCGGTCAGCAGTGATCGGCGCGAGAGCTGGGGCATATACGAACTTTCGGGTGCGAGGTATCGGTTCGGCCCGCATACGAACGCGGCCTCGGCCGGGTCGCTGGGCCGGCGGCGCACACCGGGCTGTTGCCGGCGGTGATCCCGAAGCCGGTGCTGTGGCCGGTATCAGGCGTATGCGAGGGGTGCACTCAGCGGGCGTCGGATACCCGGGAGCGGGTGCCGATCTGCCGCGGCCTGGTGGGCCGCTCGACCGGCGAGGACCGTGAGCGCTCGGAGACCGCCGAGGTGATGGCGGAGCGTCGGCGAGGTCTGTGAGGTGTACGACATCGCTCGTAGAAGGTAGCGAGCGCCACAGTCGAAAATTACTGCGCGGTAACGATCATCGGTGGATGCGCGGTGGGCTGCGGTGAACGGTCGATTCGACGCGGTGAGCGGTCCGGTGCGGCATTTTCGGGTCCGGAACCAAGACTTTCGACAATAACTTGTGACCCGGCACAGACGCGCCGGGCGGCGTCTCAGGAACCGTTCGCGGGCCGGAAGTCCATATGCAGCCGGGTCAACCGGGACGAGCGGATGAGCCAGCTGCCGTCGACCTTCACGTAGGTCTCGTGGTAGTGGCCGAAGCCGTGCAGCCGGCTGCCGTCGGGCCAGATGAGCCGGTCCTCCATCGCCCAGATACCGGTGGCCTCGGTCGCCGAGGACACCTCGAGCTCGGGAGTATGACCGTGGTGGACGGTGATCACCTCACCGATCCGGTCGGTGAGGAAGGCCAGGAAGGTATCGGCGCCGGTGATGACCTCCCCACCCGAACCGGAGACATCGATGACGACGTCATCGTGGAACACCCGGCGGAAACCGGCCCAGTCCTTGGTGTCCATGGTGCGGAAATAGCGCCCTTTCAGGCTGCGCAGCGCCTCGTGGTCGTTCATCGTCATCCCAGGGTCGCGGTGATCGGTGGCAGATCCAGTACCGTGCGGATACCCGGCGGCGCCGCGCAGACGTGGCGGACGGCGTTCACGGCGCGGTTGGCGGTGTACGCGGGGGAGTGCTGGGCCATCTGGTCGAGCGGGAACGGGAAGACCATATCGATCTCCAGCGGCGCGTCGCCCTCGACCGAGAGGTGCCAGCCGGTCGGCCGGATATCCCAGCCGGTCTCCGCGTCCGCGCCGCAGTGCCAGATGGCCTGGAAACGCACCACGGCCCGGCCCTGCCGGATGCCGGTGATCGTAATGCGCTGGGCGGCCACGGTTCCCGCGGGGATGGTCCCCGCGGCGATCTCGAAAGTATGCCCGGCGGTGGCGACTTCACCGGACGCGGTGACCGTATCGAGCGGCAGCCCGATACCGTCGGCGAGCAGACGTAGTGACGGCCCGAAACTGTTGCGCAGATGGTCGAGCCGCCACTGGGCGAAATCGCCCGGTGGACTGCCGAATCCCATGATGTCGAACAGGATCGCGGGCGAATCGCGCCGGGACAGATCGGCGTATTCCTCGATGGTGAGCAGATCCAGGCGCCGCTGGATCGAGGACAGGACCAGCGGGACGGCCTCGGTGATGAACCCGGGGCTGCTGCCGGTGCTGTGGATCGAGGTGCCCCCGCTCGCACAGGCCGCCTCCACCCGGGCCCGGACCTCGGGATCCATACTGCCCGGATGGTGGAACAGGCCGCAGGTGGTGACGATATTCGTTCCGGCCGCCAGGATCCGGCAGACCTCGTCGATATCCGGGGTCTGCGGCATGTACAGCACGCAATCCGGTGGGTCACGCAGGATTTCGCCGATATCGCCGGTGGCCCGGATGCCGGTCGGGGTGTCCAGGCCGCAGAGTTCGGCGGCGTCGCGGCCGTGCTTGTCCGGGTTGTGCGAATACAGGCCCGCCAGCGTGAGTTCCGGATGTGTGACGACGGCGCGCAGCGCCCGGGCGCCGATGGTGCCGGTCGCCCATTGCGCCACCCGGTGACCCGCGGCGGAGTCCAGGGTGGTGGGAGTAGTGCGGGGTTTCGGGTCCATCGGGCTCTCTGTCCGTAGTGCGGGGGACCGGGCGGCGGAATGTCAGGGCCGGAAGCGCAGCAGGGCTTCCTGGGCGAACGACGCCACCAGGGTGCCGTCGGCGGTGAGTACATCGCCGCGGCCGAAGGCGCGTCCATGGGCCATGACCAGGCCGCTGTGCCGCAGCAGTAGCCAATCGTCACTGCGGAACGGGCGATGGAACCACAGGGTGTGCGAGGTGGTGGCCGAGGTGAACTCGGTCCCGTTGCCGCTGTGATCGAAACCCTCCACCGGGCGCAGCACCGTGCCGATCACGTTCAGATCCGAGGCGTAGGCCACCAGTCCCGGCGCCAGTTCCTCG
The DNA here is from genome assembly GCF_040638875.1 of Nocardia sp. NPDC024068. Lineage (NCBI taxonomy): Bacteria > Bacillati > Actinomycetota > Actinomycetes > Mycobacteriales > Nocardiaceae > Nocardia > Nocardia sp. NPDC024068. Next base: position 31,865 of record NZ_JBEZYU010000007.1, on the reverse strand, counting down.
CCGACCTCCGGGGTGCGCATCCACAGGTCGTATTCGGCGGGTCCGGCGTTCTTGTCCTCGAGGTCGGTGAGCGACCTTGTCTCCCAGGGGATCAGGCCGATTTCCACCCGCCGGTCGGCGTCCGGTACCGCCGGTACCGCGGCGATCTCCTGGTTCTCGCGGCCCTCCTCCATCGCCGTCATCGACACCAGCGCCGTGGCGATCACATCGCCCTTCTGGCGCGCGACGATGGTCAGGGTGGCGAACGAGCGGCCGCGGTGCTGGGGCTGCACCACGTAGTAGACCGGTGCGTCGCTCTTGCCCTCGCGCGCGAAGATCACGTGGACGGATTTGACGGTTTTGTCCGGGCAGGCGAAAACCGCGGCGCGCAGGAACTGCGCCAGCAGCTGACCGCCGAAGAGCCGGTGGTACTCCAGCTGCTGATTGGGGCCCTCGAACACCGACAGAGTGGCTTGCGGGTCCGGCTCCGGCGCGTCGTCACCGGTATGCGGCGCGGACGGGCGCAGGCGGAGGTCCATGCAGGCGAGGAGATCGGTCCAGAGATCAGGCATACAGCGAGTGTAAACCCGTATCTCTGATTTGGAGAACGCTATTCTCCGCTATGTCGTCCGGCTGAACCCGCGGGCGCAGAACTCCCAGATCTCCTCGGCCGAGATCGGGTGGGCCGTCTCGTCGTCGATTCCGCCGTTGGATTGGGCGGTGAACATGACCGTCTGCATGACCATGGCCGCCATCCGTCGCGGGTTGATCTCCGCGCGCAGCAATCCGGCCTCGTCGGCATCGATCATCAGCTCGATGAACAGCGTGACCAGTGGCGCGTGCGCCACTTTCACCTGCGCCGGATGGCTCACCAGCAGTTGCGGCGCGAAATCGGTGAACAGCGGGCGCTGTGCGGTGGGGTCCGGGCGGCAGAGCTCGTAGAGCAGTTCCACGGCGAGCTGTAGCCGGTCCAGCGCATCGTCCTTGCCGGCCACCGCCGCGCGGATCTGGTCCGCGGTGCGGCTCAGGGCATCCTCGAACAGGGCCAGCAGCAGTTCGTGTTTACCGTCGAACTGCAGGTAGAAGCTGCGCAGGGACTGCTTCGACCGATCCACGACCTCTTGGACCGTGAAATCGGTGGTGCCCTTCTCGGTGATGATCGCCTGGGCGGCATCGAGGAAGCGCTGCACCCGCTGTTCGGCGCGTAATTTGGCAGTGCGAATGGAGCGCTCGACGGCGCGCTGCTTCCAGGCCGGTTCTTCGCTCGGACTGGTCACCGGGCGGCCCGTCCGATCCCATCGATCCCATCTGTGGAGAACATGAGTGCACTGTACCGGAGAACGTCCCATGTCTGGGCAGGCACGTGGCGTGTTCGCACCCGTGAGGAGACTCTTAATTTCATCTCAAGAGAATGCTATTCTCCTGAACGTAACGCAACCCCGCCAACAGGAGGCAGCCCGGATGCTCTTCGAGTTCGATGCCGATCAACGGCTGCTGCGCGATACGGTCCGGGAAGTCACGGCCAAGGAGTGCCCGCCGTCTGTCATCCGCGAGATCGTCGACGCCGGTGCGGACTCCGGCCGGCTCTGGAAGACCTATGTCGAACTCGGCTGGACCGAACTCCTCGAACCGGAGGCGGCCGTCGAACTCGGAATCGTCCTGGAAGGGCTGGGCCGGGCCACCGACCCGACGCCCTATCTCGCCACGATGACCCAGTTCGCGCCGCTGGCGGGGGAGTCCGCCGCCGCGGACGGTACCGGCGCCGCCGTCTTCGAGGGTGTCACCGCCACCCGTGACGGTGACGGCTGGTTGCTCAACGGCACGGCCCGGCAGGTCCTCGACGGCGACCGCTGCGATCGCCTCGCCGTGGTCACCGAGGCGGGTGTGTTCCTGGTCCCCGCGCACGCGGTGACGACCCGCCGGGCCGCGGTATTCGATCCGGTCCTGCATATCGCCGACGTCACCTTCGACGCGGTGCGGGTGACCGACGGGGACCGCGGTACCGGAGACCCGGTGCGCGCCCGCCAGCTCGCCCTGACGGGTTTGGCGCTGACCACGGTGGGCGCCTGCCAGCGGGTGCTGGACCTCGTTCTGGACCATGTGCGGACGCGGCGGCAGTTCGATACCGCGATCGGCGCCTTCCAGGCGGTACAGCACAAGGCCACCGATATGCATATCGCCATCGAGCGGGCCCGGGCGCTCGCCTACTTCGCGGCACTGTGCCTGGCGGAGAACGATTCCCGCCGCACCCTGGCGGCGGCCATGGCCAAGGCCGCCGCGGGCGAATGCCAGTCACTGGTGTTCCGGCACGGCGTGCAGTTGTTCGGGGCCATGGGATTCACCTGGGAAAACGATCTGCAGTTCGCGATCAAACGGGCCAAGGCCGGCGAACTGCTGTTCGGTGGTGCCGCCGTGCATCGCGCTGTGGTGGCCGCCGAGCACCGTGCGTCCCGGCGGTGATCGGCGACATCATGGGATCGCGCCCGCGCCGCCGCCGGACCCACCCGGCGCCGGATGGCGCAGTAAACGGAATACGAGCATCGGGTTCGCCCCCGGTGCGTCCCGGAACCGAGGAGCACTGTTTTGTCGTATATCGACTACACGGTCGCCGATAAGATCGCGACGATCACCCTGAACCGCCCCGAGGCGGCCAATGCGCAGAATTCGGCGCTGCTGGACGAATTGGACGCCGCCTGGACCCGGGCCGCGACCGATGACGATGTCGTGGTGATCGTATTGAATGCGGCCGGAAAACATTTCTCGGCCGGCCACGATCTCAAAGACGCCAGCTGGCCCGCACCGGAGAAGATCACGCTCGACTGGATCTATCAGACCGAGAGCCGCCGGTATCTGGAATACACGCTGCGATGGCGCAACGTTCCGAAACCGTCCATCGCCGCGGTGCAGGGCCGCTGTATCGCGGGCGGTCTGATGCTGTGCTGGCCGTGTGATCTGATCATCGCCGCGGATAACGCGCTGTTCTCGGACCCCGTCGCGATGATGGGTATCGGCGGGGTCGAATACCACGGTCACACCTGGGAACTCGGCCATCGCAAGGCCAAGGAGATCCTGTTCACCGGGCGGGCTGTCACGGCCGCCGAGGCGGAGCAGGCGGGTATGGTCAATACGGTCGTGCCGCTCGAGGAGCTGCCGGCCAAAACCGCGGAGCTGGCCGCGCAGATCGCCAAGATGCCGCCCTTCGGGCTGCGGCAGGCGAAGCGGGCGGTCAACCAGACCCTCGACGTCCAGGGATTCTATGCCGCGATCCAGTCGGTTTTCGATATTCACTCGACCGGGCACGGAAATGCCCTGAGTGTGAACGGATATCCGATCCTGGTCGACCTGGAACAGATGAAGACGAACATCAAGTAGATGTCGATAGGGGGATCGTCCCGTTCGCCGCGGTGACGATCCCCCTATATCGAAGAGAAACTCAGCGCCGCGGAGGAAACCGGCGATCAGGGATTCTTTCTGACACGGGCAGCGTAACCGAATTACGACGGCCCGGGACCCTGTTTCTGAATTTCCCCGGATGGACAATTCGGTGACGAAGTGCCCATCGGAAAGGTTTCCGTCATGCGCTCCAGCAGAACGCGGCGTACCGCCGCTCTCATCGGCCTGATGGCACTCACCGCCACCGCCGTCATCGGTTGCGGTGATTCCGAGGAGGACGCCGCCGCGGCCACCTCCGCCCCGGCCGCCACCAGTTCCGCCGCCCCGGCCACCGCTTCGGCGGAAACCGAGAAGGCGATCACCGACGCCTATGTCACCTTCTTCGACGGCACCGCCCCGCCCGCGACGCGGGCCGGGCTGGTCGAGAAGGGCGACGCATTCAAACCGTTCCTGGAGGGAATGGCAACCGACCCCCGGGCCTCCGGCACCAGTGTGACCGTGTCGGCCGTCCAGCTCGTCGACGACAAGACCGCCGATGTCACCTACACCCTGTTGCTGGGTGGAAATCCGGTGCTGCCGGACCAGTCCGGACAGGCGCTCAAGGAGGGCGATACCTGGAAGGTCGCCGCGATGACCTTCTGTGCGCTGCTGGCGGTCCAGGGCAGCGGGCAGGCGGTTCCCGCGTGTAGCTGACACCCCTGCGGGTGTCCGTACCTCGCCGCCTCCTCGGGGTCGGGGCGTCGACCCTCCGTGGGGCGGGTGTTCCGCGGTGGGGGTCCGGCGGTGGCCGGATGTGTCGTATCGGTTGCGCAGTATCGATAGGCCATCCGGCCGCCGCCGGCCGCCCGGTTTCGCGCGCCCGGATATTTACCGGATATCCATCCGGTCAAAGCCTCGAATCGGCCCGTACCCCGGTAGGTCTCGGGCTAAACTCCGCTGCGCCCGTGGAAATGTCGTTTCCCGGGCGGCATACCACCACTCTCCAGAAAGACGGATAGATGTCACGAAGACGCCGGGTGGTCCGAGCCGCCGCGGCCTGCGGGGTCGCGCTCTCCCTGAGCGCGATCACCGGCTGCGGCAATTTCTTCGGCCCCGACAACTGTTATGTACTACCGGCGACCGAGGTACCGAAGGAGGTGGCGGTCGCGGGACCGGAGAATCCCGGGGCCGGTGCCGCCGTATCGGATTCGCCGGCGGCGGCGGCCGCCGCGATCGGAGGCGTCTACGACACCTTCTTCGCTCCCGCCACCTCGACCGCGGACCGGATAGCGCTGGTCGAACGGGGCGAGGATTTCGAGACCGAGATCGGCGGTATGGTCAGTCACATTCGCACCGCGCTCACCACGGTGCAGATCTCCGATGTGACGTTGCTCGATTCCAGCAGTGCGGAACTGCGTTTCACCCTGAACATCTCCGGTAATCCGGTGGTGACCAACCAACTCGGTCATGCCGTCCGGGAGCCGGACGGATGGAAGATCGCGGCCACCACGATGTGCGGGCTGGTCGCGATATCCGGGGGTACCTCTCAGGCCTGCGCCTGAGCACCCCGGCCTGAAACCGGCGCCCGGTGGCCGGAACGCCGCGCAGGCGTCGTTGTACCGGGCGGCCCGGCGATCCCCACCCTGGAGCGCCGCCAGGGCGGAGTGGATCGGCACGGGGTCAGAGATGCGCGAGGCGGGGGGCGTATCCGAGATCGCGCAGCGTCGCGCCCGCTTCACGGGTGAGTTCCCGGGCGCTGCCCAGTAATCCGTCCAGCACCAGCACCCGCCGGTAATGCCGGTGGAATTCGTGTTCGGCGGTGAAACCGATACCGCCGAGCACCTGCTGGCAGTGCCGCGCGGTCAGCAGCGCCGCACGGCCCGCCGCCGCCTTGGCCAGCAGCGCCCCGAGCGCGTCGGACTCCTCCGGATGCGAGCGCTGGATATCGGGATGCGCCGGATGGTGTGCGTCGCCCGGGGTGAGCGCGAGGGTGGCTTCGGCGCCTTCGATGGCGACCAGCGTCTCCGCGAGGCGGTGCCGGATCGCCTGGAAACCGGCGACCGGCCTGCCGAATTGCTGCCGCTCCAGCGCATGGGTCCGGGCCAGGGCGAGCATGGCCCGCGACGAGCCGGTCAGCCACCAGCCGAGCGCACGCCGCGCCGGAGCCAGTGGCAGCTCGACGGCGAGGGGCGGTTCGGCGGTGCCGCCGATACGTGCCAACGGCAGTTCGGGGTCGAGGAGATCACCACCGGGAACGGCTTCGGTGTTCCAGCGCACCCGGCTTCCGCCGGTGAAGGGCAGCGGGGGAGTCTCACCGAACGGCCGCCCGGCCGCGTGCGCGACCACATCGTTGATCAACGGGGCGTGCGTGCCCGTTTCGCCGAGCAACCGGAAGACCAGCGGGACAGCGATATCCGCGGTCTCCGCGCCGGTCAGCAATTCGTGCCAGCCCAGCGCGCACAGCGCGGGATAGAGCTCGGCGCCCGGCGTCGCGGCCATGGTTTTGCGCAGCGTATCGGTGAGCAGGGTCAGTTCGGCGGCATCCACCCTTATTCCTTCCCGAGATCGAGCAGGCGGCGGGCGATGATGTTGCGCTGGATCTCGGCGGTGCCGCCGTAGATCGTCGCCGCCCGGGAATACAGGAATTCCGAACGCCATGCGGTGTCGTCGAGTTCTATCTCCCCGGGCAGCAGATCCCGGGCGGTATCGAACAGTTGCTGTTCGGCGGTGGCCAGCAGCACCTTGTCGATCGAGGTGTCGGGCCCCAGCGCGGCGCCGGCGGCCAGGCGCCGCTGGGTTTCCCGGGAACGGCAGCGCACCGTGTGCAGGGCCAGATACGCGGCCCCGAGCTCGGCGTCGTCGCCGGCGGCTGTCTGATCCAGCACCCGGTCCAGCCGGGTGAAGAGATGGGCGATCCGATGCCAGAAGCAGGTGGAGCGTTCATAGGGCAGTAGATCCATCGCTACCCGCCAGCCGTCACCCGGGTTGCCGAGCATCCGGTCGCTGCCGACCACCACATCGTCGAAATACACTTCCGCGAACTCGTCCACACCGTGCATGGTCCGTAGCGGGCGGACGGTGATGCCGGGTGTGTCCATATCGACGAAGAACGCGGTGATCCCGTCGTGGCCGGGCCCGGTCCGGGTGAGCAGGACACAGCGGGAGGCGAACTGCGCCAAGCTGGTCCACACCTTCTGCCCGTTGATCACCCAGTCCGAACCCCGCGGTTCGGCCTTGGTCCGCAACGAGGCGAGATCGGACCCGGAGCCGGGTTCGGAGAAGCCCTGGCACCACTGCTCCGTACCGTCGAGCAGGCGCGGCACCATCTCCGCGGCCAGCTCGGGGCGGGCATAGGTGATCATCGTCGGCGCCAGCACTTCGATCATGGAATAGATCCCGGGCTCGGCGAGGTCGCGGGTGGCGATCTCCTCACCCAGTACGGCCCGCAGCAGCGGTTCGCCGCCCAGACCGCCGACGGCCTCCGGCCAGCCGTAGCGCATCCAGCCCGCGTCGTAGAGCGCGCGGCGCACGCGGGCCAGTTGCGCGACCTGGGCGTCGAATCCGCTCTCCGGTCCGGGGGAGAGGTCGTTGTCGTCGAGCCAGGCGCGCAACCGCGACCGGAAATCGCCGACGTCCGCTGCCGCCTCCGGCCCCGACCCGCTCATGCTGTGTCCATGGGCATGAGCGGGGCCCCTGCGTGGTGACGCTCCGCTGCCGCCTCCGGGCCTGACCCGCTCATGCTGTGTCCATGGGGTATGAGCGGGGGCCCTGCGTGGTGACGCTCCGCTGCCGCCTCCGGGCCCGACCCGCTCATACGGTGGGCCGTTCGAAGGCGTGCGGGATACCGGAATCGTGCAGGCCGCTGCGCCGGATGAACGTCATGGCCCGGGTGCGCAGCCGCCAGCCCCGATCGGTGCGCCGGTAGGTGTCGCTGTAGTAGCCGATCCGCATATCGTGGCTGGAGTGCTCGACGAAGCACAGCGGCTGGGTGCCGGTGCCCGCGTCGCCGTCCAGTTCGATCAGCGGTGTCCCGGTGAGGAACAGACCCTTCGGCGCGGCGTCCACGAGTTCGGGGAACACATCCAGGGTGTAGGTGTCGCCGAACGCGCTGTAGGTGCCGTCCGGGGTGAACACGCCGATCAGACCGTCGATATCGCCCTTGGTGATGGTCACCGCGTAGCGGGCCAGCAACTGCTGGATCTCGATGATGTCATCGGTTGCCGCCATAGACCTTTCCGCCTTTCATCACGAACCGCACCTGCTGGGTGACGGTGATATCGGCCAGCGGATCGCCGGGGACGCCGATCACGTCCGCGAGCAGTCCTTCGGCCAGCCGGCCCCGGTCCTCGACCTGGATGAGGTCGGCCGCGGTGACCGTCGCGGCGCGGAGCACGGTGAGCGGATCGAGTCCGCGTTCGACGAGGGCCACCAGTTCGTCGGCGTTACGGCCGTGCGGGATCGCGGGCGCGTCGGTGCCGACCGCGATCTTGACGCCCGCGTCGTAGGCGGCCTTCACCGATGTCCGCGCGCGCGGGAACATCTCGGCCGCCTTGGCCTGGAGTTCGGGAGCCGCCTTCGATACGTCCATCGCATCGGCCAGTCGCGTGGTGGGCACCAGGAAGGTGCCCTCGCGAACCAGCAGATCGATGGCCTCGTCATCCATCAGGAAGCCGTGCTCGATACAGTCGATCCCGGCCTTGACGGCCTCCTTGACGGCCTCCGCGCCGTGGGTGTGGGCGGCCACCCGCAGACCGCGGCGGTGCGCCTCGTCGACGATCGCGCACAGTTCCTCGGTCGAATAGTGCTGGGCCCCCGGCGCCCCGGTCAGCGACATGACGCCGCCGGATACACAGACCTTGATGAGCTGGGCGCCGTGTTTGATCTGGTACCGCACCGCCTTGCGGACCTCGTCGACACCGTTGGCGATACCCTCCTCGAGGGTCAGCTTCAGCACATCGGGGGCGAAGGCGGAGAACATCGTGGGATCCAGATGGCCGCCGGTCGGAGTGATGGCGTGACCGGCGGGCACGATCCGGGGCCCGTCGATCCAACCGGCGTCGATCGCCTTGCCCAGCGCCACGTCCAGCAGATAACCACCGGTCTTGACGAACAGGCCCAGGTTTCGCACGGTGGTGAACCCGGCGCGCAGGGTGCGCCGGGCGTTGCCGACCGCCCGCATCATCCGCAGCGGCGGATCGTCCTGCACCGACGAGCTGAGGCCGGTTTCGCCCCGGCCGCCCATCAGCAGGTTCACCTCCATATCCATGAGACCCGGTAGCAGGACGAGATCACCGAGATCGATGACCTCGCCTTCGGGCTCTCCCCCGACACCGACGATCCTGTCGCCGTCGACACGCAGGATGCCGGGACGGATGATCTCGCCGGTGTCCACGTCGAGCAGCCCGGCGGCTCGTAGGGTCAACATGTCAGACCACCGGCTCCCGCACGATGTCCAGGTAGGCCGCGCCGCTGTCGGGCACCCGGGGCTGTTTCCACACCTCCACCGGGAAGGAGGCCATCACCAGCGACTGCATCAGATGGAACAGATTGCGGGCGTCGTCGGGCAGATCGTCGAGATCGAACCGGTCGCAGTAGGCGATGGCATCCTCGAGCCGGGCCATCCCCGCGTCGTAGAACTCCTGCATCTCCGGCATCGTCGAGGCCAGCCGTTTGGCGTAGCGCTCGGGCTCGGTGGGCAGGATCCAGTCCTCGAATTTCGCGAGATCGGCGAATTCGGCAGGCAGTTTCGACTCAGTTGCCATTGCGGTACTCCTCGACTTTCTTCTGAGCGGTCTTGTGCAGGTGGCGCAGCAGGATCTCCTGGTCGTTGAGCGGGAAATCGGTGACGGTGCGGGTCGCGATCATCGTCTGCGTGGCCTCGAGGGTGTTGGCGTCCTGCAACGCGTATTCCTTGAAGGTCACCCCGGCCAGCTCCTGGGCCAGGCGATCCCGAGCGTTCTTCGCGGGCACGAAGTACAGGTTGGCCTCGAAGATGTGCTTGTTCACCGCGGTCGGCCAGTAGTGATAGGTGAGATACCAGCCCGGCGCCCAGAACAGCAGGGAGAAGTTGGGCCAGATCTCGAATTCGTCCACGCCCCAGGCCTTGTGACCGGCGGGGTTGATGCCCGCGGGCAGCGGGTCCAGGCCCTCGATATCGGGCCGGTCCCACGGGCCGAACAGACCGCTGCGCAGGATGCGCTCGATCGGCTTGACCATGTTCAGGTCCTTCGGCGGTGCCATCCCGCCCCAGGAGGAGATCATCGAATGCGGGGCCTGCAGTTCGTAGTGCAGGGCCTCGTAGCCGTAGCCGGCCAGTTTGTCGGCTTCGTCCTTGACCGCCTGCTTCATATGCAGGATCGGCGCGTGGTAGAACTCGGCGAACGCGTCGATGAACAGTTTCCAGTTACTGCCGACCTCGGCCTTGTAGCTGAACACCTCGGTCATCTCGTGGAACGGATAACCCTCCAGGCCCTTCATCATCGGGCCGAGGAAGGTGGTCAGCGGTTCGGCGTCGTGATCGAGGTTGATGAAGATGAACCCCTCCCACACCTCGCAGCGCACATCCTTGAGGCCGTAGTCGGCGCGGTCCAGGCCGAAGAATTCCTTCTCCTGCTGGACGAAGGTCAGTTCGCCCTCGAGGCTGTAGCGCCAGGCGTGGTACTTGCAGGTGAACTGTTTGCAGAAGCCCGAGGTCTCCTCGTTGGGGAAATCGTCCCAGACCAGCTTGTTACCGCGGTGGCGGCAGACATTGTGGTACGCGTGGATCTCGTCGTCGTTGCCGCGGACGATGATCAGCGAGGTACCCGCCGAGGAGAGTTCCTTGGTGAAATAGCTGCCCTTGCGCGGCAGGCGTTCCACGCGGCCGACATTGAGCCAGGTGCGCTTGAAGATCGCCTCGCGCTCGTCCTCGTAGAACTGCGGGTCGATGGAATCGCTGTAGTCGACCGGATCGGTGCCCAGGTCCGGGTAATGCTCGGTCCAGCTACCCGCTGCCGGTTTGTTGAAGTGTGCCAAGGGATTACCTCTCGTACTCGGATCGGACGCCGAAGGTGTTGAAGGCTGCGGCGAGCGTGTTGTAGGTGCCGATGGTGAAGATCAGATCCATCCGCTGGTGTTCGTCGAGTTCTGCGCACAACGCGTCCCAGGTCGCGTCGGTCAGGTTCGATTTCTCATCGATTTCGTCGACCGCGCGCAGGATCAGCCGGTCGAGTCCGGCTTCGGCCTCCCCGCGGCGCACGGCCTCGATCTCCGGTTCGGTGATGCCCTCCGCGAGTGCGGCCTCGCGGTGGTGGTTCCACTCGTAGACACAGTCCCGCAGGTGCGCGACCCGCAGGATGGCGAGTTCGCGCAGCCGGGCCGGCAACGAGGACTGGAACAGCAGGTGGACGTTCAGGGTGAGAAACGCCTTGGTCAGCGCGGGGTGCCGGACCAGTGTCGACAGAGCGTTGCTCGCCGACTCCGGATTGCGCAACCGGCGCGGCAGCATCACCCGCAGCGCGCTGTCGACTTCCTCGTCCCACCGGTCCGCGGGTAGCGGTGGTATCCGCATCGCGCCTCCTCTCGATGAGAATGATATTCTCGCTTTCGGATAACAGATTTCCACGGGATGGCCGGATAGTCAACGCGAAGGCTTGCCGAGCAGGTCGTGGGCATCGGCGGGGTCTGGGTGACAACGAAGCTCGTCCTGTCTGAACACGGTCCTCCGGAGGCTGGAGTACCCGAAAAACAGGATATTGATTCTCGATAAGTGAGAAGCTAGTTTTCATTCACCGAGAGCTACGGAATCGACCCGGTCCCCCGGGAAGGCCCCCACGCGGAGCTCGGTGTCCGGGCGGGCTGTTGTCCCGCCTGATCACGATCGGCTGGCCGATGGGGCCCAGCGCAGAAAGGACCGTCGTGAGACCGAAGCGAACAGCCGCCGCAGCACTGCTGGCCGTTGCTCTGCTCGCCACCGCAGGATGTGGAGGCCGTAGTGGCAGCGAAGTCGAGTCGTCGTCCTCGGACGACACCGTGGTCGCCGATTTCGGCGATCTGAGCGGTGTCTGCCAGGGCGGTGACGCCACCGGCTCGCCGACCCAGGGCGTCACCGACTCCGAGATCACGATCGGCGTCTTCTCCGATGTCGGCTACTCCAAGAACCCTGAATTCGTCGACGCCGCCAAGGTCTTCACCTCCTGGTGCAACGCGGCCGGCGGGATCAACGGGCGCACCATCACCACCGTCACCCACGATTCGAAGGTGATGGCCGTCCGCCAGAAGATGGTCGAGGCCTGCCGTACCGATTTCGCCCTGGTCGGCGGTGGCGCGGGCCTCGACGGCCTCGGCACCAAGGAGCGGCTGGAGTGCACCCTGCCCGATATTCCGGCGCAGGTCTCCCAGCAGCCCAACCTCGGCACCGACCTGCAGGTGATCCCGTCGCCGAGCACCTATGCCCACTACGACCCCTACAACGCCTTCCGGCAGTGGCTGACCAAGGAGGCCTATCCGCAGTCGGCCGGGGCCGTCGGGATCATCAACGGCGACTCCCCGGTGACCAAGGTCCTCGGTGACAAGGCCGTCGAATCGCTGAAGGCGATGGGCGCGAACGTCATCTACAACCAGCTGTACCCGGTGGGCGGGGTCACCGACTGGACGCCGTACGCGCAGGCCATCAAGAACAGCGGGGTGCGCGGTCTGATCTGGTACGGCGAAGACGCGCCGCTGGCCAAACTCGAGGAGAAACTGACCTCGATGGACTACAAACTGGACTGGATCGACCCGAACAACAACGCTTTCCGGCCCGACTACGTCGACCTGCTGGGCCAATCGGCGAGCTACCAGAACAACCTGGTGGATCTGGGTGGCGTGACGCCGCCGCAGCTGGCCGATCAGTCCCCGTCCATGAAGCAGCTGCAGGACCTGTACCAGAAGTACGCCCCGGACGCCGTGATGACACTGCCCGCGGTCCGCGCCTTCTCGGCCTGGCTGCTGTTCGCGAAATCGGCGAGCGCGTGCGGTTCCGAACTCACCCGCACCTGCCTGATCGATACGGCGAAGAAGGAAACCGAATGGACCGGCGGCGGGCTGCACAGCCCGAACGACCTGTCGAATTCCGACGCACCGCCGAGCTGCTTCAACGTTATGCAGGCCACCGCGGACGGCTGGAAACCGGCGGATTTCGGTGCCAACAACGGCCTGGTCCGCTGCGGCACCCCGCCCTACCGGTACACCGGCAACTACGGGGAGCCGATGACGCTCGCCGATGTCGGTAAGACCATGGCGGACGTCAAGTAACCGGCCATGGATCAATTCCTCGCCTTCGGGATCGTGGGGCTGAGCACCGCGGCCGTCTACGCCGTTATCGGCAGCGGCCTGGTGCTCACCCATACGACCACCGGAATCTTCAATTTCGCGCACGGCGCCGCCGGGATGATGGCCGCCTTCTCCTACTGGCAGCTCACCGCCGGCTGGGGTGTCCCGGTACCGATCGCCATCCCCGTGGTGCTGCTGGTGCTGGCACCGCTGTCCGGTCTGCTCGTCGAACGGGCGCTGCGGGCCGTGCAGGGTCTCGGCGACGCCGAGAAACTGGTGATGACCGTCGCGCTGCTCAGCGGTCTCATCGCCACCGCGCGCTGGATCTGGGACCCCATGGAGGCCCGGACACTGCCCACCTTCTTCGCCGGGGCCGAGCCGATCCGGCTCGGATCGGCCACCGTCAGCTGGCATCAGGCGCTGACCATGCTGGTGGCGGTCGCGGTGGCGGTGGTGTTGCGGGTGCTGCTGTTCAACACCCGCACCGGCGCGGAGATGCGGGCGACCGTCGACGACCGGGCACTGGCCGGACTCACCGGCGCGGACCCGATCCGCGCCAATCGGGTCGCCTGGATCCTCGGCATCGAACTGGCCGCGATCGGTGGCATTCTCATCGCACCGACGGTGTCCCTGGACGCCGCCACGCTCTCCCTGCTGATCGTCAGCGCCTACACCGCCGCCATCTTCGGACGGTTGCGGAGCCTGCCGATGACCTTCCTCGGCGCGGTCGTGGTCGGGCTGATGGAGAGCTATCTGACCGGGTATCTGCCGCAGAACGAGTACCTGCCGGGTCTGCGCCTGGCGGCGCCGGCGCTGCTGCTGCTGGCGGCGCTGCTGCTGTTCCCGCACGGCCGGTTGCGCGGGCGCGACCGCAAACTCAGCCCGGTCCCCACACCCTCGCGCGGCGGTGCGGTGTTCTTCGCCGGGGTGATCGTGCTGCTCGGGCTCATGGTCGCCACGTCACTGGGTGAAAGCGATCTGATCGCCTACGGGCCGATGTTCGCCTTCGGTGTGATCGCGCTGTCGTTCGTTCCGCTGTCCGGATACGCGGGGCAGATCTCACTGGCCCAGCTGACCATGGCCGGTATCGGTGCCGTCGCCTACGCGCATCTGGCGCCGGACGGACAGTGGTGGGGCCTGATCGGAGCCGTGCTGATCGCCGCGGTCGCGGGCGCGGTGGTCGCCGTGCCGGCGCTGCGCCTGTCGGGCGTGTACCTCGCGCTGGGCACCGCGGCGTTCGCGGTGATCATGGACCGGTGGATCTTCAACCTGCCCGCCTTCGAGGTGGCCGGGGTGCGGATCTCCTTCTTCGATCAAGGGTCGGTGGAGGTCGCCGGATTGAACCTGTTCGGGCTGCATCTCGATACCGTCGAGCGGGTCACGATCTTCGCGGCGGTCTGCCTGGCGGTCGCCACCCTCGGCGTCGCGGTGCTGCGGCGCGGGCGGTTCGGCCGCCGGCTCATCGCCCTGCGGGACAGCGAAGCCGCCTACGCGACGCTGGGCGGGAACCTGCTGCTGGCCAAGGTGGCGGTGTTCGCGCTGAGTGCCGGGCTGGCCGGACTGGGCGGCGCGCTGTTCGGGATGCAGATGGGGTCGGTGACCCCGGAGCAGTTCAATTTCGTGGCCGGTATGCCGATCTTCCTGGTGGCGGTGTTCGCCGGACTCGGCGCGCTGGGTAACGGCCTGTTCGTCGGCGTGGCCCTCTACGGACCGCTGCTGGCGGTGCCGGTGCTGTTCCCCTCGACCGAGAACCTGATCCATGTGATTCCGGCGCTCGCCGGTATCGCGTTCGGCGGCGGTGTGGTGAGCCACGGCGCCGTGGCCCGGATGCGGGAGGGATTCGAGGCCGCGATCCGCAACCGGTTCGCGCTGGCCGCGATGATCGGTATCCCGGTGGTGCTGTGGCTGCTGCGGCTGGCCGGTGCCGTCGACGGCTGGATCCTGTTCTGGGGTTCGGTGATCGGCGTCTTCGCGGTACGGATCTGGGCGGACAACCGGGAGCAGAAGGCGGCCGCGGGCGAAGCGGACGTACCGGTCGAATGGTGGGGTGTGAAACGCCCGTGGCGGGCGGCGGACAAGGAGGTGCTGGATAATGCCATCGCTGCTGCACGTTAGCGATATCACGGTCACCTTCGGCGGCCGCCGGGCGCTCGACGGCGCGGGATTGCGCGCCGAGGCCGGGCAGGTCACCGGGCTGATCGGGCCGAACGGGGCCGGGAAGAGCACGCTGTTCGACGTGATCTGCGGGTTGCGCCGGCCGGCGGCGGGCCGGATCCATCTGGGCGGCAAGGACGTCACCGGGCACGCCCCGGCCCGGCGGGCCCGGCACGGAATGGCCAGGACATTCCAGCGGCTCGAACTCTTCGGCCGGCTGTCGGTGCGGGACAACCTGCTCGTCGCCGCCGAACTCGGCCCGCACCGGCGGCACGCCAAACAGATCGCCGACGAGATCATCGATCGTCTCGAACTGGGTTCGCGCGCCGGTGATCTCGCCGACGCCCTGCCCACCGGTCTGGCCCGGCTGGTGGAGGTCGGCCGGGCGCTCGCCGTCCGGCCGACCCTGCTGCTGCTCGACGAACCCGCCGCCGGCCAGGACAGTACCGAAACCGACAGGTTCGCCGGACTGCTCCGCTCGGTGGCCGCCGACGGCACCGCGGTGGTGCTGGTGGAACATGATATGGGGCTGGTGATGAGCGTCTGCGATCACGTCTACGTCCTGGATCTGGGCACGGTGATCGCCGACGGTCCGCCGGATGTGATCCGCGCCGACGAACAGGTGCTCGCCGCGTATCTGGGGGCCGCATGACCACCATGCTGGAACTGCGCGGAATCCGTGCGGCGTACGGGGCGATCACCGTGCTGCACGGTGTCGACCTGAGCGTGCGGGCCGGTGAAGTGGTGGCGCTGCTCGGCCCCAACGGCGCGGGCAAGACCACCACCCTCGCGGTCGCCGCCGGAGTCCATCCGGTGGCCGAGGGCGAGCTGCGGCTCGGCGGCCGCCCGGTGAACGGAGTCGATCCGCGCGGTCTCGCGCGCGCCGGGGTCTGCCTGATCCCCGAAGGACGCGGGGTCTTCCCGAATCTGACCGTCCGCGACAACCTGCTGATGATGACCTTCACCGGCCGGCCGCGGGAACAGATCGAGGAGATCGCGTTCTCCCGGTTCCCGATCCTGGCCCAGCGGGCCGGTCAGACCGCCGGCACGCTGTCCGGCGGGGAACAGCAGATGCTGGCCCTCGCGCGCGGGCTGGCCACCGACCCCGCGGTGCTGATGCTCGACGAATTGTCCATGGGACTGGCGCCCCTGGTGGTGGGCCGGCTCTACGAGCAGGTCGCCGAGATCGCCCGGCAGGGTGTCGCGGTGCTGATCGTCGAACAGTTCGCCGCCGCGGTACTGGATATCGCCGACTCCGCGGCCGTGCTGGTCCGCGGCCGGGTCGAATATCAGGGCCCGCCCGACGCCGGGCTGCGCAACGAATTGGCCACCCTCTATCTAGGAAGTTCATCATGACCGAATCCACCCGCGCGGACCGTTTCGTCCACGAGCTCGCGGAGTTGAAGATCCCCGATCCCGCCGCCGGCCGCGGCGCGCTGTGGCTGCGGCTCGGCGTCGCCCTGCTGGTCCTCGGACCGGTGGTGACGCTGCTGGCCTACCTCATGTCGCACAACACCTCCGACGCGCTGGTGCAGCGTGACGCGCTCACCATCGCCCTGGCCGGGGTGGCACTGAGTGTGGTGGGCGCGGCGCTGTTCCTGCGCTATTCGCTGACCGGTGTGCTGCGCTACTGGATGGCCCGGCAGTCCTACGATCTGGCCCAGCTGGCCGGCCGGGTGCCCGGCGCCGCGCCGGAACAGTACGGGGAGGTCGGCGCCACGCAGCGATGAGATGTCCACGGGCACCTCGGTGAACAGCGCGGTCACCGCGGTGCACCGGAGTCACCCGAGGTGGACGGCGCAGGGCCACCGCGAGTGAACCGGCCGGGTCGCGGTGCGGTCGTGTCGGGTGTGCCGTGCCAGCACGGCACGCCCGGTAACGGCGGTGACCCATGACGAGAGGGAGTTGATGTGTCCGACGGTATGAGTTTCGAGCTGAGTGAGGACCAGCGGCTGATCCGGGATGCGGTGGCCGAACTGTCCGCCAAATTCGATGATCAGTACTGGATGGAGAAAGACCGGGAACACGAATTCCCCACGGAGTTCTATCGCGCCATCGCCGACGGCGGCTGGCTGGGCCTGTGTATTCCGGAGGAGTACGGCGGGCACGGTCTCGGTATCACCGAGGCGTCCATCCTGGCCGAACAGGTTTCGCGGTCCGGCGGCGGGATGAACGCCGCCAGTTCGATCCATATGTCCATCTTCGGTATGCAGCCGGTGATCGTGCACGGTTCCGAAGAGCTGAAACAGCGCACCCTGCCCCGGGTCGCGCGCGGTGACCTGCACGTCTGCTTCGGCGTCACCGAACCCGGATCGGGCCTGGACACCAGCCGGATCACCACCTTCGCCCGCCGCGACGGCGACCACTATGTGGTCAACGGCCGCAAGGTCTGGATCTCCAAAGCGCTGGAGTCGGAGAAGATCCTGCTGCTGACCCGTACCCAGAAGTACGAGGACGTCGAGAAGAAGACCAGCGGGATGACGCTGTTCCTCACCGATATCGACCGCGACCACATCGATATCCGCCCGATCCCGAAGATGGGCCGCAACGCGGTCTCCTCGAATGAGGTGTTCATCGACGATCTGCGGATACCGGTGGAGGACCGGGTCGGGGAGGAGGGCCGCGGGTTCGAGTATTTGCTCGACGGCCTGAATCCCGAGCGGATGCTGATCGCGGCCGAAGCCCTGGGGCTGGGCCGGGTCGCCCTGGACCGGGCGGTCCGGTACGCCAACGAACGGGTGGTCTTCGGGCGCCCGATCGGTAAGAACCAGGGCATCCAGTTCCCGCTCGCCGATTCGCTGGCCCGCCTGGACGCGGCCGAATTGGTGCTGCGCAAAGCGACCTGGTTGTACGACCAGGGCAAACCCTGTGGCCGAGAGGCCAACACCGCCAAATATCTGTGCGCGGAGGCCGGTTTCGAAGCCGCCGACCGGGCGATGCAGACGCACGGCGGGATGGGGTATTCGGAGGAATATCACGTCTCCCGGTATTTCCGGGAGTCGCGCGTGATGCGGATCGCGCCGATCAGTCAGGAAATGATCCTCAACTATCTGGGGTCGCATGTGTTGAAGATGCCGAGGAGTTACTGATGGCAGCGAAGAACGGACTATTCGATCTGACCGGGCGTACGGCGCTGGTCACCGGCGCGGCGGGCGGTATCGGTTCGGCCGTGGCGCGGGCATTGGCCGCGCAGGGGGCGGCGGTACTGGTCACCGACCTCGACGGTGACGCCGCGACGGCCGTCGCCGAGAAGATCGGCGCCGACGGCGGGACGGCACGGGCCTGCGCGTTGAATGTCGCCGATCCGGATTCGGCGGTGGAGGCCGCCCGCCAGGGCGCCGAACTGGGCGGCGGCACGCTGAATATCGTGGTCAACAACGCGGGGATCACTGCCCCGTCGATGTTCCCGAAAACCACCCCGGAATCCATGCGCAAGATCTTCGATGTGCATGTGCTGGGCACGTTCAACTGTAGCCAGGCCGCGCTGCCGTATCTGCCGGCCGACGGTACCGGCCGGATCATCAACGTGACCTCGTCCGCGGGGCTGACCGGCACCCTGGGCCAGGTGAACTACTCCGCGGCCAAGGCCGGGATCATCGGTATCACCAAGTCGCTGGCCCGTGAGCTGGCCCGGAAGAACATCCTGGTGAACGCGCTGGCGCCGCTGGCCGCGACGTCGATGACCGAAACCATCCGCACCGACGAGAAATTCGCCGAGCAGATGATCAACCGGATCCCGTTGCGTCGCTGGGCCGAACCCGATGAGGTGGCCGGTGCTTTCGTCTTCCTCGCCTCCGACGCCGCGTCGTTCGTCACCGGGCAGGTGCTGCCGGTCGACGGCGGTATGGTGATGTGATGACCTCCTCCGGCCCGCTGGCCGGGGTGCTGGTGGTGGCGCTGGAGCAGGCGGTTTCCGCGCCCATGTGCACCCGTACCCTGGCCGATTTCGGCGCCCGGGTGATCAAGGTCGAGAATCCGGCCGGCGGTGATTTCGCCCGCCACTACGACGATGTGGTGGCGGGGCAGGCGGCGCATTTCGTCTGGGTCAACCGTGGCAAGGAATCGGTGACACTGGACCTGAAATCCGACCGTGGCCTGGCCGTTCTGCATGATCTGCTGGCCCGCGCCGATGTGCTGGTATCGAATCTGGCGCCCGGTGCGACGGCGCGCCTGGGCCTTTCCCCGGCTGATCTGGCCGAGCGGCACCCACATCTGATCGCGCTGGAAATAGACGGATTCGGCACGGGCGGACCCCTTTCGCGCAAAAGGGCCTACGACCTGCTCGTGCAGGCGGAATCCGGGGTGTGCTCGGTGACCGGGCGACCCGGCGAACCCGCGAAACCCGGTCCGGCGGTCGCCGATGTGACCACGGGACTGTATGCGGCGCTGTCGATCCTGGCTACCCTGTGTGGGCGTCACCGTGACGGTGGCGCCGCGGGATCCTCCATCAGTATCAGCCTGTTCGACACCATGGCCGAGATGATGGGCTACCACCTGAACTACACCCGGCACTCCGGTGTCGAACAGCAGCCGCTGGGAATGAGTTCACCGGCGGTCGCCCCCTATGGCGCCTACGACACCGGGGACGGCCAGACCGTCGTGCTCGGCACCACCAATGACCGGGAATGGCAGCGCCTGGCCCGGGAGATCCTGGGCCGGGTGGATCTGGCCGAGGATGCCCGGTTCCGCACCAACTCCGATCGGGTGCGCAATCGTTCGCTGCTCGACGAGGCCATCGGTTCCTGGTGTGCGCGGCACACGCTGGCCGAGGTGCAGAAGGTGGCCGACGAGGCCGGAATCGGCAACTCCCGGTACAACACCGCCGCGGAGATGATCGACCACCCGCAGCTCGCGGCCCGGGATCGGTGGCGCGATATCGGCAGCCCCGGTGGTCCGGTGCCGGCCCTGCTGCCGCCGGCGGTCATCGACGGTTTCGAGCCGCCGATGGGCGCGGTCCCGGGACTGGGTGAACATACGGACGCGATCCTCCGCGAATTCGGGCGCGGCGACGCCGAGATCGCCGAGTTGCGTGCGGGATCGGTGATCGGGCCCGCCTACGCCGCGGCGAACGGCGGGCGATCGTGAGCGGGCAGCACCGGACCGTCGCCGGTGGATCCGGTCCACCGGGCACCGGCCGAGGCCTGGCGCCTACGCGCCCGACATTCGGGGACCGCCGATGAGCGCGGGGCCGGCGGCGGCCGGAACCGGCGAAGCGGGCGGGCTGCTGGTCGCCGACCGGGACGGCGTGCGCACCGTGACCCTCAACCGCCCCCAGCGCAAGAATGCGATGACCTGGGCGATGTGGCGGGAACTCGCGGATGTGCTGCGCTATACCGGCGATGACCGGGCGATCCGGGCGCTGGTGCTCACCGGTGCCGGGGGTGCGTTCTGCTCGGGCGCCGATATTTCGGTACCCGATGCCCGGCATCCGATGGACAAGATGCGGATCTTCTCCGATCTGGCCCAGCAACTGCACGACCTGCCGACCCCCTCGATCGCCAAGGTCACCGGGGTGGCGGTCGGCGCGGGCTGGAACCTCGCGCTGGGCTGCGATCTGGTGGTGGCCACCCCGGAGGCGTCGTTCGCCCAGATCTTCGCCCGGCGCGGCCTGTCGCTGGACCTGGGCGGTTCGTGGCTACTGCCGAAAATGGTCGGGTTGCAGCAGGCCAAACGTCTGGCCCTGCTGGCCGAAACCATCGACGCCGCTCAGGCCGAAGCGCTCGGGCTGGTGACCTGGGTGGTGGCGGCCGAGGAGATCGATACGTTCACCGAGGAGATCGCCGATCGGCTCGCCGCCGGACCGCCGGTGGCGCTGGCACAGACCAAGGCGCTGCTCAACGAGGGCGCCGATCTGACATTGCGGGAGGCCCTGGCCGGTGAGGCCCGGGCCCAGGGAGTCAATTTCGCTACCGCCGACGCGCCGGAAGCGTATGCGGCCTTCGCCGGGAAACGCACACCGCGGTTCACCGGCACCTGGTCGCTGCCACCGGCCGGCGGTGAGAAAAGGAG
This sequence comes from Nocardia sp. NPDC024068, assembly GCF_040638875.1. NCBI lineage: Bacteria > Bacillati > Actinomycetota > Actinomycetes > Mycobacteriales > Nocardiaceae > Nocardia > Nocardia sp. NPDC024068. The sequence goes on along the minus strand of NZ_JBEZYU010000007.1, from coordinate 11,060 downwards.
CGGGTAGATGCGGGAAGTTGTGATCGCCGGTGCGGTGCGGACACCGGTCGGGAAGCGTAAGGGCGGCCTGTCCGGTATGCATGCCGCGGACCTCTCGGCGGTGGTACTGCGCGCGTTGGCCGAGCGCACGGGGGTCGATCCGGCACTGGTCGACGATGTGATCTGGGGATGCGTCTCGCAGGTCGGTGACCAGTCGAGCAATATCGGCCGCTATGCGGTGCTGGCCGCCGGCTGGCCGGAATCGATTCCGGGTACGACGGTGAACCGGGCCTGCGGATCCAGCCAGCAGGCGCTGGATTTCGCGGCGCAGGCCGTGCTGTCGGGACAGCAGGATCTGGTGGTCGCCGGCGGGGTGGAGGTGATGAGCCGGGTACCACTGGGTGCTGCGCGCGCGACCGGGCAGCCCTACGGTCCGACGGTGCTCGCCCGGTACGACGATTTCTCGTTCAATCAGGGGATCTCCGCGGAACTGATCGCGCAGAAGTGGGGTTTCACCCGGACCCGGCTGGACGAATATTCCGCGCGGTCGCATGAACTGGCCGCCGCGGCCCAGGACCGGGGTGCCTTCACCGATCAGATCGTCGCGGTGGACGCGGCATCGGGGGAATTCACCGAAGGCGGCGAGGTGACCGCGGACGAGGGGATCCGGCGGGGTACCACCGCAGACAAGCTGGCGAATCTGAAACCTGCGTTCCAGGACGACGGCGTGATCCACGCCGGTAATTCCTCACAGATCTCCGACGGCGCGGCCGCGCTGCTGGTGACCACTCCGGAGAAAGCGGCCGAACTCGGCCTCACCCCGCTGGTGCGCTATCGAGGCGGCGCGGTGGCCGGTGCCGACCCTGTGCTCATGCTCACCGGGCCCATCCCGGCGACCGAGAAGGTACTCCGCAAAACCGGGCTGAACATCTCCGATATCGGCGTCTACGAGGTGAACGAGGCGTTCGCCCCGGTACCGCTGGCGTGGCTGGCCGAAACGGGCGCCACCGCCGAGCGGATGAATCCGCTCGGCGGTGCCATCGCGCTCGGACATCCGCTGGGTGGGTCGGGGGCGGTGCTGATGACCCGGATGATCCATCACATGCGGGACAACGGGATCCGCTACGGACTGCAAACCATGTGCGAAGGCGGCGGTACCGCCAACGCCACCGTCGTCGAACTCGTCTCCTAGGAAGATCATGCGTCGCGATCTGTTCACCCCCGACCACGAAGCGTTCCGGGACCTGGCCCGCGAATTCATCGAGAAGGAGATCGTCCCCCACTACCCGGAGTGGGAGAAACAGGGCCGGATGCCGCGGGAGGTGTTCCGGCGCATGGGCGAACTCGGCCTGCTGGGCACCGCCCTTCCAGAGCGGTACGGCGGCACCGGCCAGCGGGACTACCGCTACAACGTGGTGTTGCAGGAGGAGGCGCAGCGGGCTCTGGTGACGCTCAGCACCGTGCGCACCCAGCTCGATGTGATCCTGCCGTATTTCCTGGAGTACGCCGACGATGCCCAGCGTGAGCGCTGGTTTCCCGGTCTCGCCGACGGCAGCCTGCTGACCGCGGTCGCGATGACCGAACCGGGTACCGGGTCGGATCTCGCCGGGATCCGCACCACGGCCGTCCGCGACGGCGACCACTACGTGCTCAACGGCGCGAAGACCTTCATCACCGGCGGCCTGCTCGCCGATCTGGTGGTCGTGGTCGCGCGGACCTCCACCGATCCGGACAACCGGCGCGCGGGCCTGACCCTGCTCGTGGTGGAGGCCGGGATGGCCGGTTTCGAACGGGGCCGGGTGCTGGACAAGATGGGCTGCAAGGTGCAGGACACCGTGGAGCTGTCGTTCACCGATGTGCGGGTTCCGGTGGAGAACCGCCTGGGCGAGGAGGGCGCCGCGTTCGGGTACCTCGGCCACAACCTGCCCCAGGAGCGGATGACGGTGGCGGTGGGTTCGGTGGCGCAGGCGCGTGCGGCGCTGGCGGCGACCATCGAATACGTCAAAGAGCGCAAGGCGTTCGGTACGCCGGTGGCCTCGTTCCAGAACACCAAATTCGAACTGGCCGCCATCTCGGCCGAGATCGAGGCGGGGCAGACCATGGTGGATCGTGCGGTGCGCGATCTGGTGGACGGGGAGTTGTCCGGGGCCGACGCGGCCCGGGTGAAGCTGTTCGCCACCGAGACCCAGGCCCGGGTCGTGGATCGCTGCCTGCAACTGTTCGGCGGTTACGGCTACATGATGGAGTATCCGATCGCCCGGCTCTACACCGACGCCCGGGTGGCGCGGATCTACGCGGGCACCAGCGAGGTTATGAAAGTTATCATTGCCAAAGACCTCGGTTTGTGATGTATAGCACACTTAATAATTTGATGAGATGTGCGTCACAGATGCCCGTTCGACCCTACTGTTTCAGCAGTTGGTTTATCGAACGGAGTACCCGGTGATCGGTTCGCGGGATGAACATGGGGCTGATTGCCTACTGGACGCCGACTGTGTGGTCGGCCCGGGTCTACGCCCCGTGGATATCATGCGGGCCCACGCCCGCCGTCATCCACTACGGCACCGGCTGGCAATAGTCGCGCCGAACACACTGGACGCGGTCCGCTATGCGGGCGGTTTCATCTTCGACCGCATGATGGGCGGCTGGGAGGTGATCGCCGTGCTCACCGAACACGACGACGTACGCCCCCTGGAGATCCTCGGCGCGACCGTCCTGGATCTGCCCACCGCCATGGCTTCCCCAGTGCACGACACCTGGCCCGAGAGCGTCTTGCTGGCACCGGATGTTTTCGTGTCCGACGAATGGGTCCGCACCGGGGCCATCGCCTGCCTGGACAACGGCCTGGCCGAATTCGCGGTCTGGGGCGACGAGCTGCCCGCCGAACTCGCCTGCCGGGTCGCCTCGGCACACCATCGGCTGAGTTCGGCGGCCCAGGCGTTCAAGCGGTGCGCCCTCGGCGCGGCGGGTGTCCCCGAGTCGGGCGACGCGGATGTCGAGGTGTTCCACAGCGGTGAAGTACTGCTGGCCGACCTGCGCGGCCGGCAGGGCCTGGTCCGCGCCGTCTGAAGGTCCGGGGGAGGGCGCCGTCTGCCGGCGCCCTCTGGCGCTGTGTGTCCGTGGTCCGCCTGTTCGGTCTCGCCGGATCAGGGATTCGCGGGTAGAAACCGCTGGGCGAATTCCGACAGTTCGTCGCGCCGCGCGGCCGGGTCGGTGGCGGTTGCGCTGACGACGATCCGGCCGACGCCCTGCGCGGTGAACGCCGCCAGCCGTTCCTCGGTGAGGTCCAATCCGCTCCAGCGGGTGTACTCCAGGGAGTCGGGATCGCGTCCGGCCTGCGCCGCGGTCGTGCGGGCCAGCTCCCACTGGGCGGCCCGCTGGTCGGGTAGCAGTGCGCCGCCCGCGAAATATCCGTCGCCGCGCCGGCCCACGCGCCGGGCGGCGGCCTCGCTCGAGCCGCCCACGTGAATGGGCAGGGTCGTGGCCCGGTACGGCTTGGGGAACTGGACCAGGTTGTCGAACGAGAAGAATTCACCGTGGTAGGTGACGCCTTCCGCGTCGCCCGCCCAGAGCAGGCGCAGCACGTCGATCGCCTCGTCCGCGCGACGCCCGCGGGTCCGGAAGTCGACCCCCGTCGCCGCGGCCTCGGCCGGGAGCGCCCCCAGACCCACGGTCAGCAGACGCATCCGGCCTTTGGACAGCACATCGATGGTTGCCAGCTGTTTGGCCAGAACGACCGGATTCCGGTAGGGCAGCAGCAGTACGCCGGTGCCCAGCAGCAGCCGGTCGGTCACCCCGGCTACGAAGGCCAGGGTGTCGAGCGGGTCGAGGAACGGCAGGGCGGGGTCCACCTCGACGGTGTGCATCCGGGCACCGGGGTACAGCACCAGGTGCTCGGGCAGGAACAACCCCTCGAATCCGAGCGCTTCCGCGTGCCGCGCGTACTCCGCGATGTGGTCGGGGTCGGTGCCGAAATAGGCGGTGTTGTAGCTGAGGGCGTACTTCATGGTTCCCTTCCGGTAACTCACCCGGCGCCGAGGCGACCGGAGACGGTGCTCGGACCGTCGGCCTCAGCGGGAACCTCGTCCCGGAGTGCGGTATTCCCGGTTTCAGGGCGTGGCGACGCCGTCGGTGCCGGGGAGGCCCCTCAGCGCGACATTCGCCGCCGGGGCGATCGTCGTGCGGGGCGGCCGGGATGGTACCGGAGGTCGCGCGGCATCGGTGAATATCTCCAGCCCGCGGTAGAGCTCCGTCCCCACCCGGTCGCGGCGGTCGTCGATATAGCTTCGGCACAGATCGAAGCACCTGGTCATGGTGCCGCCCCGTAGGTTGCGGATCAGCGCGACGTCGACGACTCCTTGTTCGGCCAGCACGGCGAGGAATTCGTAGTAGTCGAGCATGGCGATGACGAACGGCTCATCGGCTTCGCCGATTTCGGCGGTGATCGGCAGGCCGGCCGCGATGCGGCGGGCCATCCAGGCGTCGGCCACCGCGAGCTGATCCGTCATCTGGAATGCCGCGATCAGTTCGACGGTGTACTGCCGGCGCTGGCCCTGCCGGTGCTGCAGCACGGTGACGCTACCGAACACCCCCGCGACGATCACCGAGGCGGCGGTCGCATCGATGGCGGTATTGGCCTGCAGGACAACGAATCCGGTGACGCCGGCCAGCGCGGTCGTCATGGTCTGGACGGTCAGCCGCAAAGGCTGGTTGAGCAAGCGCCAGCGGACTCGGATGCGACGGATACGGCGTTCGAACGCTGGTCTCACGGCTATACCTCTTGGTACCTCAGAGTGAGAAGACGGCCGAGTTCGGCTATGGGCCGGATATGGTCATCGGCACGCAGATCGATCTCGACGTCGGTACCCAGGATATAGTCGGAACCCTTGCGCGCGACCAGAATTGCCGCAGATTGCCTGCCTCGCCGATCGCCGCCTGCCGCGTCGCCGGCCGTCAGGGCCGCCAGCAGGCGGTGCGCCAGCGGATCGTCCGGGTTGCTTTTCGTCCATGCCTCTTGCATCGCTGTGACGACCTCCGGGCCGGTCAGGAGGTTTCCGTGGACAACGTAACCCTCCCCGGCATACCCGCCCGCGTAACCCCCGCATTCGCTGCCGGTCCAGGTTGCGGTGCTTCCCGTGCTGTCGACGATCCCGAGTTGGCGTGCCGCTCGGCCCGGATCGGCGTCCAGTAGCCGGGTGAGCACCTCGTCGGCGGTACGGCCGGCGCGCAGGGCGTCGAGCCCGAGTGACCGGAACGCGGCGTTGGTACGCGCCTGGGTGGCGATCGCTCCGACACCACCCTCCGCCGCGGGCACCATGGACCCCACGGCGAGATATCTGGAGGCGGTGGCGACTCCCCAGGAGCCGGTCGACGGGTCACAGGCCACGATCGAGAACGTCATCCGGCGGATGATAGAGATCCTCGATAACAGTCCGGTCATGGTCGGGAAACCGCTTCCGGGGAAGACCCCGCCGCCATCGGCGCGGCCCGCCTGTAGCTGCGGTGCGCGAAATTCGGGCAAACGTTGCAATCCTTACGATGATTGACGTAATGTCGGTCACACTGAAGTCGTGTCTGCCCGTCCGGGAAGGTTTGTCAGGCAGGTGTTCTCGCTGTCGTGCCCGAGATGAACACGAGGGCCGATATCGGTGCCGTGCACCGGCGGGTCCGGGCAATCGTCCGGCAAGGCGTGAACCGCGCCGCGCGACCCCCTCGGAACCGGCAGCACAGCAATTTCGATGAGGTATTGCAGTGGTGAAGAAGATCCTTCCGATGGGGGCACTGGGACTCGCTGCGGCGCTGGTCCTTTCGGCATGTGGCGGTTCCGGCGGGGGGACCGAACTCAGTGGCACCCAGGCCGTCGGAGAGCCGATCGTCATCGGCGCGCAGGCGCCGCTGAAGGGCGCCACGGCGTATCCGCAGAGCGGCTTCGGTATCGACGCCGCCGAGTACTACATCAACGAGGTACTGGGAGGTATTCACGGCCGCCCCATCGAGGTGGACGTGTGCAGCGGCGACGGCAGCCCGGAGACGTCGATCAACTGCGCGAACGGCTTCGTCTCCCGCAAGGTTCCGCTCGTCGTCGACGCGGTGGATCAGAGCATGGGCGCGGCGGTACCCATCCTGGGGTCGGCGAATATTCCGATCATCGGCACACTGGCCGGATCGTTCCTCGCCGACCAGGCGGGTTACGGCAAGGCGTTCTACTTCACCGGCCCGGTGTCGTTCGCCTCGTTGAGCAGTATGACCCTGTTCGATTCGATGGGTAAGAAGTCGGCGTCGCTGGCGGTCAACGAATCGCCGACCAGCCATGCCTACGTGGACGATCTGATCAAACCCATCGCCGCAAATCTCGGCATCGAGGTCAAGGTGCAGTACCCGCCCGCCGCGGGCGCGAACCTCAATGTCGTCGCCGCCACCCAGATCGCCGACGATCCGGATGTCGCCGGTGTCATCGCGCTGCCCGAGGACGCCTGCACCGACCTGTTCACGGCGCTGCGGCGACAGGGCTACCAGGGCACGATCCTGGCGGGCTCCTGCTCACAGTTCATCGAACGGATGGGAGCCCAGGGCGCCGGTGTCGTCACGCAACCGCGCCTGTGGGTGCCGCTCGCGAAGGAGTCGGCGCCACCGGAGGTCCGGGAACAGCTGGACCTCTTCGAGAAGTCGATGGAGGCGGCCGGGCACGGTGACGAACTCTCGTCCCGTTCGCTCTACACCTTCGCCGCCCTGGTCAATATCGCGAACATCCTGAACGCGGCCGGCGGCACCGAGGTCACGGCGGAATCGGTCACCGCGGCCTTCACGAAGGTCGCCGGCTTCGAATCGTTCGCGGGACCCACCGTCACCTGCGACGGCAAACAGTGGCCCGGCGTGCCGACCACCTGCAACGGCCAGGCGATCTTCTTCGAGGTCCAGGACGACGGCACCCTGGCGCCGGTGAACGAGGCCGGCTACGTCGATCTGGATCTGTCCGTACTGCCGCAGTCCTGAGCCGCGGCGACAGGGGAGCGACCCGATGGAGACGTACCTTCAGTTCGTAGTGCTCGGCCTCGGCCTCGGTGCCGTATACATCGGTCTGGCGAACGGTCTGCTGCTGGTCTACCGCTCGACCGGCATCATCAATTTCGCGCAGGGCGCCACCGCCATGTGGGGCGCGTATGTTTTCGCCCAGCTGGGCGACGACGGCACCCTGGTACTGCCGATCGGGAGCGTGCGATTCCCGGAACCGCCGCCGATCTGGGTGGCCCTGCTGATCGGGCTGCTTTCCGCCGTCGCGCTCGGACTGATCACCCACTATCTGGTGTTCCGTCCGGTGCGCGACGCGCCGGCGCTGGCGCAGGTGGTCGTATCCGTCGCGTTGATGCTCACGGTGCAGGCGCTGGTGGTCATCCGGTTCGGGCCCAACAACATCCCGGTCGAGGCGCTGATCCCGCCGGGGTCGGTGGAGCTGTTCGGCACCCGGCTCTCCTCGTCGGAACTCGTCATGGCGGCGATCATGGTGACGACATCCGTTCTGATCTGGGCATATTTCGGATTCACCCGGCTGGGTGCGGCGACCCGCGCGGCGGCCGCCAACCCGCGCGGCGCCGTCCTGCTCGGGTTCTCGCCGGACCGGCTGGCCGCGATCGCGACGGTACTGGCCGCGGTCGTCGCCACTCTCGGGGTGCTGCTCGGATCCAGCCTGACCGGTCTCAACCCGCTGAACTACACCCTGCTCGTGGTGCCGGCCCTGGCGGTGTTGCTGGTCGCCCGGATGGAATCGGTGGGTGTGATCGCGGTCGCGGCCCTGGTCCTCGGTGCCTTCCAATCCCTGGTGAACCTCTTCACCGGGAAGCAGTGGTGGCCGGAGTGGGCCGCGTCGGGGTTGGACCAGGTGGTGCCGTTCGTGGTGGTCATCGTGATCCTGCTGGTGTTCGGCAGCAGGCTGCCGTCGCGCGGGTCGTTGCAGACGATCAGATTGCCGGATGTGTCCGTTCCCCGGTTCCGCCCGGTCCCGGCGGTGGTCCTGCTCGTGGCAGTGGGCGTCGCGCTCGCTTTGTCTTCGAGCACCTACCGGTTCGGGCTGACCTACTCGATCATCCTGATGCTGCTCGCACTCTCCTACGTGGTGATCACCGGATACCTCGGGCAGATCTCGCTGGCACAGACGGCATTCGCCGGGGCGGCGGGGTTCACCCTGTCCAAGCTCACCACCGACTGGGCCATGCCGATGCCGCTGGCGGTATTTCTCGGTGCGCTGGTGGCGGCGTTGCTGGGAATGCTGGTCGCGCTGCCCGCGTTCCGCATCCGCGGCGCCCAGCTCGCCATCGTCACCATCGCGGCCGCCCTGGCCATCGAACGGTTCGTCTTCAACAACTACAGCCTGACGCCCGCCTCCGGAAATCCCATCGCCAACCCGACCCTCTTCGGGCTGAACCTCGGTATCCGGGAGGGCAGTGACATCGCCCGCCTGCCGTTCTCACTGCTGGTGCTTGCCGTCGCCGCCCTCGTCGTCTGGGCTTTCATCCGGCTCGCCTCGGGCGATACCGGCCGGACCTTCCTGGCGGTCCGGGCGAACGAGCGTGCTGCGGCGTCGGTGGGTATCGATGTCCGGCGGACGAAGCTGCTCGGCTTCGGGCTGTCGGCTTTCATCGCCGGTCTTGCGGGCTGCCTGATCGGCTACAGCGCCGGCCAGTTGTCCGCCGAATCGTTCACGGTGTTCGTGGGGCTGCAGGTGCTCGCGGTCGCGTACCTCGGCGGGATCACCTCGTTCAGCGGCGCCGCCCTCGCCGGTGTCCTCGGACCCCTCGGGATTCTCTACGTGGTGTTGCACGAGGTCCTCGAACTCGGTGACTACTACGCGCTGATCTCCGGTATCGCGTTGATCGTCACCGCGATCCTCAACCCGGTCGGGATGGCGGGCGAGGCCCGCCGGATGGCGGACCGGGTGCGGGACCGCCGACGGCCTCCGGACCGGACGCCGGAGGTCCGCGCGCGGAGTGCCGACGACACGAAAGAGGCGGTGGGACAACCATGACCGATCCGACGCCGGAGGGGCTGGCGACCGCGGACCTGACCGTCCGATACGGGGGAGTGGTGGCGAACAGCGCCGTATCACTCACGCTGCGGCCGCGGGAGATCGTGGGGCTCATCGGACCCAACGGGGCCGGCAAGACCTCGTTCGTCGACGCGATCACCGGCTTCACCGGATCCGCGGGCGCGGTGACCCTCGACGGCGCCGATATCACTCGGCTCGCACCCCACCGGAGGCGGCGGGCCGGGCTGTCCCGGACCTGGCAATCGGGTGAGCTGTTCGGGAATATGACCGTCGTCGAAAATGTCACGGCCGCACTGCGTCCCGGCGGCTTCTCCACCATCCTCACCGATCTCTTCGGGCGGCGGCGTAACCGGATCGACCCGGGTGTCACCGAAGCTCTGCGCGCGGTGGGCCTCGGTGACGTGGGCGCCGTCCTGGCCCGGGATCTGACATTGGGACAGCAGAAGCTGGTCGGTGTCGCCCGCGCGCTCGTCGGACACTGCCGGATCCTGCTCCTGGACGAACCCGCCGCCGGACTCGACAGCCAGGAAAGCCTCGACTTCGCCGAGCGGATGCGCGGTATCGCCGCGAGCGGTCCGGGCATACTGCTGATCGACCACGACATATCGCTGGTGCTGGGCGTCTGCGACCGGATCTACGTCATGGAGTTCGGGCAGATCATCTTCTCGGGGACGCCGGCCGAGGTGCGGGTGGATCCGGCCGTGATCGCCGCCTATCTGGGAGCGCCGAGGGAGGCGGCCGATGTCTGAGGCCGTGCTGGTGGCAGAAGGGCTCGTCGTCGGCCACAACGGGATACCCGCGGTTCAGGACCTGGATCTCACGGTCGCCGCCGGCGCGGTGACTACTCTGCTGGGACCGAACGGCGCCGGGAAGACCACGACGCTGCTCGCGCTCGCCGGTCTGCTACCCCTGATCAGTGGCCGGGTGACCGTACTCGGTGCCCCGGTCGACCACCGGCGGCCGCACCGGACGGCTCGGCGAGGGCTGCGCCTCGTCCCCGACGATCGCGGTCTCTTCGCACCCCTGACCGTCGCCGAGCATCTGCGCCTTGCCGCTCCCACCCCCGACCCGGCCCGGGAGAAGGCGGTGCTGGACCGGTTTCCCGCGCTGGAAGGCGTGCGCGGCAGAAGAGCCGGGCTGCTGTCCGGTGGCGAGCAGCAGATGCTGGCCATCGCCGCGGCGCTGGTGGGCCGTCCGAAAGTGCTGATGGTCGACGAGATGAGCCTGGGTCTGGCACCGATGGTCGTGCAGGACATGTTGCCGGCGATACGCACGATGGCCCGCGCGGAAGGGATCGCGGTCCTGCTGGTGGAACAGCATGTCGATCTCGCGCTGGCCGTATCCGACCACGCGATCGTGCTCAACCACGGACGCGTGGTGCTGTCCGGCGAGGCCGAACGGTTGCGCGGCGATCGGGAACAGTTGACGGCGGCCTACTTCGACGGCGCCGGCCCGCGATCGGCACCGTCGTAGCCGGGCGGCGCCCACTGGACCCGAAGGCCGCCCGGACGATCCGGCGCGGTATCGGGAGTCGCGTGCAGCACGCGGGCGGTCGCTAGATCGTCAGGTCGATCAGGATCTTCCCGATCGCCCGGCCCGAGGCCACTTCGCCGAGGGCGAGTGCCGTGTCCTCCAGGGGATGGACCGCGCCGATATGCGGAGCGACCCGGCGTTCGTCGAGGAGTTCCGCGAGTTCCTCGTCGTTGCGACGGAATTCGTCCGGCGGGACGTCCTGGAACTGGAACCCGAGAATCCGGACACCCTTGACCAGCACCAGGTTGAGCGGGATACGGGGGACGGTGCCGGAGGCGTAGCCGATGGTCACGAAGCGCCCGCCCCGGCCCAGCGCCCGCAGCGCCGGTTCCGACAGATCACCACCGACCGGGTCCAGGACCGCGGCCGCGCCCTCGGGTGCGGCCGCGCGCAGGGCAGCGCGGAGATCGTCCGCGCGGTGGTCGATCAGATGCGCCGCCCCATAGGACCGCGCGGAGGCCAGTTTCGCCGCCGAGGACGCCACGGCGATCACCTCCGCGCCGAGCGC